>JBAVXH010000426.1:0-7729 GCA_049698215.1 Xanthobacteraceae bacterium | reverse complement strand
GAGCGGCTGCGCACCGGCGCGCGTCATCCCGCCGTCGTTGCGCTGCGCCAGCGGCTCACCGTGGCGGGCGATCTCGATCCGAGCGCGGTCGAGAACGACATCTACGATAGCTACGTCGAGGCGGCGGTGAAGCGCTTCCAGGCGCGGCATGGCATTTCGGCCGACGGCCGGTCGGGTGCGCTAACACTGAAGGCGCTGAACATTCCGGCGGAGCAGCGGCTCAACCAGCTCAAGATCAATCTCGCGCGCCTGCGCTCGTTCAACACCAAGGGGGCACCGCGCTTTGTCGTCTGCAACATCCCGGCGGCGCAGCTCGAGGCGATCGAGAACGGCACCGTGATGTCGCGCCACATCGCGGTCGCCGGCAAGCCGGACCGTCCGTCGCCCGAGCTGAACAGCAGAATCGTCGAGATCAATTTCAATCCGTACTGGACCGTGCCGGTTTCGATCGTGCGCAAGGACCTGATCCCCAAGATGCAGGCCGAGCCCGACTATCTCACCCGTTACGGCATCCGCATCCTCGACAGCAAGAACAACGAGCTCACGCCCGCGCAAGTGAACTGGTTCTCCGACGAGGCGGTGAACTACAAGTTCAAGCAAGATCCGGGCGAGCGCAATTCGCTCGGCACAATCCGCATCAACTTCCCGAGCGCACACGGCGTCTACATGCACGATACGCCGTACAAGAACCTGTTCGGCGACGATGTGCGCTTCGACTCCTCGGGCTGCATGCGCATTCAGAACGTGCGCGATCTTGTGGTGTGGATGCTTTCCGAGACCTCCGGCTGGTCGCGCATCGAGATCGACGAGGTGATCAAGTCGGGTGAGCGCAAGGACGCCAAGCTCAAGCCGGAGGTGCCGCTGCACTGGGTCTACATCACCGGATGGGCGACCGCCGACGGCGTCGTGCAGTTCCGCGATGACATCTACAATCGCGACGGATTGAATTCTGCCCCTGCGGCTTCGCGCGGCTAAAGTCTCCTCCCATGACAGTCGCACGAGAGCCGCAAAAGGCCACGCTCGCGCACGGCCTGTTCGGCAACGCCTACCTGGTGCTCGCGCTCGCGAGCCTGTGCTGGTCCGGCAATCACCTGATGGGCCGCGCCATCGCTGGCCACGTGCCACCGCTCACGATCACGACGCTGCGGTGGCTGCTTGCGGCGTTGGTCCTGTTCCCATTCATACGGAGACATCTCGCGCGCGACTGGCCGCTGATCCGCACGCACATGGGTGTGCTGATCTATCTCGCGCTGATCGGCGGCGGCATCTTCGGCGCGCTGCAATTCGTCGGCCTGCAGCTCACCACCGCGCTGAACGTTTCGGTGATGAACTCGCTTGCGCCGCTGTTCATCGCGGCGGCAAGCGCCGCGATGTTCGGCGACAGGCTGACGACCGGTCAGGCTGTCGGCATCATGGTCTCGCTCCTCGGCGTGCTCGCAATCATCACCAAGCTCGATCCGGGCATGCTGACCCACTTTTCGTTCAACACGGGCGACATCCTCATCCTGATCAACATGGTGCTGTGGGGGGTGTATTCGGCCTCGATGCGCTGGCGGCCGGCGATCCATCCGGTGAGCTTCATGTTCATGTTCTGCTTGATCTCCGGCATTGCGGTGCTGCCGGCGATGGCGTGGGAGTATTCGAGCGGCTTCCGGCTGCAGCCGACCGTGCTGACGTTCGGCTCGATCGCCTTCGTCACGCTCTTCTCGACGATCACCGCTTTCATGTGCTGGACCCGCGGCGTGGAATTGATCGGCCCGAACCGGGCCGGGGTCTTCCTCCATCTCGTCCCGATCTTCAGCGCGTTGCTGACCGGCGCGCTGCTCGGCGAGCCGCTGATGAGTTATCATGTGGTCGGCTTTGCGCTGATCCTCGCCGGCGTCTACTGCGCGGCGCGAAGCTCGGGGGAATTGGGATGAAGGGCGCCATCGACTGCGACGTGCATCCGACGGTGACGGGCAACGAAATCCTGTTGCCGTATCTCGAGACGTACTGGCGCGACTCGGTTGTCGAGCGCGGCATGGGCTCGCTCGAATCCGCGAGCTACCCGCCGAATGCGCCGATCAGCGCGCGGCCCGATTTCCGCGGCGAGAATGGATATCCCGCGACCGACGTGACGCAGCTGACCGCGCAGGTGTGCGACCATTGGGGCGCAAGCCACGCGATCCTGAATTGCCTCTACGGGGTCCAGCTCATCTTCAACGAGGACATCGCGCGCGCGTTCGCGAGTGCGCTCAACGACTGGATCTCGAAGGAATGGCTCGACCGCGATCCGCGCCTACGCGCGTCCATCGTGATCCCAATCCAGAATATCGAGTACGCGGTCGACGAGATCGAGCGCTGCGCCAAGGACCGGCGCTTCGTACAGATCCTGGTGCTGGCGATGCAGGAGACGCCGCTCGGGCGCCGCCATCACTGGCCGATCTTCGCCGCCGCCGAGCGGCTGGGCCTGCCGATCGGCATTCATGCAGGTTCGAACTATCGCAATCCGGTGACCTCGCTCGGCTGGCCGACCTCCTACGTCGAGGACTACACCAGCCAGTCCCAGGGCTTTCAGACCCAGGTCGCGAGCCTGATCACCGAGGGCGTGTTCGCCAAGCATCCGAAGCTCAAGGTCGTGCTGATCGAATCCGGCGTGACCTGGATGCCGGGCTTCCTGTGGCGGTTCTCGAAATTCTGGCGTGGGGCGCGCACCGAGGTGCCGTGGGTCGATCGCTCCCCTTCTGAGATCGTGCGCGACCACTTCCGGCTCACCCTGCAGCCGTTCGACGGGCCGTCCAATCCGGGCGATGTGGAACGCATCGTCGAGCACCTGCGTTCGGACGATATGCTGCTGTTTTCCTCGGATTTTCCGCACTGGCAGTTCGAAGGCGACGAGCGGCTGCCGCGGGGAATTCCGCAAGGTTTGCAGCGCAAGATACTGGTGGAGAATCCGCTCGCGACGTATGATCGGCTTAACCCATCTCCCGGCGCATGATCCCGAAAAGTGGAAACCGGTTTTCGGGTAAGATCATGCGCAAGGCTAAGGAGAGTCGCCAATGAACGTCGAGGTTCGCCCCAATCGCGCGCAGAAGACGCGCTACGGCATCGTCGATTGCGACATCCACCCGAAGATGCTGATCGAGGACTACCGCAAGCACATGTCCAATCAGTGGTGGTCGTACCTGCAAACCTACGGCATCCGGCCGCGCCACGGCTTCACCAAGTCCTATCCGATGCCGAAGATCACGCCGCAGGCAGCGCGCCGCGATGCCTGGCCGCCGGGCGGCGGTTTGCCGGGCAGCGATCTCGGTTTCATGCGCGAGCAGCTGCTCGACCTCTACGACATGGACTACGGCATCCTCAACCCGCTGCAGCCGACCGCGCAGGGCGACCAGAACCCGGACTTCTCCGCCGCCATGGCCTTCGCCGCAAATGAGCAGCAGCTCGAGCGCTGGACCTCCTGCGACAAGCGTCTCAAGGCCTCCGTGGTGGTGCCTTACGAGCACCCGGAAGCCTCGAGAGCCGAGATCGAGCGACGCGCCGGTCAGAAGGATTTCGCGCAGGTGTTCATGCTGAGCCGCACGGCGGAAGCGCATGGGCGGCGCCGCTACTGGCCGATTTACGAAGCAGCCGTGGAGGCCGGACTACCGGTCGGCATCCACGTGTTCGGCTACTCGGGCTGGGCGATGACCAATTCGGGGTGGCCGTCTTTCTACATCGAGGAGATGACCGAGCACGCGACCGGGCAGCAGGCGGTGGTCGCGAGCATGATCTTCGAGGGGCTGTTCGAGCAGTATCGCGACCTCAAGGTCGTGCTGATCGAGTCCGGCTTCGGCTGGCTGCCGGCGCTCGGCTGGCGCCTCGACAAGCACTGGGAGCGGATGCGGGACGAGGTCCCGCACGTGAAGCGGCCGCCGTCGGAATACATCCGGGAGCACTTCTGGGTCTCGACCCAGCCGATGGAGGAAGCGGAAGAGCCGGAGCACGTGATCGACGCGATGCGCTGGATCGGATTCGACCGCATCCTGTTCGCGAGCGATTATCCGCACTGGGACTTCGACGATCCGGTGCTGGCGCTGCCGCCTTCACTCACCGAAGAACAGCGGCGCATGATCTATTCGGACAACGCCAAGAAGCTGTACGGATTGTCTTGATGGCGCGGCACATCGTTGCCGCGGTCGCCGACATCCCGCCTGGGCGCCGCAAGCTCGTTGACGTGAATGGGCGTGCCGTCGTCGTATTCAATCTCGACGGCGAATTCTTCGCGCTCAACAATCGCTGTCCGCACAAGGGCGGCAGCCTGTGCGATGGCGTCACCACCGGACTGATCCAATCCTCGGAGCCGGGCCAGTACCAGTACACGCGCCGCGGCGAGATCATCCGCTGCCCTTGGCACTCGTGGGAGTTCGACATCCGCACCGGGCAGTCCTGGTGCGATCCCGGCAAGGTGAAGACGCGCCGCTACCAGGTCACGGTGGAGCAGGGCGCGACGCTGGTGGAGGGGCCGTACAAGGCGGAGACCTTTCCGGTGAGCGTGAAAGGGAAGTACGTGGTCGTTGAGGCCTAAATGGCCGCCGACGAACCCCGCGAAGTCTATTTCGAATTCACCGCCATCGGCGCCGTGGTGAAAGTCGCCGCCATCGACGCCACAACCGGCGTCGAAGTCAGTGTGATGGGCCCGGCGAGCGCGGCGCAATCCGATCTCGAGCAGCTTGCGCTCGCCAAGCTGAAGGCGCGGCTGGCGCGGGAGAGAGGCTAAGCCGCCTTCGCAAGATCCCCCGGGTGCACGGCCCGCGACCCGATCGAAAGCCCGTTCCAAGCATTAATCATCGCGATCGCAATGGAAAGGTCGGCAAGCTCCTTTTCGGAAAATTGCTTGCGTGCCTCCTCAAAGACAATGTCCGGTGCATGCGTGGCGGAGATGTTGGTGAGTGATTCCGTCCAGGCGAGCGCAGCACGTTCGCGCGGCGAGAATAGATTCGACTCGTGCCATGCATCGAGCAGAAAAAGCCGCGTATCGGACTCACCGAGTTCACGCGCTTCGCGGGTGTGCAGATGCAGGCAATAGGCGCAGCCGTTGATCTGCGACGCACGAGTCTTGACGAGCACAAGCAGCTTGTGATCGAGCCCGCATTTCTGCAGATAGGCATCGACGTTGGTGAGCGCCGTGATGCCGTCCTTGGCGACGGTGAACGGGTTCAGTCTCGGTTTCACGGTTGGTCTCCGTTGCGTTGATGGACCCGAAGCCGCCCGCCGGCGGCGGTGCCGCTGGGGTTCAATGTGCTCTTGGGTCATGTCCAGCGCCGCCTGTCGCCCATTCGTCCCGGCGCGCCGGATGTTGCGGTAACGCAGCAGGGCCGTTTCGGTTTCGGCCGATTTTCCTCGGTACGTCGGTCCGTTCGCCCTCCAATAACCCCCAGATATAGCGGGCCTTCTCCCATCCACAGCCCAAGTCTTGGCGCTTTGGGCACGATATGCTATCCGGCCGACACAATCGCATTTCGAGGAATTGCTGGATGTCCGCGACCGAAGCCGTAGCCGCGAAGGACGACGGTTTTTTCTCCGCGACGCTCGCCGAAGCCGATCCCGAGATCGCGGACGTGATCGCCAAGGAACTCGGCCGCCAGCGTGACGAGATCGAGCTGATCGCCTCGGAAAACATCGTCAGCCGCGCCGTGCTTGAGGCGCAGGGCTCGGTGCTCACCAACAAATATGCCGAGGGGTATCCGGGCCGGCGCTACTACGGCGGCTGTCAATTCGTGGACGTGGCCGAAACGATCGCAATCGAGCGCGCCAAGAAGCTGTTTGGCTGCAACTTCGCGAACGTGCAGCCGAATTCCGGCAGCCAGATGAATCAGGCGGTGTTCCTGGCGCTAATGGAGCCGGGCGACACCTTCATGGGCCTCGACCTCGCGGCCGGCGGTCATCTCACCCATGGCGCGCCGGTGAACATGTCGGGCAAGTGGTTCAAGCCGGTGCACTATGGCGTGCGGCGCGACGATCACCTGATCGACATGGACGACGTGGCGCGCATCGCGCGCACCGCAAGACCGAAGATCATCATTGCGGGAGCGACCGCCTATTCGCGCTTCTGGGATTTCAAGCGCTTCCGCGAGATTGCCGACGAGGTCGGTGCGTACCTGATGGTGGACATGGCGCACTTCGCGGGCCTCGTCGCCGGCGGCGCGCATCCCTCGCCAATCCCGCATGCACATGTCGTGACCACCACAAACCACAAGTCGCTGCGCGGCCCTCGCGGCGGCATGATCCTCACCAACGACGACGCGATCGCCAAAAAGGTGAACTCGGCGGTGTTCCCCGGCCTCCAAGGCGGGCCGCTGATGCATGTGATTGCCGCTAAGGCGGTTGCGCTCGGCGAGGCGCTGCGGCCTGAGTTCAAGAGCTACGCGCGCAATGTCGTGACGAATGCCAAGGCGCTCGCCGAGCGGCTGAAGTCGAAAGGGCTCGATATCGTCTCGGGCGGCACCGACAATCACCTGATGCTGGTCGACCTGCGGCCGAAACGGCTGACCGGGAAGGTGGCGGAGATCGCGCTCGGCCGCGCGCACATCACTTGTAACAAGAACGGCATTCCGTTCGACCCCGAGAAGCCGATGGTGACGTCGGGTGTGCGGCTCGGGACGCCGGCCGGCACCACGCGCGGGTTCGGCGTGGCGGAGTTCCAGCAAATCGGCGACATGATCGTTGAAGTGCTCGACGTGCTGTCGCAGAAGGGCGTCGATCAGGATTCGCTCACCGAAGCTGCGGTGCGCGACAAGGTGAAGGCGCTGGTGAAGCGCTTTCCGATCTATCAGTGACGTAAGGGGGGCCCATGCGCTGTCCGAAGTGCGCGAGCCTCGATACCCAGGTGAAGGATTCGCGCCCGACCGAGGATTCGGCCGCGATCAGGCGGCGGCGTGTCTGCCTGTCGTGCCAGTTCCGCTTCACCACCTTCGAGCGGGTGCAACTGCGCGAGCTGACGGTCATCAAGCGCAACGGGCGGCGTGTGCCGTTCGACCGCGACAAGCTCGCGCGCTCATTCGAAATCGCGCTGCGCAAGCGCAACGTCGAGCCGGAGCGCATCGAGCAGACGGTCTCGAAGATCGTTCAGGAGCTCGAGAGTCTCGGCGAGAGCGAAATCAGCCACGAGACCATCGGCGAGACTGTGATCGCGCATCTGCGCGAACTCGACGAAGTCGCCTATGTGCGCTTCGCCTCGGTCTACCGTGATTTCCGCGAAGCGAAAGACTTCCAGGCTGCCCTGGCCGAGCTTGCAGCCGAAGACGAGCCGCCGCCGAAGGCCGCGGCCGGGCGCAAGTAGCGGCGTTCACGCCGCGTGGCGGCGGAAGTCGTACCGGTTCTTGACGAAATTGTTGAAGAACGTGCCTTTGCTCGACGAGGCGCGGAAACCCTCGTACACGGATTTCGGAACGCCGTAGTAGGTGTACATGCCCCCGCCGACGAATTTTACGTGCAACTCGCCCGCGGCTTCATCATAGCTGATGTGTTCGATCGCGGTTGACGGCATGGCGCGTCCTCCGCACCTATAACGCGTGCCGGACGCGAGGGTTCGCCAATTGCCTCAGCCGAAATGACTGCTGATCCCGATACTCGCTTCATGACGCTCGCGCTGACCCTTGGGCGGCGCGGGCTCGGGAACGCCTGGCCGAATCCGGCCGTTGGCGCGGTCGTGGTCAAAGATGGAGTGGTGGTCGGGCGCGGCTGGACCCAGCCAGGCGGGCGGCCG
>JBAVXH010000425.1:0-19003 GCA_049698215.1 Xanthobacteraceae bacterium | reverse complement strand
GCTACTACTGGTACAACAACGGCTGCTATGCGCAGCGCCCTGACGGCGCCTGGACGCCGATCCCACCGGAATATTGCGGCGCCCCGGTCGTGGCTGCGCCGCCTCCTCCGCCCGGCTATGGCCCAGCGCCTGGCTATGGCCCAGCACCTGGCTCCGGGCCGCCGGCGGCCGCTGCCGCCGACGATGACGACGAGGTCGAGTACATCCAGCCCGGTGCCCGCGCGGCCAGCGCGGATGCGATCGAAGCCTGTGCGCAGCGCTTTCGTTCGTACGATCGCCGCACGATGACCTTCCTGTCGACGGACGGCACGCGCAAGCCCTGCCCGTCGCGTTGAGCGCGGCGAAACGCCCGTTGGAAGGCCATTGCTCCCCACGCTAGGCTGACGGCCTGAGCTTGGGGAATTTCATGATTACACGCCGCCGTTTGACGTTACTCGCGGCATCGGCGTTCGCACCAATGCTGCTTGCCGGCCCTGTCCGCGCGCAAACGTGGCCCAATCGTTTCGTCCGGCTGATCGTGCCCTACCCGGCGGGCGGCGGCGCGGACGCGATCGCGCGCATTCTCGGGGCGAAGCTTTCCGAGATGTGGGGCCAACAGGTCTTGATCGAGAACAAGGGCGGCGCCGGCGGCAACATCGCGTCGGATGCCGCGGCGAAGTCGCCACCGGATGGCTACACGATGTATCTCGGCGCGGAGTTCCTCTCCACCAATCCGCACGTCTATCCGAAGCTCTCGTACGATCCGATCGCCGATCTCACGCCGGTCAGCGCGGTGGTGCAGTACCCGACCATCGTGGCTGTCCCCAAGGATTCGCCGGCGAAGACCGTGCAGGAGTTCATCTCGCAAGCGAAATCGAACCCCGGCCGCACCTTCGGCACGCCGGGCCACGGCACGGGCCCGCATCTGGCGGGCGAGATGTTCAAGCGCGCCGCCGGCATCGAGCTCACGCACATCCCCTATCGCGGCGCCGCGCCGGGCCTAAACGATCTGGTCGGCGGGCGCATCGATTCGTTCTTCAACAACATCGCGCCGGTGGTGCCGCTGATGAACAACGGCCAGGTGCGCGGCCTTGCAGTCACGACCGCCAAGCGCTCGGCGGCCGCACCCGATGTGCCGACGATCGCGGAGTCGGGTCTGGCCGGCTATGACGTGCCCGGCTGGTACGCGATTTTCGTTCCGGCGAAATCGCCCCCCGAGGTGATCGCCAGGATGAATGCCGACATCAACACCGCGCTGACGGATCGGGCCGTAAAGGAAAAGCTGGAAGCGCTCGGCCTGTTCGTCGGCGGTTCGACGCCGGACACGCTCGGCAGCTATCTCAAGGCTGAGACCGAGAAGTGGGGCCCGATCATCAAGGCTGCAGGCATCACCATCAAGGACTAGCGTTTCGCCTCGCCATGCAGGATCGCCGGTGAGGGCATTCGCAATTGCGCGGCGTGCGGCCGGTAGGCGCGTGCTAACAATCGCCCAGACTTGATCCTGGGGAAACGCATTGAGCGCGAGCGCTGATACGCAGGCGCGGGTGGCGGCCGCGCCGAGCACGCGCCGCGAAAACATTCCGCTCGCAATTTTTTTCATGATCGCCTCCGGCGCGGTGTTCAACTGCGCCAATGCCGGCTCGAAGTGGCTGGTCGAGAGCTATCCGGTCGGCGAAGTCCTGTTCTCGCGCTCGCTGGTCGCACTGGCGACCATGGCAATCTTCATCCTGCCGAGCACCGGCCTGGTGGTCTTCCGCACGCAGCGGCTCACCGCGCACGCGATGCGCGCCACCTCGCAGGTCGGCTCGCAGACGATGCTCTTGATCGCGTTCAGCCTGATGCCGCTCGCCGGCGCGACGGCGATCATGTTTTCCTCGCCGATTTTCTCGACGCTGGCGTCGTCTTATTTCCTCAGCGAACGCGTCGGTGCGGTGCGCTGGGCGGTGCTGCTGATCGGCTTCCTCGGCGTGCTGGTGATCGCGCAGCCGGGCGCGGACTCGTTCCAGATCGGCGCGCTGTTCGCACTCGGCAACGCGATCCTGTTCGGCACCGTGGTCGCCGGCGTGCGCGGCATGTCGTCGACCGAGTCGACCGAGACGCTGATCATGTATCAGCTCACCCTGCTCACCCTCGTCTACGCGCTCTTCCTGCCCTTCGGCTTCGTGATGCCGACCGGCTTCGCTGCGCTGGTGATGGTCGGTGCCGGCGTCGGCAATGGTGCCGCGCAATACCTCTGGACGCGCGCCATCCATCTCGCGCCGACGTCCGCGGTCGTACCGTTCCAGTACATCCAGCTTGTCTGGGCGATGCTGCTCGGCTTCGCGATCTGGGGCGACCTGCCGACCGCGGCCCTGCTCATCGGCTCGGCGATCGTGATCGCATCGGGAATGTTCCTGTTCTGGCACGAGACCCGCAAGGTACCAGTCGCGGACGCGGATTAGATTTACGCCGGCACTGGCGCGCCTATATCGAGCAGCCCTTCCCGCCTCAGGTCCGCCCACAGCGCGACCGGCACGCGCGCCGTCAGCGCAGCGACATTGCGCGTCACCTCGGCAGGTGCGATCGCGCCGATGACGAGCGAGGACACGGCCGGATGGCCGAGCGCGAAATGCATCGCGGCGACCGGCAAGGCGACGCCGTGCGAGGCGCAGATCCTCTCGATGCGCCTGACGCGATCGAGAATATCCGGCGGCGCAGGCCGGTAATTGTATTTCGCACCCTCGACCGCGCCGGTCGCCAGAATGCCGGAGTTGAACACGCCGCCGAGCATCATGCCGATGCCCTTCTTGACTGCAAGCGGCAGGAAGTCTGCGAGCGCCGGTTGCTCCAGCAGAGAGTAACGGCCCGCCAGCAGCACAGTGTCGATGTCGCCGGCATTCGCGAAGCGGGCGCACATCGCGCTCTCGTTGACCCCGACGCCGATCGCCTTGACCACCCGCGCGCGCCGCAATTCGTCGAGCGCGCGGTAGGCGCCGTTCATCGCTTCCGTGAACCGCTCCTCCATGGCATCGCCGTGTGTCCACACATCGACGTCATGGATCAGCGCAATGTCGACCGAGGGCAGCGCCAATCGATGCAATGACTGCTCGAGCGCGCGCATTGTGCCGTCGTAGGAATAGTCGAACATCACATCGAACGAGAGGCCGCCCTTGGCGCGCGTCTTGGTGGTCGGCCCGCCGGGTGCCGGCATCAGCCGCCGTCCGACCTTGGTCGAGAGCACGAAGCTGTCGCGCGGCAGCCGCTTGAGAACCGTGCCGAGCCTGTGCTCGGCCAATCCCCGGCCATAGAGCGGCGCGACGTCGAACAGCGTGACGCCGGTCTTCGCCGCCGTCGCGATTGTGCTCAACGCAACGTCATCGTCGAGAAGATCGTAGAGATCGCCCAGCGGCGCGCAGCCGAGCCCGAGGATGCTGACGTTGAGCCCGGTTCGCCCGAGCGGACGCGTTGGTAGAGCCGTCATGGCGTCACGCGTCGAGCGGCTTATAGTAGCGCCAGATGCCCCACTGGCTGAACGAAATGCGCCGCTCCGACGCGAGATAGGCCGCGATGCGCGGGCGCTTGGCGACGCGGTCGCGGTGCGCGATCACGCGCGGGATTTTCTTTTCGAACCGCTTCATGCGCTTCGGAAAACCGTAGCGCAGGCCCTCGACGATCTGAAACAGGCTGAGATCGACGTAAGTGAGCCTGCGCCCGAGCAGCCATGGCCCGCCGCTCTTCTGCAGGATCTTCTCGAAGTAGCCGAGAAACTTCGGCACGCGATAGCGCCAGAAATCTTTCGTGCGCCGCTTCGCCGAGGGAATCTGCTCCTCGAAATAGAGCCAGCTCGTCACCGGATGATGCGTGTCGTGGATCTCGACGACGAGATCGGTGATGGTGAGCTGCAGCTGGTGCACCCAGAGCCGCTCGGCTTCGTTCTTCGGCGCAAGGCCAAGCCGCGGCCCGAGCCAGTGCAGGATCAGCGCGGTCTGCGCGATCACCGTCTTGCCGGCTTTCAGGATCGGGGGCGCGAACGGCGGATGCTTCTCAGCCCTTCGCTCCATGAACGCGATGTTGCTCTCCCGGCCGCGCTTGCGCGCAACATCGACATAGTCGGCGCCGGCTTCTTCCAGGGCGAGGCGGATGAACTCGCCGCGTCCCTGAATGGTCGGCCAGTAATAGAGTTCGTAGCGCATGGTGCGTGTCCAATTCAACCGACCGGCTGCCCATACTCCTCGTCGGTCACGTACTCCATCCATTCGACATGCTTGCCGTCGAGCGCTTCCTGCATCGCGATGTGCACCATGCCGGTGTTAGGCGCGGCGCCATGCCAGTGATTCTCGTTCGGCGGAATCCAGACCGTGTCGCCGGCCTTGATCTCGCGGATCGGCCCGCCCTTGGCCTGCACGCGTCCGACGCCGGAGATGACGTGCAGCGTCTGCCCGAGCGGGTGCGTGTGCCATGCGGTGCGTGCGCCCGGCTCGAAGCTGACGCGGCCCGCGCGCACGCGGGCCGGCGCTGGCGCCTCGATGATCGGGTCCTGCCACACCACGCCGGTGAACGATTCCTTCGGCTGCCGGCGCGTCGGCACCGAGCCACTCGGTTTGATGTCCATGAGTGTTCTCCGTCTCTTGTCCGGTCATGATCGCAATCGCGCCATCGCGCCGCAAGGCGCGCCGCACGACCTGAATTCGCCATTCGCGTGACAGCCGTCACATCGCCAAGCAGCCGCCACCACTATTCCCGTCATCAGCCGCCACGATTTGAACCTGCCGCCACAACGGCGCGACCAAACCATGACGGCCGCTGCGTGAGCAGCAGGGCCACTGCCTTTATTCGACAACACGCCGGCTCCGGCCGGCAATGCAGGAGATACCCATGCGCCTTCTCGCCCTCGCCGGAGCTTTCGGCCTCGCCCTCGTCGCTTCCGGCCAACTCACGACCCAAGCCGATGCCCACCCGTCCGCCACACGCTTCTGTGCGCAATACAAGGGCGGCGCGGAGAACTGCGGCTTCTATACGTTCAACCAATGCCTTGCGGCGCTCGCGGGCAACGGCGGCATCTGTACGATGGCGCCGTACCAGGGCGACGTCATCCGCGTGCATACCCCGCGCGGCCCGTATGTGATCCGCAACTAACGAACCGCGTTCCCCACGCTCCAACAAAAAGCCCGGCATCGCTGCCGGGCTTTTTCGTGTTGGTGTTGGGCAGAGCTACTGCGTCTGCTGGATCGCCGAGAGCAGCCAGTTGCCGCCGTGCGCCCGCGTGAAGGTCCACAGCTCCTTGGCCTCCTGCGGCTGGTCGTTGCCATCCGATGCACGGCCGGTCGTGCGATCCACGTAGCGATCGCGCAGCGAGTAGCGCATCGCAACCGTGGCATACTCCTTGTCGCCCTCGCGCCAGGCTTCGGCGAGATCGCCCTGCAACAGCTTCACATCGCTGATCTCGTTGATCACGCCGCGGCTCGCGTTCTCGGAGAAGTCCTCCGCATAGTAGGAGAGCATTTCCGGTGTCACGTGTGAGCGCAGCGCGGCGAGATCTTCCTTGCCATAGGAGGTTTGGACCTCACCGAGCAGACGCTCGAACGTATTGAAATCCTCGCCCTGGATCTCGAGCGGCTCGGTCGCAGGCGCGGCGCTGCCGCCGGAGCCACCGAATCCGCCGAGCGCCGAGCGCGGCTGCTCATCGGTCACCTGACGCGGCATGCCGGCGTAAGACGGCTGCGGCTGCGAGCGGCGCTGCCACCAGCGATAGGCCAGGAACGCGAGGCCCGCGATCAGCGCAATCTGCGCCAGGAAGCCGAGGATCGACGCGAAGCCCGCGAGGCCGCTGAGGAAGCCGCCACCGGACAGCATGCCGAACAGGCCCGCGCCGAGGAAGCCGAGCGCAAGGCCGCCAAGGATGCCACGCATTCCACCGAACATGCCTCCCGGCTGCTGGACCGGCGGGCGGGCCGCCGTCTGCGTTGCGGCGCCGGGCGAACCCGGCTGCGTCATCGACCGGTTGATCGGTGCGGCCGTGTTAGGCGCAGTCGCGGTCGGCGGGGGGGCCGAGTAGGTGCGTGAGCCGCGCGAGCCAACGCTGCCGCGCTGCCGTGCGTCGGCATCGCCGGCCAGCATCGCGAAAACAGCCGCGACGGCGACCAGTCCAAGTAGCGGACGGAAAAGGTTCATCTAAGTTCTCCAGGTGCCCGGTGGGGCGGCTGGAATATCGGTGTCGGGAGAGGCTTTGTGAAGGGCTGGAACCTGCGACCTGACCGCGCGGCAGCCCTTGGTATTCCAAGGGCTTGCAGACCACCTCCTCGCCTTTCGTTAACCGCGCTAGGATGGGCGCGAACGGCGGATGAAGCCGCCGGCAAAAACAGGGAGGCGACAATGCGGCGTGTTTTCGCGACCACGGCAGTCTCGCTCGCGCTTTTGGCGAGCTTTGCGGGACCCGGCACGGCCCAGCAGCCGGCGAAGGCGGAGACCCCGCCCGCCTTTCAGCCGGAGCCGTTTTGGCCGAAGCCCCTCCCTGAGGGCTGGATCCTCGGTCAGGTCGCCGGAATCGCGACCGCACCGAACGGCAACGTCTGGATTCTCCATCGACCCGCCTCGCTGCTCGACGACGAAAAGGGCCTCACCAAGAACCCGCCCGAATACAAGTGCTGCAAGGCGGCACCGCCCGTCATGGAGTTCGACGTCGACGGCAATCTGCTGCGCCACTGGGGCGGACCGAACGCCGAGCAGAACTGGGTGAAGAACGAGCACGGCCTCCACATCGACAAGGAGGGCAACGTCTGGGTCGGCGGCAACAACGACGGCGACCAGCTCCTGCACTTCACGCCGGATGGAAAGTTTATCAACCAGGTCGGCAAGGACGACGGCACCAAGGGCCCGCGCTCGGGTGACACCGCGCGGCTCAATCGCCCGGCACATATGTTCACCGACGATGCGGCGAACGAAATCTATGTGGCGGACGGCTACGGCAATCGCCGGGTGATCGTGTTCGACTCAAAGACCGGCGCCTACAAGCGCCACTGGGGCGCCTACGGCAACCCGCCGAACGACGACAAGCTCCCGCCCTACTCGCCGACCGGCGAACTCTCGAAGCAGTTCTCGAACCCGGTGCACTGCGTGCGCGTCTCGAACGACGGGCTCGTCTATGTGTGCGACCGCGCGAACGACCGCATCCAGGTGTTCCGCACGGACGGCACCTTCGTGAAAGAATTCCGCGTGGAGCCTTCGACCCTGTCGAACGGCTCGGTGTGGGACCTCGTGCTCTCCGAGGACAAGGACCAGCGTTTCATTTTCGTCGCCGACGGCGCGAATGGCCAGGTCAGCACGCTCTCGCGCGAGACCGGCGAGATGCTCGGGCAATGGGGCCGCCACGGCCGCCAGCCGGGGCAGTTCAAGTGGATCCACAACATCGCGATCGACCAGAAGGGCAACCTGTACACCGCGGAAGTCGGGTTCGGGCGCCGGGTGCAGAAGTTCAAGCGCACGAATTGACCGCGAGTGTTGCGCGGACGATCTTGACCCATGCGCGGGCGGGGCGGCACTGTCGGGCGCGAATGAGGAGGCGATCGATGCGTTTTTCTCCGCTGCCTGTTGCGGCGCTGGCCATCTCTTTGTTCGCGTCCGCCCTGCCCGCGCACGCGGAAATCTGGAGCGTCTACGGCATCAACGGCAACGACACCGGCGGCATCATTCCGTGGTCGCCGGCGCTACGCGCCTACGGCTACCGCGAGGCGGCGCAGGACCACTGCCGCGGATACAAGAAGATCGCGCGCATCACGAGCGTGAAGGCGCGCTACGGAGACTATGTCGGCTTCGCCTGCGAATTCCCGCCCGGCTACGATCCGGTGGGGCGCGGCGACTGGTGGATGCGGCCGATGTTCGGAATCTTCTGATTGAGACGTCCGCGCGACCAAATTGCGCCGCCGCGCGGACTGTCCTTGCGTCTTCACACGGTCACGGATTCCTTCGAAAAACCCGTCTGAAGCCACAAATTCCGAAAACGGCCGCCACAAACCGTCCGTAGCCTTTTACCTGTCGGCGACGCGTATTCTGTCACCGACGGGGGGCGGTCCCGATCGTCTCAGGTTGCCCCCTGGCTGTCGATCGGACCGTCCTTCTATTCCCCACACTTCTGGCTAACGCGAAATACCGCTGCGGCACAAGCGTTCCGTCACTTCACATTTCATCTCGCAATCATCGCGGAGGGACCGTGATCGGATTGCAGTTGCGCCGGCCTGACGAGATGCATTCGTCGGCCTTGCGCGCGTCGATCATCGCATTGGCAAGCCAGATGCCGGCGCCGACCAGCGCCACGAAGCCAACGGCCAGCACGATGTTGGCGAGGCGGCGATCGCTCTCGCTTTCTTCATCCGGATCTTTGGCCGAGCTCATGCGGACCTTCTAGCGCGGACGTTCGCCCACCGCGAGCGGTGGGCAGCCCGTCAAAATTTCCCCGCGCGCGAAGCTTTTCCACTGACCTCGGCGTCAGACCGTGACTACAATGCCGAAAAAAGCGCCATCGGGGAGGACATCAATGCAGCGCAGCACCGAGCGCATTCTGACGACGCACGCCGGGAGCCTGCCGCGCCCCGACGACCTCGTCCGCATGATGTGGGACAAGCTCGACGAGAAGCCGGTCGACGCAGGCAAGCTCGCCGGTCGCGTCAAGGAGGCCGTCTCCGAGGTCGTCGCAAAACAGATCGATGCCGGCGTCGACATCATCAGCGACGGCGAGATGAGCAAGTTCGGCTTCAGCAACTACGTCATCGAGCGCTACACCGGCTTCGCCAACCGCGCCACGTTCGTGGCGACCGACATCGGCAACTTTCCCGGTATCATCCAAAAGCTGTTCGTCGAGAACGAAGGCGGGCGCCACATCGTGATGCCGAACGTCGAAGGCCCGATCGCCTTGCGCGACCCGCAGGCGGTGAAGACCGACATCGAGAATTTCAAGCAGGCGCTGGCCGGACGACCGCCGGAGAGCGCGTTCATCGCGGCGGTGACGCCGGGGCAGATGCTGTTCAACTTCCCGAACCTTTATTACCCAAGCGACGAGGCCTATCTCGAAGCCGCGGGGAACGCGCTTGCTGCCGAATACCGCGCGATTGTCGATGCGGGATTCAACCTGCAGCTCGACGCGCCGGACCTCGCGATGCGGGCGCACTGTTTCACCGGCGACAAGGGCGTCGCGGACATGAAGCGCTATGTGCCGATGGCGATCGAAGCCATGAATGCGGCAATCAAGGGGCTGCCGCGCGACAAGATCAGGCTGCACCTGTGCTGGGGCAACTACGCCGGGCCGCATCACCACGACATCGAACTGAAGGACATCATCGCGCCGGTCCTGAAAACGAATGCCGGTTTCATCTACCCCGAGGCTGCCAATCCGCGTCACGAGCATGAGTGGGAGGTCTGGGAGAGCGTCAAGATTCCAGACGGCATCGGCCTCATCCCCGGCGTCATCGATACTCTGACCAATCACGTCGAGCACCCTCGCCTCGTCGCGCAGCGGCTGGAGCGCTTCGCCAACATCGTCGGCAAGGAAAACGTGATCGGCGGCACCGACTGCGGTTTCGGAACGTTTGTCGGCTGGTCGGGCTGCGATCCGCAGGTTGCCTGGCTCAAGCTCGCCGCGCTGTCGGAAGGCGCGCGCATCGCGAGCGACCGTCTCTGGAAGCACTGATCATCTCTGGAAGCAACGACGCTTCCCACATCGCGGGCAGCGCCGCCCGCTTGCATGAACGAAACCGGGGGAAGCGCCATGAGCGCAGACAGCGCTACTACGGATCAGGACTATCCCGTTCTCATCGTGGGCGGAGGCCTGATCGGCCTCTCGACCGCGATGTTTCTCGCTCAGCACGGTGTCTCCTCACTCGCGGTCGAACGCCTCGCCGCCGGATCGCAATTGCCGCGCGCCGCCTTCTTCCACATGCGCACACTGGAGATGTTCCGCTCCTGCGGGATCGAGGACAAAGTGCGCGAACAGTCCGCCAAGGAGTTCGAGCCGGAAGGCGCCCTCGTCATCATGGATACGCTGTCCGGCAAGAAGCTCGCCGACATTATTCCGAGCCTCAACGAGGGAGTCGATGCGCTCAGCCCCTGCCGGCGGCTGTTCTGCACGCAGCCTGGCCTCGAGCCCATCCTCAAGGCGCGCGCCCTCGAGGCCGGCGCGCGCGTGCTCGACGGGCACGAGGTGACCGCGGTGTCGCAGGACGACAGTGGCGTCGCGATGACGGTGAAGGACGTGCAGAATGGCCAGCAACGCACGCTGCGCGGCAAGTACCTGGTCGGCGCCGACGGCGCGCACAGCAAGGTGCGGGAGTTGCTGAACATTCCCTTCGACGGGCGGGGCGTGTTCTCGAATTCGATCACGATCTACTTCACCGCCGACCTCGCGCCGCAACTGCTGGGCAAGCCGCTCAGCGTGATCTACATCAACAACGCACTGCTCGGCGGCTTCTTCCGCATGTCGAAGGACTGCCAGTCCGGGTTCCTCGTCGTCAATACTGTCGGCGACCCCAAGGTCGATCCGAAGAAAGCCTCGGACGCCGCCGCTGACGTGAGTGAAGCAAGGCTCATCGAGTTCGTGCGCGCCGGCGTCGGCGATCCGAACCTGCCGGTGAAGATCGACGGGCTGGCGCGCTGGCGCGCGACCTCGGACGTGGCGCGCAAGTTTCAGGATGGACGCATCTTCCTTGCCGGCGACGCCGCGCACCTGATGCCGCCGAATGGGGGCTTCGGCGGCAACACCGGCATTCACGACGCGCACAATCTCGCCTGGAAGCTGGCGCTCGTGCTCAAAGGCGTCGCAAACCCGAAGCTCCTTTCGACCTACGAGATCGAGCGCAAGCCGCCGGCAACGTTCACCGTCGAGCAGGCCTATACCCGCTATGTGACGCGCACCGCGCCCTACCTCGGCGCCAAGGACTTCCAGCCGCCGGCGAACGACTTCAACATCGAGCTCGGCTATCTCTACCACTCGCCCGCGATCGTCCCCGAGGGCGACGACAAGATCCACGACGACCCGCGCCGGACCTTCGGCCGCACTGGCTCGCGCGCGCCGCATCTGTGGCTCGAACGCGGCGCCGCGGGATGGCTCGAGCAAAGCGGCGGGCGGCTCTCGACCCTCGACTTGTTCGGACGTGCATTCGTGCTGCTCGCCGGACCGGACGGCGCCCCATGGTGCGAGGCTGCCGCCAAGGCCGCCAAGTCGTTTCCGGGCTTGGAGCTTGACGCGCACCACATCGGCGGGCCGGTCTTGCGCGATCCGGGCGGCGGCTTCCCGCAAGCCTACGGCATTTCGTCCGGCGGCGCCGTGCTGGTGCGGCCGGATGGGTTTGTTGCCTGGCGCGCCAAGGAGAAAATCAACGCCGCGCAGGACGTGCTGACCGTGGCGCTGCGCACCGCATTGATGAAAGCTTGATGACGACAAGGTGAGCGGCGCGCGGTTGCCAAGCCGCGCGGGACTATCCGATAACGGCGGCAACGTGATGCGAGGAGGAGATGATGAAGCTCTATATGCACCCGGTTTCGATGACGAGCCGCCCGGTGCGGCTGTTCATGGCCGAGAAGGGCCTGAAGGCCGACGAGGAAGTGGTCGACCTGATGACCGGCGCGCACTTCCAGGAACCCTACGCGTCGCTCAACCCGAACAAGCTCGTGCCGATGCTCGAGGACGACGGCTTCAAGCTCACCGAGAGCTCCGCGATCCTGAAATATCTCGCCGACAAGTTCGACCTCCCGGAATATCCCAAGGACCTGAAGCAGCGCGCCAGGGTCAACGAGATCATGGATTGGCTCAACACCAACTTCTATCGCGAGTGGGGGTATGGGCTGTGTTATCCGCAGCTGTTCCCCCACCTCAAGCGCCCCGATGAGACCGTGCAGAAGGCGACGATCGAGTGGGGCAAGGAGCAGTCGAAGAAGTGGCTCCAGGTCCTCAACGACCACTGGATCGGGCCGAACAAGCAGTATCTCGGCGGCAACACGATCACCATTGCGGACTATTTCGGCGCCGGCCTGGTAACGCTCGGCGAGCTGATCCGCTGCGATATGACGCCGTATCCGAATGTTGTGCGCTGGCTCAACAACATGAAGAAACTGAAGAGCTGGCCGCAGGTGAACGAGGTCTTCGAGGGCTTCAAGCAGCACGTGAAGGATCAGCCCTTCGTCGCGCTTTAGCTGGCGAGCCGGCCAGGGAACTTCTGTTCCCCTCATACGTTCTCAGGGTGAAGGAAGCGCGCCGAAGGCGCGCGCAAACCCATGAGGGCGGCCCATGCTTAGCACTGTCCTATTGATTGTCTTGATCCTGCTCGTGGTCGGCGCGATTCCGAGCTGGCCCCACAGTCGCGGCTGGGGCTATGGCCCCTCCGGACTTCTTGGCGTAGTCCTGGTCGTCGTGCTGATCCTGGCGCTGACCGGACGCGTCTAACGTCGCGTGTCCATCCACAAACAGACTCGATTGCCGGTGACAGCCGGCAATCGAGTCACGCGGCCATTGTGTCTTTCACAATAGCGACGAGTTGTTTGAGCGTGAACGGCTTCGCAAGAAACTGAAAGCTTCCCTGCTGGTCGTCGGGCAAGTGCTTCTCGAATGCGTCCTCAGCATAACCCGACACGAAGATGATCTTCAGGTTCGGATTGCGCGTACGCAATTCCTTCGCGAGCGTTGGCCCATCCATCTCGGGCATGACAACGTCGGAGACGACAAGGTCGACATCGCCACCACATTTCTCGATCACCTCGATCGCTTCCAGGCCGTTCCCGGCCTCGAGCACCTTGTAGCCGCGCGAAGTTAGCCCGCGCGCATTCAGCCCACGCAGCCCCTCCTCGTCCTCGACCAGCAGGATCGTGCCGCTGCCTGTCAAATCGGCGGCGGCTTTCGCTTGCGCGGGCCTGTCGGCCTGCGCGGGTTCGGCGACTTCGCCCGCGACCGGGATGTGGCGCGGCAGGAAGATCCGGAAGGTGGTGCCCTCGCCCACCACCGAATCTACGAACACATAGCCATTGGTCTGCTTGACAATGCCATAGACCGTCGAGAGGCCGAGGCCCGTTCCCTTGCCGGTTTCCTTGGTGGTGAAGAACGGCTCGAAGATCTTGTCGATGATCTCGCGTGGAATGCCGGTGCCGGTATCCTTCACGTCGACCGTGACATAGTCCGCCGCCGGCAGCGGCTTGTAGGGCAGCGCCTTGCATTCCTCCGCGGTGAGGTTCGCGGTGCGCACGGTGAGCTTGCCGCCCTTCGGCATGGCGTCGCGCGCATTTACCGCAAGATTCACGACGACCTGCTCGAGTTGCGACACGTCGGCCTTCACGGGCCACAAGTCGCGCCCGTGCACCATTTCGAGCGTCACCTTTTCACCGAGCAACCGCCGCAGCAGGATGGTGAGGTCGGAGAGCGTCTCGCCGAAATCGAGCACCTGCGGCCGCAAGGTCTGGCGGCGCGAGAATGCGAGCAGATGCCGCACCAGGCTCGCGGCGCGATTGGCATTCTGCTTGATCTGCATGATGTCGCCGAACGAGGGATCGGTCGGCTTGTGCGCGTTGAGCAGGAAATCCGTCGCCATCATGATGGCGGAAAGCACATTGTTGAAGTCGTGCGCGATGCCGCCGGCGAGCTGACCGACGGTGTCCATCTTCTGCACCTGCGCGACTTGCTTTTCGAGATCACGCACCTCGGTCGTCTCGATCGTGTAGACGATCGCGGCTTCGCCTTCTGCCGCGTCATCCTCGACGGCAGAGACATAGAAGCGTGCCGAACGATTACCCTCGCCGGCAAGCGCCACGTCGACCGGCGCAATGTCCCCCTGCCCGTCCGCGGCCTTGCGAATCGCGGCTTCGACCGCGGCGCGGTCCTGCTCGGCAACCAGGGTAAGGATCGAGCGGCCCTCGGAGGGCAGCGCCTCGCCCTTGAGCACGCCGTGCTGGAGCCGTACGAACGGTGCATTGGCGCGCGCGATCTTGCCCGCCTTGTCGACCGTCGCGATCGCCATCGGCGTGTTGTGGAAGAAGCGCACGAAGCGCACTTCGGCCGTGCGCGCGGGATCGGCCACTTCCTCGCGCGCGCGGCTCAGCACCACGGTGCGCGAGCCACCCGGCGTTCCGTCGGCCGCGAATGCGACCTTGTGATAGAGCCGCATCGGCACCGTGCGGCCACCGCGTGTCTTGAGATCGATGTCGTGAACGTCGGTCTTGACGTTGCCCGGCTCGCCCGGCACCGGCGCGAGCAGCGCGCCTCCCTCGCCCACCACGATGTCGGTGACCTTCAGGTCGCCCGAGCCGACCTGCGCGAGGTCGTAATCGAGCCAGGCTGCAAGCGTCGCGTTGATGTAGCTGACCTTCCCCTTCGAATCGACCGAGAAGAAGCCGACGGGAGCGTGATCGAGGAAGTCGATCGCGTCGCGCAGCTCGACGAAGAAGTCTTCCTGCCGCGCGCGGTCGCGCGTCACGTCGCCCACGGTCCACGTCGTCCAACGCGCGTAGGGGCCCGCCTCTTGCAGAGGTCGTACGCGGAACCGCAGCCAGCGCACTTCGCCGCCCTCGGCGGCCGGCACGCGCACTTCTTCCTGCAAAGGCCGCCCCTCGCGCGAGGCCTTGGCGAGCCGGTAGATCGCCTCCGAGACCTGGGGATCGCCGACGAACACGCGCTCGACCGGACGCACATCGTCGGCATCGACCGCATCGACCAGCTTGAGATAGGCCGGATTGGCGTAGACGAGGCGGCCGTTCTGGTCGGTGACTACGATACCGTCCGGCGCGGTCGCCGGCAGCGCATCGAGAAACGTGTCCTTCGTCTCCCGACCCGCGAGCCGCAGGATGCCGGCCGCGCCGGCAAAGAGCGAGAACACGCCGATCACGGCAAGTGCCGAGAGCAGCGTCAGAATGTAGGGCTGCGCGTTGGTGCGCCCGATGAAGAGCAGCGCGATCACCGAGCCGACCAGCAGCAACGCCACCGCAAGCACCAGGCCGATGCTGCCGCCCCGCTCGCCGCTCCGGTCGACCGCCCTGCGATTCTCGCTCACGTCCTGCGCCGCCATGCTCGCGTCCTATTGTGCGCCTGTTTCGCCGCGCGAATCACCTGCCAAGTGTGTCGTTGCGCGCGCGCCGCGCAAGGGGCGGGAGCGCCGGTTCCGCTCGTTTCCTTAGTGGCGTACGGCGCCCCGCAGCCGCATCACGTAGCCGATGACCTCGGCCACCGCCTTGTAGTGCTCGGGCGGCACCTCCTCGTCGATCTCGACAGTCGCGTGCAGGGCGCGCGCCAGCGGCGGGTTTTCGACCACCGGGATGCGGTGCTCGGCCGCCACCTCGCGGATTTTCAGCGCGATGCTGTCGATGCCCTTGGCGAGACAAATCGGCGCGTTCATGCCCCGCTCGTACTGCAGGGCGATCGCATAGTGGGTCGGGTTGGTGATGATGACCGAGGCCTTCGGCACCGCGGCCATCATGCGCTTGCGCATCCGGGTCTGCCGCAACTGGCGGATCTTGGCCTTGATCGCCGGATCGCCTTCGGTCTGCTTGAACTCCTCTTTCAGTTCACGGACCGACATCTTCTGCCGCTCGTACCATTGGCGGTACTGAAAGAGATAATCCGCCGCCGCCACGATCGCGAGGATCGCGACGACCGTACCGAGCATTTCCAGCGACAGCGTTCGCGTCAGAGCGAGGATGGCCGCCGGGTCCATGGTGACCAGGACATCAAGCTGATCGCGCTTCGGCCACAGCAGCCCGGCCATCACGGCGCCGATCAGACCGAGCTTGATCAGGCCTTTGACGAAATTGGCGATCGCGATCTTGGAGAACAGCCGCTTGAAGCCGGCGCCAGGCGAGATCTTGGCGAGCTTCGGCTTGAGCTGCTCGGCGGACCACACAAGACGGTGCTGCACCATGTTGCCGGCGATCGCAGCGAGCACGAGCAGCACGAACGGCACCGCAACCGCGGCGATCGTCTGGAGCCCGAGCGTCTGCATCGTGTGCAGGAGACCGCGTCCATCGACTGGAATGTTGTGCGCCTGCCCGATCAGACCGCCGAGGATCCTGGTGACGTCCGTGCTCATCGAGCCCGAAAAGGACAAGAGGATCAGCGTCGCCCCGGCGAGCACGAACCAGGTGTTGACTTCCTGGCTCTTGGCTACATCGCCGCGCTCAAGCGCCTCGTCGAGCCGCTTTTGCGTCGGGTCTTCGGATCGTTCGGTCTCGTCGCGTTCGTCGGCCACGTGCGAGCCTTACGAATAGGGCGCGAGCAGGCGCAGCACGCCGCCGACATAGGTGAGGAAACTCGTCATCATGGCGCCGACCACGATGAGGAGGATCAGGAAGCCGATCATGATCGAGAGCGGCACCGCGACGAAGTACACCTGCATCTGCGGCATCAGCCGCGACAGCACGCCCAGCGCGATGTTGAACACGAGGCCGAACACCAGGAACGGAGCTGAAAGCTGGATTCCGACCCGGAAGGCGCCACTGACGGTGTTGGTCACCAGCGTGGCAACATCGGCCGCGACGGGCACCTCGCCCGGCTGGAACAGGCGGTAGCTGTCATGAAGCCCGGCGATGACGAGGTGGTGCAGGTCGGTGGCGAAGATCAGCGTGACGCCGAGCAGCGTCAGGAAGTTTCCGAGAATCAGGCCCTGTTGTCCTTGGGTCGGGTCGATCGCGGTGACAAATCCGAGGCCCAACTGCTGCGCGATCACCGAGCCTGCGACTTGCAGCGCGGAGATCGTCAGCCGCGCGGTCAGACCCAGCACCACGCCGATCGCCAGTTCCTGCCCGAGCGCAACGATTACCGGACCGGGCGAACGCAAGTCGATCGTGTAGCCTGCACGGTGCAGCGGAAACAGCACGAAGGTGAGCACCAGCGCGATGGTGAGACGCACGCGTGCCGGTACGCTCATCTCGCCCAGCCCCGGCAGCAGCATGATCATGGTGCCGATGCGCGCAAACATCAGAATGAAGGCGGCGCCGTAGGCGGGCAGGAAGGAGACGTTGAGCTGCATTTGTCCTGCGCGCCGGCTATCCCCCGACGATGCGCGCGGCGAGCCGCGTCATGTGTCCCTGCAGCACATCGCCCATGAACGGCAGCGCGACCAACATGGCGACGAAGATCGCCAGGATCTTTGGAACGAAAACCAGAGTCATTTCCTGGATTTGCGTCAGCGCCTGAAACAGCGAGATGACGACGCCGACCACCAGCCCGACCAGCATCAGCGGCGCGGAGACGAGCACCAGCGTGACGATGGCGTCACGCGCGACATCGAGAACTTCGGGTCCGGTCATTACGCTTCCTCATTCCGAGGAGCCATGCCGTAGCGCGCCGCAGACACGCGTAAACGCGCTTGTGGCATGGCCCTCCGGGCGCTCCTCAGGATGAGGTCCGGCGGTCGATGCGCGCTCCTCAGGGTGAGGGCTGCCCACATCAGATCGGCATCCTCATGATCTCCTCGTAGGCCTGGATCACCTTGTCGCGCACCGAGACCATCGCCTCGACCGCCACTTCGGTTTCGCTCACCGCCGTAACCACATCCACGATGTTCGCCTTGCCGGCCGCCATGGCCTGCGCCTGGCCATCGGACTTGCGTCCCGCCTCGACCACCGAGCCGATCGCCTCCTTCACCATCGCGCCGAAGTTCGGACCGGCCGAATCGCTTGGCTTTTCCTTCAGCGGATTGGCGCCCGGATCGGCAAGCCGCGCAAGTTTTGCGTAGGCGTTCGCGGCAGTGATCGGCGAAGCCATATGTCACTCCCAGTTTTGAGGACTATGCCTTGAGCAGCTCGATGGTGCGCTGGATCATGCGGCGCGTCGCACCGATGACGTTGAGGTTCGCCTCGTAGGACCGCTGCGCCTCGCGCATGTCGGTCATTTCGACCAGCGAATTCACGTTCGGATATTTCACATAACCGTTGCGATCCGCGGCCGGATGCGCGGGCTCGTATTTGGTGCGGAAGTCGCTCTGGTCGAGCTGCACGCGTCCTATCCCGACGGTCTGCACGTCGAGTGCACGGTCGACCTCGGCGCGGAAGGTCGGGATCTTGCGGCGGTAGGGATCTCCGCCCGGGCGCTGCGCGGTCGAATCCGCGTTGGCGATGTTCTCGGCGATCACCCGCATGCGGCCGGACTGCGCCTTCAGGCCGGAGGCCGCGATTGCCATCGATTTGAGGAAATCCATGAAGTGCTCCTTCAGCGCTTGCCGATCGCCGTCTTCAACAGGCCCATGCTGCGGCTATAGAGCGAGATCGCGGCCTGATGGTCCATCTGGTTGGCGGCGACCTTCATCATCTCGTCTTCGAGATTCACCGCATTACCCATTGGCTTCACGTCGTATTTGCCTGATCGCTCTACCGCGAAGCTGCTGCCCGCTGCGCCCGCCCTGCCAAGATGCCCCGGCGCGGTCAGTGCCAGTTGAAGCTGGCCGCTCGCCTGCTGCACCTGACGGCCGAAATCGAGGGGGGTCAGGTCGCGCGGCCGGTAGCCTGGCGTGTCCGCATTCGCGACGTTTTCGGCGAGCAGCCGCTGGCGCTCCTGATGCCAGTTCATGCGAGTGCGCAGCATCGAAAAGATCGGCAGATCGGATATCGCCATGGCGGTTTCTCGCGCGTTTCTGAGCCCAGAGGCCGTGCCCGCGGTAGGCAAACTTTGCCCGGCGTATGGTTAATGGGGCGTTAAGGGAACCTCGCCCGAAGGCCTCATCTACCCTTTGTTAACCAAGAAAATGCTGACCGCGCCGACCCCTTGGGCGAAATGAGCGTTTCCGTTTACAATTCGTTAGCCTGTTGAATTCCGGCCCATAAGGTTCGGGCCGGAGCGTGAATTCCTCGAGCGGTGGAGTATGGCCGCCAATGGATAGTGTGTTCGGCGCGGAAGGATCACTGATCGTACGCTTTGTCGTCGCGTTCGTGATCGTGCTTGGCCTCATCGGCCTGACCTTCTGGCTCATTCGCCGCTTCGGCGGTGCGCGCGTTGGCAATGGCGCGCAGCGCGGCCGCCAGCCGCGTCTGGCGGTGATCGACGCGGCGCCGGGCGACGGACGCCGCCGCCTGGTGCTGATCCGGCGCG
>JBAVXH010000424.1:0-26282 GCA_049698215.1 Xanthobacteraceae bacterium | reverse complement strand
CGCGAACTCCATCATGCGCCAGCCGCCCGGCGGGCGTTCGGCCGCTGCGAGGCGCCGCAGGCGGCGACGTGCGTCGAACCCATAGACGCCGTCCGGGTAGCGCTCGAGATAGGTCCAGTAGGCGTCGGGCGAGTTGACGAGCAACGCCTCGCGCCACACCAGCGCCTCGCGGCGCGCGCGGATCATGGCCCAGACGCGCGGCGCGTAAGCGCTGTTCGGATAGAACCGCACATATTCGACGTAGGTCGGCAGATCGTCGACTTCGACCGCGAAGGCGTAGGCATCGTCCGGCCCGATGTCCTGGATCGGACGCGGCGGCGAACGGCGGCGCACCACCGGCGCACCGGCCTGCGTCTGCGGCGCAGCCAGAAGACCTTGCGCGCCCGATGGCGGTGCGCTCGGCTGCCCCGGCACGAGCATCACCACCTGCTGAAGTTGCGAAACCTCCCACGGGGTCTGCACGCCCTGGGTCGTCTCGTTGGTGCGCAAGCGAATGCGCGCAAACATCGTATCGATATCGAGGCCAGGCTCGCGCACCATCTCGGCGACCGCCGTGGCGTAGGCCCCGTAGGGTCCCGGCCCGTCCGGCGCGATCGTGCCGGGCGCGGACGAAAACGCGACGAGAAGATTGGGAGCCGCCTCAATGGCTCCAAGACCTGGCGCGATCCCTCCGCCTTGAATCTGGAACGGCAAGGCACGCGTCGCGTCCAGGACGACAATTTTGGTCATCGCGGGTGCATCGGCGAGCGGACGCAACAGGTCGAACAACCGCACGCCCTGAATCGGAATCTCGCTGTCGCGGTTGAGTTCCGCGTCCACCGGAATCAGGTAGTTGTCGCCCTCGAACTGTATGGCGTAGCCCGCGTAGTAGATGAACGCGATCGCATCCGGTCCCGCGGCGCTCACCTTGGCGAGGAACTCGCCGAACAGCCGGCGAAAGTCGCCTGAATTGACGTCGGCGCCCTCGACGATCTCGAAGCCGATGCTGGTCAGCGCTTCGGCGACCAGTCCGCCATCGGCAAGCGAATGCGCGATCGGCCCCTTCGGATAGGCGGCATTGCCGATAACAAAGGCGATGCGCTGCTGCGCGCTGGCGGAAGCCGCAAACAGCAAGCACCACGCCGCGATCGCGGCGAGGCTGACGAGGAACCGGCGGAGCATTGTTATCCCCAAAGGAAACGGATTCGAATTTCGGCCGAGACTGTAGCGGTTTCAGGGCGGGAATCTTACGCGACGCCAACAGCTTCGTTCATCTGGCATTCACAGATCGAGCATCACCCCATCCTCGGCGACGAGTACGCCCGCGGCTTTCGCCTCCTCCACCTTGGCCAGCATGGTCGGGTTCATGTGGGTGAGCATCACCCGCCGCGCCTTGAAGTCCGGGAGCCTCTGCTTGACCGTCATCCAATTCATATGCCCGGTGAGATCGCGGTCGTAGTCGTAGCATTCGACAACGAACAGGTCCGCGCCGCTCGCGATCGGCAGCAGCGCCTCAGTCCATTCGGTGTCACCAGAATACGAGAAAATTTTGCGGCCATCGCCGATGCGCAGTGCCGTCGATGGCGCGCCCGAGAAGTGAACCACCTCGGCGCTCACAACAGCGAGCCCGAGCACGTCCGCCGACACGCCGACCGGAATCTCCGTCACGCTCCAGGGAAACCGCCATTTGTTCTTGGTCGAGCGCGGGAAGAACACTTCGATCGCAGCATTGATCCGCTCGGTCGACCCGGGCGGGCCTGCGAATAGCAGCGGCCGTTCGCGCCGGCTCAGGAATTGCCCCTGCAGCAGCAGGAAGGGGATGCCGCCGAAGTGATCGCCATGCAGGTGGCTCAGGATGATGGCGTCGATGGTGTTGGCATCGATACCGTGGGCGTTGAGCGCCACATGAGTGGACGCCCCGCAATCGACGAGGAACGATTTGCCGGCAGCTTCCAGATGAAAACATGTGTTGAACCGCCCACCGGAACCGAATGCGTCGCCACAGCCTATGACGGTGAGCCGCATGTCAGGCCGATACACTCGAGCGCTCGCTGACCTGCGTATGCCAGCGGCGCAGATTGGCGAGTTGTTCCGGCATGATCAGCTTCGCGGGCCGCATGAAATCGACCGCGACCAGCGCCGTGATATCCGCGACGCTGTAGTGGTCGCCCGCCACAAACAGCCGATCCTTCAGCTCGCGATCGAGCAGTCCCAGAAAGTCGAAGACGCGCGGCCGGTTCGCCTCGCCCCATTCGGGAATCTGGGATTCGAGCTCCTTCATGGCCGGATTGGTGTGGCGAAAGACCGCCGCCACGGCTTGATAGAGGTTGAGCTCCACACGCCTGTTCCACATCTCGACCAGCGCCTCCTCGAGCGCGCCGCGGCCAAACAGCGGCGGCTCCGGGCGCAGCCCTTCGATATAGCGGCAGATCGCAATCGACTCGGTGATCACGGTACCGTCGTCCAGCACCAGCACGGGTACGCGCTGCAATGGGTTGAGCGCGGTGAATTCGGCGGTCTTGTGTTCGAGGTTGGCGAGATCGATCTTTTCGATGGGGAGCGACATGCCTTTCTCGGCGAGGAAGATGCGCACGCGCCGCGGATTTGGTGCGCGGCCGCCGTCGTAAAGCTTCATCGAAGAACCCCCTGAATTCATTGCGAGAGTAGCCGCCAACGCGGCGTTAACCAAGTCTTTCAGGCCGCCCTTAAGGTTTATGATGCACAAACAAGCCACAATTTCCGGAAGTTGGGCGCTCCCGCATGACCGCGATGACGAGCAAGGAGCTCGGCATTTCGACGCCGGCCGAGAAGGCCGCTGCCGCGCAGCGCCGCGACGCGACCAAGCGCGTGCGCTGGGTGCGCGACCGGCTGACCTCCACCAGCGGAACTCCGGCCTTCGATTACGAGCTGTTGCGTCAGTTCGCGCAGAACCGGCTGTCGGCGTCGCTCGCCATCTGGCTGCTGATTGCAACGGTCGGCTTCCTGTCGGGCCTGTGGACCGGCATCGTCCCGTCCGTCGCCTGGATGCTGGTCGTTTTCGGCATTCACACGATCATCACGTCCCAATGCCGCAAGTTCCTGAGGGACAACAGCGGTCGCGTGGACATCGGCCGCTGGCGCATGCGCTTTGTGGTTCTCGATCTTTGCTTCGGCGTTGCCTGGATGTCGAACGTGATCGCGGTTGTGCGCGTCGACGAGGGCGCGAGCACGTTCATCCTTTTCGTGATGCTGCTGGTCGTCGCGGTGTCGAGCATGCTTGCGTCCAGCCTGCCGCTCGCGATGTTCGCCGCGACCGCGCCCGTGACGCTCGCCGTCGCGCTCGACTTTGCGCTGCGCGGCAGCGTGCACAACTACATTCTTTCTGCGATGACGCTGACCGCGCAGGCCTATTTCACCATGCTGGCGCAGCGGCTCTATTCGACCACGCTCGCCACGCTCGAAGCGCGCGCCGAAAAAGATGCGCTGATCGGCGAGCTGGAACAGGCCAAGGCCATCTCGGACGAAGCGCGCACCCGCGCGGAGGCCGCCAATATTTCCAAGTCGCGCTTCCTTGCGCAGATGAGCCATGAGCTGCGCACGCCGCTCAATGCGATCCTCGGCTTTTCCGAAGTGATGAAGAGCGAAGTGTTCGGCCCGCACGCGGTGCCGACCTACAAGGAATACGCCGGCGACATCCATAATTCGGGCGTGCACCTGCTCAACCTGATCAATGAAATCCTCGATCTGTCGCGCATCGAAGCCGGACGCTACGAGCTCAACGAGGAGGCGGTCGATCTCGCGCTGGTCGTTGCCGATTGTCACCGGTTGCTGCAGCTGCGCGGGCGCAATCGCGGCATTTCCATCCACGAAGCCTTCGAGCCGGAGTTGCCGCGGCTCTGGGCGGACGAGCGTGCCTGCCGGCAGATCTGCCTCAACCTGTTGTCCAACGCGATTAAGTTCACGCCGCAGGGCGGCGAGGTCTGGCTCAAGGTCGGCTGGACCGCCGCGGGCGGCCAGTACATGAGCGTGAAGGACAACGGCCCCGGCATTCCGGAGGACGAGATCCCGATCGTGCTCGCCTCGTTCGGACAGGGAACCAATGCGATCAAGTCGGCCGAACAGGGTACCGGCCTTGGCCTGCCGATCGCCAAAAACCTCATCGACATGCACAACGGCACCTTCACGCTCAAATCCAAGCTGCGCTTCGGCACCGAGGTGATCGTGACGTTCCCGCCGGAGCGCGTGATGTCCGCGCTCGGCCCGCTGGAAGAGCCCTCCCCGCCGCTGCAGCCTGCGCCGGAGACAAACAGTCGCGGCCAGGCGCGCACGCGCGGCGCGGCTTGAGTTTGCATTGCGATCCCCCGCCCCTATGTTGCGTTTCGAATCGCAACCAAACCGCCGATGGCCATCGCCTCCCCTTGCACCAAGGTCTGCACCATCGACCCGCGGTCGGGACTGTGCCGGGGCTGCGCCCGCACGCTCGATGAGATCGCGCGCTGGACATCTTTCAGCGAGAGCGAGCGCAATCGGATCATGAGCGAGCTGCCGCCACGTCGTACCGCACATGGGATCGGCACGCTCGAAACGAGCGTACCCGAGAGCGCACGATGAGAAGCCGCGTCCTCTGGGTTCTGTTGCTGATCATCGCCATCGGCCTGCTGGCGCTGATCCTGCGCCACGATCAGGGCACCATCGCCGGGCTGGAGACCGGCGACTTTGCGTCGCTCGTGTACAAGATTGCCCTGCTCATCTTCATCGGCGGCGCCGTGCTGGCGCTGTTCCGCGAGCGCATTGCGGAGGCTTTCCAGGCCGCGATGTTCTGGGTGGTGATCGGGCTTCTGCTCGCGGTCGGCTACACCTACCGGCACGACCTGCGCGAGATCGGCGATCGCGTGCTGTCGGAATTGCTCCCTGGCCGGGCGATGTCGCGCGGCGACACCGTGGAGATCGCGCGCGGCAGCCGCGGTGAATTCCAGATCGTCGCCGAGATCAACGGCGCGCGCATCTCGACCGTCTATGACACCGGCGCGAGTGCCGTGGTACTGACGCAGGAAGCCGCAAAGGCCGCCGGCCTGCCGCTCGATTTCCTGAATTATTCGGTGCAGGTCGAAACCGCGAACGGGCGCACGCGCGCCGCGCCCGTGACCCTCGATCGCGTCAGGGTCGGCGCCATCGAGGAGCGTCAGGTGCCGGCACTGATCGCGCAGCCCGGACAGCTGCGCACGAGCCTGCTCGGCATGAGCTTTCTCAACCGGCTGAAAAGCTCGGAAGTGCGCGGCGACCGGTTGCTGTTGCGCAGCAATTGAGCGAACAGCCGACCGCGATCCGCGGCCCCCGGCTACTTGTCGTGAGGACTACCGGGCGTCGCAGGGTCAGTCCGCCTTGACGTTGGCCGCCTTGATGATCGGCGTCCAGCGCGCAATCTCGCTCGTCACAAGGGCGGCGAGAGGCTGTTGTCCGCGCTGCGCCTTATTTGGAATTTCCGAGCCGAGGTCGAGCAGCCGCTTGCGCGTGTTGTCGTCGTCCAGCGCCTTGTCGAGCGCGTCGGTGAGTTTGTCGAGGATCGGTTTCGGTATTCCCTTGGGAGCAAACAAAGCAAGCCATCCCGTTACGTCGAAGTCCGGCAGTCCCGCTTCCTTTGCGGTTGGCACATTCGGGAGACTGGGACTGCGAGATTCCGATCCAATGGCATATGGCTTGATCGTGCCACTCCCCACGTGAGGCACGGAATTGGCGATTCCTCCATCGCACATGTAGTCGACTTGGCCGCCGATCAAGGCGTTCATGGCCCCGGCGAGGCCACTGAAGGGTATCGACGTGGGGCTCGCGCCAATAATCGAGTTAAAGAATAAGCCACAGCTAAATGAAATTGAGCCAACTCCCGCATGCGTAAAGTTCAGTTTCCGGTCGTTTGCCTTCACGTATGCGACGAATTCCCTGAAGTCCTTGGCCGGAAAGTCCTTTCTTGCCACGATCATGACCGGTCCCCAGATCATGACACCGATCTGCGCAAAGTCGGTCTCCGGTTTGTAGGCGAGGTTCGGGTAGAGAGCGACCGCGGTGGCGTGCGTCCCCATGTGGCCCACCCCGATCGTGTATCCATCGGGATTGGCGCGCATCGCGCGGACAGAGCCGGTGGTACCGCCCGCGCCCCCGATGTTCTCAATGATGACCGGCTGGCCGAGCGTGCGCGACATGGGCTCGGCGACGATGCGGGCGATGACGTCGGTCGCCCCACCCGCGGGAAACGGCACGATCATCGTGATCGGTCGCGTCGGATAAGTTTGCGCGCAGGCGACGGATGAGACGACGCAGAGCGTGGCAGCGCCCGCTGCCAGATGCAGAAATAGGCGGCGCGGAAGTTTCGTCATGGCCCCCCCAATGAGCTGTGCGCTGATTTCCAGAGTGCTCGCCGGCCGTCGGCATCGGCGCTGCCGCAAAAAAGTAGGACTTCGGCGCGTCCCGCTAGTACACGCCCTAGTTCGCTGCCTGGAGCGGCACGCCGTCGATCGTGATGCGGTGCATCAGGCGGCGCTCGCCCTGATAGTCGTTGAGCGCGTAGTGCCAGGTCGCCCGATTGTCCCAGAACGCGATCGAACCTTCCTCCCAGCGGAAGCGCGTCTGGAATTCCGGCCGCGCCGCGTGCTGGCAAAGATAATCGAGCAGCGGCTTGCTCTCCTGGGCGGTCCAGCCTTCGAAGTGTGTTGTGAATGTCGCATTGACATAGAGCGTCGGACGGCCGGTTTCGGGATGGCGGATGACGACGGGATGCACGGCGTCCTGCGTGGCGAGCTCCGGATTGATCAGGCGGCCGACGCGATCGGGCTTCGCTTCGAGCGACTTCTGCCCGAACACGTGCCGGCTCGAATGCACAGCACGTAATCCACTCAGCGTCTTCTTCAGGCCATCCGACAGCGTTTCGTAGGCGAGCGCCATCGAGGCGAACATGGTGTCGCCGCCCCGCGGCGGGACCTCACGCGCCAGCAGGATGGAGCCGAGCGCCGGCACCTCGTCATAGCTGTGGTCGGTATGCCAGCCGCCCCCGATGTTGGTCGTTTGCGCGGCCTCCTTGCGCACTTCCGCGATCTGCGAATAGCCGGGTGCCGACTTGAAGAAGCGGTTGACGTTGATCGGCCCCATGCGCTCGGCGAAGGCGATGTGCTGCTCGGGGGTGAGCTTCTGGTCGCGGAAGAAAATGACGCCGTGCTCGTTGAACGCCTCGCGGATATCGGCGACCGCGCAATCGTCGAGATCATTCGCAAGATCGATGCCGAGAAGCTCGGCGCCGAGCGCGCCCGATGTCGGCCGCACTTCAAACCGGGTATTTCGCATGATGCTTCCCCCAATCAATCCGCTCGCTTGATGCCGGTCTCGCGAACGACCTTGGCATATTTCTCCGCATCCGCGGCGTAAAGCTCCGCGATCTCTTTCAGGCTGATCGGATCCATCGGCTCGATCCCCTGCTTCTCAAGCAGCTCGCGGACTTTTGGACTTTTCATCGCTTCGACAAACCCGGCGGCGATCCGCTCAACCACCCGCTGCGGCGTGCCGCGCGGCACCGCGTAGCCGTACCACGGCACGACGTTGATCTCGGGGTATCCGGCTTCGGTCATCGTCGGTACACCCGGCAGCAGGGCTGAGCGCCGCGCACCCAGCACGGCAAGCGGCTTGAGTGCGCCCGACTTGATGTGCTGCGCGACCAGTCCGACCGAGGCAACCTTGAACTGCACGCGGTTCGCCATCAGGTCGAGGATTGCCGGCGGCTGTCCGGTGTACGGCACGAACAGCATGTCGACCTTCGTCGCGTTGAGGAAGATAGCGGTGTTGAGGTGCTGGCTGGTGCCGACGCCGGGGCTCGCCCAGGCGACCGCGCCGGGACGCTGGCGGGCATACTCGATGAATTCCTTCATCGAGTTCGCCGGCACGCTCGGATGCACGACAAAAATCGAAGGCGCCCACGCAATCGCGCTGACCGGAGTGAAACTCTTCTCGCTCCAGCGCAGATTCCCGTACATGTAGGGATTGGCCATCACGGCGGGACCGATGAAGGTCCACGTGTAGCCGTCGGGCTCTGCGCGTGCGACCTGATCCCAGGCGACGTTGCCGCTTCCTGCCGGTTTCGCCTCGACGATGATCGGCTGCTGCCAGATTTCCGAGAGCCGGTCGGTCACAATGCGCGTGACGATGTCGACGATGCCGCCGGCCGGATACGGCACGATCATATGGATGCGTCGGGCGGGAAATTCCTGCGCCGGCGCGGCGGTGATCAGCGCGGCAAGCGTGAGACAAGCGAGCCAAGTCCTGCGCAGCATGGAACGCCCCCAGGGACGCGGGCACCGTACCATGAAACGCAGGTCAGACGAGGCTCGCGAGGAAGCGGATCGATACCAGCAGCAGAAAAATGCCGAATGCGATCTCCAGCCGGCGCTTCGGTAGCCAGTAGGCAAGCCGCGCCCCATAAGCGGCGGTGAAGCTCGACACCGGCGCCATCAGGGCAAAGCCGATCAGCGACACGAAGCCGATGGTGAGCGGCGGCATCAGGTTTTGCTGGGGCAACCCCGCCAGCATGTAGCCGAGCGTGCCGGCGATCGTGATCGGCACGCCGAGCCCCGCCGAGGTCGCGACCGCCTGATGGATGGTCCGTCCGTAGAGCGTCAGGATCATGTTGGAAATCGATCCGCCGCTGACCCCCATCAGCGCTGCCGCAAGGCCGACAAGAAAGCCCAGCGCGCGCCCAGGCAACCCCGGCGGCAGGTCGTCTCCGAGCCGCCAGCCCTCGCGCCCGAACAGGAGCTTGCCCGCGATGACGACTGCGATCACCACGAAGGCAAGCTTGAACACCGCGGGCGGGGCGAACACCGCGAGCGCCGAGCCCACCGCAACTCCGATCAGCGCCGGCAGCCACCACAATCGAATGATGCTTCCGACATCGATGCCAGTCGCGCGGTGCGACTGATACGAGCGGATGGTGGTCGGCACGATGATCGCGAGCGAGGTGCCGATGCAGAGCTGGATGCGCACCTCTTCGGGCACGCCGATGATGCGGAAGACCTCGTAGAGCACCGGCACGATGATTGCGCCGCCGCCGATGCCGAACAGCCCGGCGAGTATCCCGGTGACCACGCCGCCGGCCATGATCGCGGCGGCGAGCAGCGCAAGTTCGGACCACGGAACGCCGGTGAGCACGTCAGGCCGCGATATGCGTCGGCTCGGCGAGCGCGTCCGGCACGAGATCGATCGCCTCGCGCAAAACCTCCGCGCCGGCTCCGGATTTCACGGCGTGCGTTGCGATGTGGCGGCGGAAGGCGCGCGCACCCGGCACGGCGTGGAATAGCCCAAGCACATGGCGGGTCATGGCGTTGAGGCGCGTGCCCTGCGCCAGTTCGCGCTCGACGTAGGGGATGAATGCCGCCAGCACGGCTCTGGCAGAATCGAAAGGCGCACGCGCGCTGTAGATCAGCGGATCGGCCTGCAACAACCGCCACGGCTCCTGATAGGCGGCGCGGCCCATCATCACGCCATCGACATGCTCAAGGTGCTTCGCGGCCTCTTCCACGCTGGCAATCCCGCCATTGATCGAAATGTGCAGCGCGGGCCACGCACGTTTCAGGCGGTAGACACGGTCGTAGTCGAGCGGGGGAATGTCGCGGTTCTCGCGCGGCGAGAGGCCATCGAGCCAGGCCTTGCGCGCGTGCACGATCAGCGCGTCCATGCCCGCGGCGACCAAGTTGCGCGTCAGCGTGTCGAGCGACTCCTCGGGGTCCTGCTGATCAATCCCGATGCGGCATTTCACCGTGACGGGCACCGCGACAGCCGCCTTCATGGCGGCGACGCAATCACCCACAAGCTGCGGCTCCGCCATCAGGCAGGCGCCGAAGCGCCCTTCCTGCACGCGATCGGATGGGCAGCCCACGTTGAGGTTGATCTCGTCATAGCCGAGGTCGGCGCAGATGCGCGCACTCTCGGCGAGCGCGCGCGGGTCCGAGCCGCCAAGCTGCACGGCGACAGGGTGCTCGGTCGGATCGAACGCGAGCAGGCGCGCGCGATTGCCGCGCAGCACCGCCCCGGTGGTGATCATCTCGGTGTAGAGCAGCGCGCGGCCGGTGAGCAGGCGATGGAAAAACCGGCAATGCCGGTCTGTCCATTCCATCATCGGCGCGATCGAAAAGCGGTGCGCGCGTTGCAAGACCCGGTCCATCGGCGCCTTTTATCCGCAGATCGCCCCCGAGTGAACATTAATCGAAATCATGGTTCCTGCCGTGCAATCGGCAGCCCGACCGCCTATATGGCTGTCGCAGTCAAGATTCCCAAAGTGCTCCCCGCATGCCGCCTGTCATTTCGGTCTCCAATCTGGTCAAGACCTATGCGTCAGGGCTTCATGCGCTGAAGGGCATCAATCTCGATATCGCGCGCGGCGAAATCTTCGCGCTGCTCGGGCCGAACGGCGCCGGCAAGACCACGCTGATCAACATCATCTGCGGCATCGTCAATCCGACCTCCGGGTCGGTGCTGGTCGGCGGGCACCATTTCATCAAGGACTACCGCGCGGCGCGCTCGCTGATCGGCTTGGTGCCGCAGGAATTGCACACCGACGCCTTCGAGTCGGTGTGGGCCACTGTCAGTTTCAGCCGCCTCCTGTTCGGCAAGAAGCCGAACCCGGCCTTCATCGAGAAGGTGCTGAAGGACCTGTCGCTCTGGGACAAGAAGGACAGCCAGATCATGACGCTGTCCGGCGGCATGAAGCGGCGCGTGATGATCGCAAAGGCGCTTTCGCACGAGCCGCAGATCCTGTTCCTCGACGAGCCGACCGCCGGCGTCGACGTCACGCTGCGGCAGGACATGTGGAGCCTGGTGCGTACCATGCGCGACTCTGGCGTCACCATCATCCTCACCACGCACTACATCGAGGAAGCCGAGGAGATGGCCGACCGCATCGGCGTGATCAACGGCGGTGAACTCATCCTGGTCGAGGAGAAAGCGGCGCTGATGCGCAAGCTCGGCAAGAAGCAGCTCACGCTGCATCTTCAGCAGCGCCTCGATGCGACCCCGGACGCGCTCGCTTCGAATCACCTGACACTTGCAAACAACGGAATGGACCTCGTCTACACCTACGACACGCAAGCCGAGCGCACCGGCATCACGGCGCTGCTGCAGGACCTCAACCGCGCCGGCATCCGCTTCCGCGACCTCGAAACCCGGCAAAGCTCGCTCGAGGACATCTTCGTCGATCTGGTGAGGCAGGACCGATGAATCTCTACGCGATCCGCGCGATCTACGTGTTCGAAATGGCGCGCACCGGGCGCACCATCTGGCAGAGCATCGTGTCGCCGGTGATTTCCACCTCGCTCTACTTCGTCGTGTTCGGCGCGGCGATCGGCACGCGCATCACCGAGATCGACGGCGTCGCCTACGGCGCATTCATCGTGCCAGGCCTGATCATGCTGATGATCCTGACCCAGAGCACCATGAACGCCTCGTTCGGCATCTACTTCCCGCGCTTCGTCGGCACCATCTACGAGCACCTCTCCGCGCCCGTCTCATACCTGGAACTGGTGATCGGCTATGTCGGCGCGGCCGCCACCAAGTCGATCATCCTCGGGCTGATCGTGCTGGCGACCGCCGGGCTATTCGTGCCGCTTCACATCGCGCATCCGTTCTGGATGATCGCATTCCTGGTGCTGACGGCGGTGAGCTTTTCCCTGTTCGGCTTCATCCTCGGCATCTGGGCCGACGGCTTCGAGAAACTGCAGATCGTGCCGCTGCTCATCATCACGCCGCTCACCTTCCTCGGCGGCACGTTCTACTCGATCAATGTGCTGCCGCCGGCCTGGCGGACGGTCGCGCTGTTCAACCCGATCGTCTATCTGGTCAGCGGCTTCCGCTGGAGCTTCTTTGAATCCTCGGACGTGCATCTCGGCGTCAGCGTGGCCATGACCCTGCTGTTTCTGGCGCTCTGCCTCGGCGCCATCGCGTGGATTTTTCGCACCGGCTATCGCATCAAGAATTGAATGCGCTAGTTTGAGCCGCCAAACGCGGCCTTGAGTTCCACAAACAAGACATTGGGAGGATCCATGCCCCGCCGCATCATCGATATTTCCGTGGCCCTCAAGGCCGGCATCGCGTCCGATCCGCCCTACATGCTGCCGCAGATCAGCTATGTGGATCACAAGGCGGGCGCGGAGAACTTCCATCAGGTGTTCGGTGTGCCGGTGAAAGACCTGCCCGATGGCGCCGGCCCTGCGGTGGAGAACGTGCAGATTTCCACGCACAATGGCACGCATCTCGACGCGCCGTACCACTTCCATCCGACCATGGACGGCGGCAAACCCGCGATGACCATCGACGAGGTGCCGCTCGAGTGGTGTTTCAACGATGCCGTGAAGCTCGACTTCCGCGCCAAACCCGACGGCTATGTCTGCACCGCCGACGACGTGAGGCGCGAGCTCGACCGGCTGAGGCATCAGTTGAAGCCGCTCGACATCGTGCTGGTGAATACCTCGGCCGGCAAAGCCTACGGGCAGCCGAACTTCCTCGATACCGGCTGCGGCATGGGGCGCGAGGCGACGTTGTTTCTGCTCAAGCAGGGCATTCGCGTCACCGGCACGAACGCGTGGAGCTGGGACGCGCCGTTCAGCTACACGGCGAAGCGCTACAAGGAGACCGGCGACGCCAGCATCATCTGGGAAGGCCACAAGGCGGGACGCGAGATCGGCTACTGTCACATGGAGAAGCTGTCGAACCTCGACGCGCTGCCCGACCACGGCTTCAAGGTTGCGTGCTTCCCGGTGAAGATCGAGCGCGCGTCGGCGGGCTGGACGCGGGCGGTGGCGATTATTGAGGAGTGACGCTATACCCAAACCCGGCACGGGTGGAACACATGGCCTTATCGTTCGGCGTCTTTGATCATCTCGACGCGTCCGGCGCGCCGTTGCGCAATTTCTACGAGGACCGCCTCAGGCTGATCGAGCTCTACGACCGGTTCGGCTTCTACTGCTATCAGGTCGCCGAGCATCACTCGACGCCGCTCGGCATGGCGCCCTCGCCGAGCGTGCTGATGTCGGCCGTCGCGCAGCGCACCAAGCGCATCAACTTCGGCCCGCTGGTCTACACGCTGCCGCTCTATCACCCGATCCGCCTGATCGAGGAAATCTGCATGCTCGACCAGATGAGCGGCGGGCGCTTCCAGTTCGGCGTCGGCAAGGGCATCTCGCCCATTGAGGTCGCCTACTACGGGCTCGATCCCGCCCGGCTCGGCAAGATGTTCATCGAGGCGTTTGACGTGCTGATGCGGGGGCTGCAGAACCGCACGCTCGATTTCGAAGGCGAGTTCTACCGCTTCAAGAACGTGCCGCTGGTGCTCGAACCGCTGCAGAAGCCGCACCCGCCGCTGTGGTACGGCGTCGGCACGCCGGAGAACACCGAGCGCCCTGCCCGCGCCGGCATGAACATCGTCACCAACCAGCCCGCGCATGTCGCGCGCAAGCTTGTCGAGCATTACTGGTCGCTGCATCCCGGCAACGTCGCGGGCTCGAAGACCGGCATGGCGCGCCACATCGTGGTCGCCGAAACCGACGAGGCCGCGCTTTCGATCGCGCGGCGCGGCTATCGCGTGTGGTACTCGAGCTTCATGAAGCTGTGGCTCGAGCACGGCAGCCGGCCGGTGGGAGTCGTCTACCCGACCGAGTTCGACGGGGAAGGCGCCGATGGCCGCATGATCTGCGGCTCGCCGGAGAGCGTGCGCGATCAGCTGCAGGCGCAGATCGACGAGTCCGGCGTGAACTACGTGGCGTGCCGCTTCGCCTTCGGCAATCTCACGTTCGAGGAGGCGCGCCGCTCGGTCGAGCTGTTCGCCGGCGAGGTGATGCCGCGCCTGCAGGCCAGGCAACGCGTCGCGGCCGAATAACCGAAAGGACCATCGTCTTGCCGATCCCCATTCAGTTTCAGGGCCGCCTCTCGATCCCGGCGGTCGCCGCGCCGATGTTTCTGGTCTCCAACCCCGACCTTGTGGTGGAGGCCTGCCGCGCCGGCATCATCGGAACGTTCCCGGCGCTCAACCGCCGCTCGAGCGCGGACTACGAGGCTTGGCTCGTTGAAATCCGCGAGCGGCTCGACCGCATCGAGCGCGAGACCGGCCGGGCGCCCGCGCCGTTCGGCGTCAACCTGATCGTGCACAAGAGCAATCCGCGGCTCCAGGCCGACCTCGAGATTTCCATCAAGCACAAGGTGCCGCTGATCATCACCTCGCTCGGCGCCGTGAAGGAATTGGTCGGCGCTGTGCAAGGCTATGGCGGGCTCGTCTTTCACGACGTCATCAACATGCGCCACGCGCGCAAGGCGGCCGAGGCCGGCGTCGACGGCCTGATCGCAGTGTGCGCCGGCGCCGGCGGGCATGCCGGACTACTCAGCCCGTTCGCGCTCATCCCGGAAATCCGCCAGTTCTTCCCCAAGACGATCCTGCTCTCCGGCGTGATGTCCACCGGCCGCCACATCGCGGCGGCGCGCATGCTCGGTGCGGATCTCGCCTATCTCGGCACGCGTTTCATTGCGACGCGCGAGAGCGCGGCACAGCCCGCGTTCAAGGACATGATCGTAACGACGAACGCAACCGACATCGTCTACACGGCGGCGATCAGCGGCGTGCACGGCAATTTCCTGCGGCCGAGTATCGACGCGGCCGGCGCCACGGAGATCGACCTGGCGGCGACGACCAAGCAGCTCGATCTGAACCACGAAAAGCGCGCCTGGAAGAATGTCTGGTCGGCCGGCCAAGGCGTCGGCAGCATCGACGATGTCCCGGCGACCGCCGAGCTTTGCGCGCGTTTGATCCGCGAGTATCGCGAGGCGATGAGCGAAGCGGCCGCGGAGATTGCACCGTCGCGCGCCGCCTGAAGGCGGATCGATGCAGGACCAGAAGGAACGCGTCGCGCTCACCTCGATCGCCGCGTCCGGCGCGCTGACGGTCGCCAAGGCGGTGGTCGGGCTCTTCTCCGGCTCGCTGGCGCTTTTGTCGGAGGCGGCGCATTCGGCGCTCGATTTTCTCGCGACCATCATGACCTGGTACGCGGTGCGCGTCTCCGGCAAGCCGGCCGACGAGGAGCACCATTACGGCCACGGCAAGGTCGAGAGCGTCACCGCGCTGATCGCGACCGGCCTGCTGTTCGTCCTCTCGGCGGTCGTCATCTGGGAGGCGGGAAACCGGCTCCTCGGAAACGGCGGGCATGCGGTCGAGGCGACGATCTGGGCCTTCATCGTCATCATCGGCTCGATCGCCATCGACTTTTCGCGCGCACGGCTGCTCTACCGGACCGCGCAGGAAACCACGAGCCACGCACTCGAAGCCGATGCGCTGCATTTTGATTCCGACATGTGGTCGTCCTGCGCCGTGCTCGCCGGCCTTGCGGGAGTGGCCCTCGGATACCCATGGGCCGACTCCGTCGCGGCGCTGATCGTCGCGGTGGTCATTCTCATTGCCGGCTGGAGGCTTGGCCGTCGCACCATCGACACGCTGACCGACACCGCGCCGGAGGGTGCAAGCGCACTCATTGCGGAGACCGCCGACCGCATTCCGGGCGTGGTTGCGGTCGAGCGGGTGCGCGTGCGCTCGGTGGGTCCCACCCTGTTTGCCGACCTGCTGGTGGGGGTGAGCCGTACGCTGCCGCTTGATCGCGTCGCCGCGATCAAGGCGGAGATTGCCGGGAAAATTTCGGCCGAGCTGCCGGAGGCCGAGGTCAACGTGGTGACCGAGCCGCGCGCGCTCAACGATGAGACCGTGCTGGAGCGCGTCATGGTAATCGCGCGCAACCGTGCACTCGCCGTGCACCATGTGACCGTGCACTCCTTCGGCTCGCGTCTCTCCGTCTCCCTCGATCTGGAAGTCGATGGAAACCTCTCGCTCGCGGCAGCGCACGAGATTGCCGACGGGCTTGAGGCCGCGGTGCGCGCCGAGCTTGGGGACCCGGTCGAGGTCGAAACCCATATCGAACCGCTGCAGATGCGTGGGCTCTCCGGCCGGGAGGCATCGAGTGAGCGGTTCGCCGCCGTGCGCGAGGCGCTGAACGCGATCACCTCCAAGATCGATTTCGTCGGACAGGTTCATGACGTGCGCGTGCGCGAGACGGCGAACGGCGAGATCGTCAATTTCCATTGCCGCGTCGACCCGGCGCTGACCGTCCAGGATGTGCACGAAAGAGTCGACGAGGTGGAACGCGCGCTGCGCCGTCAGTTTCCGAACATCAAGCGGGTGATCGGGCACGCCGAGCCGCTGGCGTAGCCAGTTTGTTCGCCTGTGAAAGACGATTTACGTAACGGAAGTCGTTTTCACACTTTTCCAATGGAAATACAGATGGATAGCCTTCGCCGACGGTGCTGAATCCACCCGGGCAGCGGCAGCGGTCAGGTAAATGTGAGCCAGTTCACACAGGACAATTTTGACCGCGTGCTCAACTCCGCTCACCAGGCAAGAGGGCGATCATGAAAGCAGCTTTGGCCACGGCCTTGCGTGAGAGTTGCGGCTACATGGAAGACGAGGGCTGGCACCAGACCGCCCAGCTCATGACGCTTGCCGCCGACGAAATCGACCGCCTCAACGTCCGGGTCCGGGAGCTGGAATCGGCGCGCGGCGGCGCGCCGGACACCCAAACAGCTGACAGCCTTCGGACGGCGGGCGCGTCGAGCCAAAATGTTGCGCGCGTCGCCGTCGCAGCGCGCCGCTGACGAGCCAATTGGCAGACAAGCGCCGCGGCGCCGTCTAGCCGTCCTGCGCGCAAGTCGCGGCTAATTCCCGACGCCGGCTTCCTTGAACACTTCGGTGAGGTGCGCCGTCTCGCGCCGGATGATCTCGTCGAACGCCTCCGGCGTATCGGTGACCGCGACAACGAATTGCGCCTTCAGCTTGGCCGCAGTCTCGGGACTCTTGAGCGAATCCGTCACGTCCTTGTTGATCTTCTGCACGATCGGACGCGGCACTGCGGCCTGGGTCAACAGCCCGAACCACGAATCGTAGACGAACGGCAGTCCGGCCTCGGTGAAGGTCGGCACGTTCGGAAGTTCCGCGATGCGCTTGGGCGTCGCCGCCGCAATCGCCACTACCTTGCCGGCCTCGTGCATTTCCATCGCCAGATTGACGGGCGCAAAATACATCTGCGCATCGCCGCGCACGACCGCCGTGACCGCGTCGGGCGCGCTCTTGAACGGAACGTGCACGAGGTCGAGGCCCGCCGCCTTGCGGAACAGCGCCCCCGCGATGAACGTGGTGCTGGCAAGGCCCGGCGACGAGAAGTTGAGCGTACCGGGCTTCGATTTCGCGAGCGCGATGAGATCCTTGAGGTTGCGTGCCGGTGTGTCCGGATTGGTGATCAGGAAGAGCGGCGCCGAGCTGACCCGCGTGATCCCGGCAAAATCTTTGATGGGATCGAAGGTCAGGTTCTTGTTCACCAGCCCCGCGACCGTGTGGCCGTTGGATGTGAGCATCAGCGTGTAGCCGTCGGGCGCCGCCTTCGCGACCGCCACCGTCCCGGCAAGGCCAGGACGGTTCTCGACGATGACCTGCTGGTTCCAGCGCTTGCCGAGATCGTCGGCGATGATGCGCGCCATAATGTCGGTGACGCTGCCGGCGCCGAAGGGCACCACGATGGTGACGCGCTGGTTCGGATAGTCGCCTTGCGCGACTGCGGCGGCGCTTGCCGCAACGACGGCGATGAACCCCATCAGCAGCGTGCGAATGGCCTTCATGACATGTCTCCCTCTCGCGCCCCCCGACCGGCTGTTGTCGCTGGCTCCCGATCTTCCTATCACATTCGCAATGCGAATGGCGCCGGTCTCCGCTTGCATTGGAGCCTGAGCCTTTTTATTGCCCGCTCGCCATTCTAAACCGGCGTTCCCACCGAATCCGAGGCCAGAAAAAGCATGCGAACCGAACAGGCCCGCCCCGTCCGCCTGGAGAACTACCGCCCGCCGGACTGGCTGGTTGAAACGGTCGACCTCGACGTGTCGCTGCACCCGAGCGCCACCAAGGTGCGCGCCACGTTCAGGATGTCGCCCAATCCTAACGCAGGCGCTCCTGCGCCGATCGTGCTCGATGGGGACGGCCTGACGCTGACCTCGCTCAAGCTCGACGGCTCGGCGATGCCGAGTGACAGTTACGTTGCGACGCCCGATAGCCTCACCATTCCGCAGCCACCGGCTGGCACCTGCTATCTGCAGATCGAAACGCTGCTCGATCCTTCCGCCAACACGCAGCTGATGGGTCTTTATCGCTCCAACGGAACCTACTGCACGCAATGCGAGGCGGAAGGTTTCCGGCGCATCACTTACTTTCCCGACCGGCCCGACGTGATGGCGGTCTACACCACGCGCATCGAGGCGGAGAAAAGCGAAGCGCCGGTTCTGCTCGCCAACGGCAATCTGACCGAGAGCGGCGATGTGGCGGGAACGATGCGTCATTTCGCGGTCTGGCACGACCCATTCCCCAAACCGGCGTACCTCTTCGCGCTCGTCGGTGGCGATCTCGGCTGTGTGGAAGACAAGTTCGTCACCATGTCTGGCCGCGACGTGACGCTGCGCATCTATGTCGAACACGGCAAGGAGGACCGCTGCGCCTGGGCGATGGATTCGCTGAAGCGCTCGATGCGATGGGACGAAGAGGTGTTCGGCCGCGAATACGATCTCGACATCTTCATGATCGTCGCCGTCTCCGACTTCAACATGGGGGCGATGGAGAACAAGGGGCTGAACGTCTTCAACGACAAGCTGGTGCTGGCAAGCCCCGAGACCGCGACCGATGCCGACTACTCGAGCATCGAAGCCGTCATCGCACACGAATACTTCCACAACTGGACCGGCAACCGCATCACCTGCCGCGACTGGTTCCAGCTCTGCCTCAAGGAAGGGCTGACGGTTTTCCGCGATCAGGAGTTCTCATCGGACCAGAGATCGCGCCCCGTGAAGCGCATCGCAGATGTGCGCGCATTGCGCGCGCATCAATTCGTCGAGGACGCCGGCCCCCTCGCCCACCCGGTCCGTCCGTCGGTCTACAACGAGATCAGCAATTTCTACACCGCCACCGTCTACGAGAAAGGCGCCGAGGTGGTGCGGATGCTCAAGGTCCTGCTCGGACCGGGCGGCTTCCGCAAAGGGGTCGACCTCTATTTCACGCGCCACGACGGCGAGGCGGCGACCGTCGACCAGTTCGTGCGGTGCTTCGCCGACGCAAACAACACCGATCTCACGCAATTCACGCGCTGGTATGCGCAGGCAGGCACGCCTGAAGTAACCGCGACTGGAAGTTACGACGCGGCCGCGCAAAGCTACCGCCTCGACCTGAGGCAGACCGTTCCGCCGACGCCCGGACAGCCGGTGAAGGAACCGATGGTCATCCCGCTGGCACTGGGACTGGTGGGACGTGACGGACGAGACATGTCGCTCTCCCTCGAGGGTGGACGCCCGGTGGTGCGCGGGGTGGTGACGCTGACGCAGGGCGCGCAAAGTTTCGAATTTCCCGGCGTACCGGAGCGGCCGGTGCTCTCGCTCAATCGGGGATTTTCGGCGCCGATCAAGCTCACGTCGAATGTGTCCGCGGAGGATCTGAAATTCCTGGCTGCGCACGATTCCGATCCATTCAACCGCTGGCAGGCGATCCAGTCGCTGGCCAATGCGCTGCTGATCGATAACGTGGCGGCGATCCGCGCCGGGCGCACCGAGCGTGACGACGAAGGCCTCATCGCGGCGCTCGCGGCCGTCATGGCCGACGAAGCGCTTGAGCCCGCCTTCGTCGCGCTCGCGCTGGCGATGCCGACGGAGGCCGACCTCGCGCGTGACATCGGCAGCGATGTGGACCCTGACGCGATCTTCGCCGCGCGTGTACGGCTGCGCACGACCATCGGCTCGCGGCTCGGACCGCAATTGCGCGAAACCTACCGGCGCATGCGGGACGATGGTCCGTTCAGTCCCGATGCAGCGAGCGCAGGCCGGCGCGCGCTGAAGAATGTCTGCCTCGATCTCCTCGCTGCTGCAGGCGCCTCCGCGATCGCGCTTGCGGCGCGCCAGTATCACCAGGCGGGCAACATGACGGACCGGATGGCGGCGCTGCAGACGCTGTCGCTCTACGCCGTGCCGGAGCGCCAGGCCGCGCTCGACGATTTCTACCGCCGCTACGCGGGCAATCCGCTGATCATCGACAAATGGCTTTCACTGCAGGCCGCGATCCCCGAAGCCGCGACACTCGAGCGCGTCCAGTCGCTGACCCGCCATCAGGCGTTCTCCATGACCAATCCGAATCGCGTGCGCGCCCTGATCGGCGGCTTTGCGCAGAACAATCAGACTCAGTTCAACCGTGCGGATGGGGCGGGCTACGAATTTCTGGCCGACACGGTGCTCGCCCTCGACCCGAAGAATCCACAGGTTTCTGCGCGCATCACCACCGCTTTCCGCTCCTGGCGGGCGCTTGAACCGGTCAGGCGCGCACGCTCCGAGACGGCGTTGCGGCGTATGGCGGCAGCGCCAAATCTCTCGCGCGACCTGCGCGACATCGTCGACCGCTCGCTCGCCGCGAACTGAGCGAGAGTCCAACGAGTCAAAAAAGTGCCCGTCCTATCGGCACTTCTCGCACGCGGAGCAAATCGGCTGCGCAATCGTCGCGACGAAAAATAATTTTCTCTCAAAGATTCACAGACTCTCGACAAATCAGGCGAATTGGATTCAGATCGGCCGTGATTCGGTCGAGATGCGGCACATCCTTATCGAGTCAAGGGTCTACGGGGACGTCTGAAGCGGAGGCTTGGGGATGGCGCGCGCCGACAGCGCGAGCGCATCTGCGCATTCCGATTCCATAAAGGGGTTGGCACAAGCGGTCGCAAGACCCGCTTACCGGCGGCTTCTCACCGCCGAGCCCTTCCTGCGCCGCGCGGTGCCGGTGCTCATCGTCGCTTTCCTGGTCACGCTCGGCATCGCGGCGGTTGTCGACATCCGCGAGCGGCTGCGGCAGGCGCTTTTCAAGTCCGCCGACGAACTGGATCTCGTCGCCACCATCATGGCCGAGCGCATGGATCGGCTCGCACTCAATGAATCCGGCGAGCCGGTGGTGCGCGCGTTTCGCGCTTTCGAGCGGATCGACTGGCCGCGAGCCACGATGGGTGGGCGCCTGGTTCTCCTGACCGACGCCAGCAACACCATCATCTCAACGCAACCTGTGCTCAACGGCTATATCGGCCGCAAGCTCAACGAAGCGATCGGCCGCGATCCCACCTTCGCGCCGATGCCGATCATGCCCGGCGTGTCGGAGATCACGCTCACGGACGGATCGGCCGTTCTGTTCGCGCGCCGCAACCTCGGCAGCCCGCTCGGGCAGCTCGCGATCACCCAGCGCCGCGCCGTCGTGCTCGGCGAGTGGCGCGCCGACACCACGCTCGCCGTCACACTGTTCTCCGCGACCGGTTTCGTGGTGCTAATGCTCGGCTTCGCGTTCCTCTGGCAGTCGCGTCTGATGCGCGAGACCGCCAGCATCGAGGACACGGTGCGCAGCCGCATCGACACCGCGCTGAATTGCGGCCGGTGCGGCCTATGGGATTGGGACCTCGCCAGCGGGCGCGTGTTCTGGTCGCAATCGATGTTCGACATCCTCGGCCTGCCGCCGTCTCACAAGCTGTTGAGCTTCGGCGAGATCAGCGGGTTGGTTCACCCCGACGACGTGCAGCTTTATGAGCTCGCCGCGCAACTCGCCGACTCGGGGAATTCCTGCATCGACCGCATGTTCCGCATGCGCCATGCGAGCGGAAACTGGGTCTGGCTGCGCACGCGCTGCGAGCTCGTGCGCAATCCCGGCGAGCCCCACCCACACCTGATCGGCATTGCGGTCGATATCACCGAGCAGAAGCGTCTGGCCGAGGAGAGCGCCACCGCCGAGATGCGCCTCTCCGATGCGATTGAGGCGATTTCCGAGGCCTTCGTGGTCTGGGATGCCGACAACCGGCTGGTGCTGTGCAACTCCAAATTCCAGAGCCTCCACCGGCTGAGCGACGAAGCGGTCGCGCCCGGTACGCCCTACGAGGACATCTCGGCGGCCGGCAGCAAGCCGATCGTGCGCATGCAGCTCTCCGCCGAAGGCCGCGCGGTGCCCGGCGCCCGCACCTTCGAGGCGCAGCTCGAGGACGGCCGCTGGCTCCAGATCAGCGAACGGCGCACCAAAGATGGCGGCTTCGTCTCGGTCGGTACCAACATCACCGAGCTGAAGCGGCACGAGGAGAAGCTGCTCGACAGCGAGAAGCGCCTGAAGGCAACCGTCGTGGATTTGCGCAGCTCGCAGCAGGCGCTGGAGCGCCAGACCGAACAGCTGGCCTATCTGGCGGAACGCTATGCCGAGCAGAAGGACCGCGCCGAAGAGGCCAATCAGGCCAAGTCCGCGTTCCTCGCCAACATGAGCCACGAGCTGCGCACGCCGCTCAACGCCATCATCGGGTTTTCCGAGATGATGGAGTCCGGGATGTTCGGCCCGCTCGGCGACGCCAAGTATCTCGAATACTGCCGCGACATCTCGGACAGCGGCCGCTACCTGCTCGATGTCATCAACGACATCCTCGACATGTCGAAGATCGAGGCTGGGCGCATCAACCTCGAATACGAGACGATCGAGCTCGACTCCTTCCTCCCCGACAGCATGCGCATGTTCGCGACGCGCGTCGACGGGAAGCGGCTCACCATAAATTCCGAGATCGAGCCGTCGATCCGGCTCTCCGCCGACCGCCGCATGATCAAGCAGATCATGATCAATCTCTTGTCCAATGCGGTGAAGTTCACGCCCGAGCACGGGCGCATCACGGTGCGCGCCCGGATGGTGAACACCTACGTCAACATTGCCATCGAAGATACCGGCATCGGGATTCCGAAGGAGGCGCTGAAGAACCTCGGCAAGCCGTTCGAGCAAGTAGAGAGCCAGCTCACCAAGCGGTATCGCGGCTCGGGGCTCGGGCTGGCGATCGCAAAGTCGCTCACCGAACTGCACGGCGGCGCGATGCGCATCCGCTCGACCTTGGGCACGGGCACCATCGTGCTGGTGCGGCTGCCCGTCGATGCCGGACCTGCGACATTGGACGAGCCGATGCCGTGCGAGGCGGTCGCCTGAGGCTTCCTCTTCTACGGCGCCTTGCCCAATATCCGCACGAAGCTCGCGCGCACCTTCGCCTGCGTTTCCCTCAGATGCGCCTCCAGCGTGGCGAAGTCCGGTACATCGGCGGCGCGCGCGAGCAGGCTGAGCAGTCCGGGTCCCGCGGATTTCGGATCGAAGGGGCCTGAGAGGCACAGGCGCAGAATCTGCGTGAGGTTCTGATAGAGCCGGACCGCGGGGCGCAGCACGTCGGCGTCATCAGCACTCAGCAGACCAAGGCGCGCGGCCCTGTCGAGCGCCCGTGCGGTCGAAGTATCGAGGATCGCGGGCGTCTCGTGGGCGTGCACGAGCTGCAGATATTGCGCGATGAATTCGAGATCGATCAGCCCGCCTTTGACATATTTCAGGTTCCAGCGCTCGCTGTCGCCCTTGTCGGTCGCGATCGCGGCGCGCATCTCGACCACATCGCCGGCAACCGTTTCGGCGTCGCGCGGCCGGCATAGAACATCGCGGATCACCTTCTCGACGCGCGCCGCGAAAGCAGGCGAGCCCGAGACGACGCGCGCGCGTGTCAGCGCCAGATGCTCCCAGGTCCAGGCCTCGTTCTCCTGGTAGCTTTCGAACGAGCCGATCATCGTTGCGACCGGTCCCGATCGCCCCGAGGGACGCAGCCGCATGTCGACATTGTAGAGCGCGCCGTAGTTGGTCTGCGCCGCGAGCGAACTGACGAGGCGCTGCGTCATGCGCGCGAAATACTGCCCGCCGTAGAGCGAGCGCTCCCCGTCCGATTGCGGATGGTTCTCGTCGAAATCGTAGACAATGATGAGATCGAGATCGGAGGTAGCGGTCATTTCGCGGCCGCCAAGCTTGCCCAGCGCCAGCACGACGCTCTGCTGCCCCTTCATGCGGCCATAGGTGCCGATGAAGTTCTCCTCGACCGCGCGGTGTACCGCGCGGATCAATACGTCCGCGAGCCGTGCGAAGGCTTCGCCCGCCTGCTCCGCCGATACCGTGCCGGAAAGGATGCGCGCGCCGATCAGGAACATGTGCTCCTGGCCGAACTGGCGCGCGCGATCGAGCAGATCTTCGTAGGAACTCGCCTGCGCGAGCGAACTCGACAGCTCCGCGGCGAGCTTTTCGGCATCCGGCAGCGCGCCGAAGAACGACGGCTCGATCAACGCGTCCATCACATGCGGATGCAGCGCCAGGATGTCCGCCAGCCGTGGCGCGTTGCCAAGCACCAACGCGAGTAGCGCGACGAAATCCGGATTGCGCCGCAGCAGCGACAACAGGCGCGCACCGCCATGCAGACCGGCGAGGAAACGATCGAGCGTGACGAACGCCTGGTCGGGATTCTCCGCGCGCGCCAGATGGTCGATCAGCACCGGCACCAGTTCGGCGAGATGCGCGCGCGCGAACTCGCTCTTGAGCGAGCGGTACTCGCCTGCGAGCCAGCGCCGCACCATGTGACTGACTTCGAGCGGGCGGCGAAAGCCCATCGCGGCGAGTTTGTCGAGGGTATCGGTGTCGTCCTTGTCGGCGGGAAACGAGAGCGCGCGGCGGGACGCTTCGGCGGCCGGCGCGTCCTCGAACAGGCGCGCATAGTGGCGCTGCACCTTACGCAAGTGGTCGAGCAGCATGGCCGCGAAGGCGTCGCGGTCGGCAAACCCGAGAAAGCGCGCGAACCGCTCCAGGTCCTCGCGCTCATCGGGCAGCGTGTGAGTCTGGTCGTCGGCCACCATTTGCAGCCGATGCTCAACCTCGCGCAGGAAGCGGTATGCGTCAGCCAGATCACGCGCCGCCTCGCGGGCAATCCAGCCGTCCTTGGCCAAGTCCTCCAGCGTGGCTAGCGTCTGCCGGCCGCGCAGCTCCGGGTGCCGGCCCCCCGCGATCAGCTGCTGGGTCTGCACGAAGAATTCGATCTCGCGGATGCCGCCGCGCCCGAGCTTGATGTTGTGGCCCTCGATCGCGATCTCGTCGTGGCCCTTGTAAGCCGCCATCTGGCGCTTCATCGCATGCACGTCGGCTACCGCGCCGTAGTCGAGATACTTGCGCCAGACGAACGGCGCGACCTCGCGCAGGAACGTCTCGCCGAGCGCGAGATCGCCCGCGCAGGGGCGCGCCTTGATCATGGCGGCGCGCTCCCAGTTCTGTCCGGTGCTCTCGTAGTAGTTCAGCGCCGAGGTGAGCGAGATCGCGATCGGTGTCGAGGCGGGATCGGGACGCAGCCGCAAATCAGTGCGGAATACGTATCCATCGACGGTGCGCTCCTGCATCAGCTTGACGAGACCGCGCGTGATGCGAGCGAAGAAGCCGCCGGGTTCGGCGCCGTCGAGAGGCGCCGCGTCCGCGTCATAAAGAACTATCAGATCGATATCGCTCGAATAGTTCAGCTCGAAGGCGCCGCCCTTGCCCATCGCAAGCGCGACGTAACCGCTCCCCTCCTCGGGCTTCGCGGGATCCGCAACCTTGAGCTTCCCGGACGCGCCACGCAGCAGATAGCGCACCGCGCCGCCGAGCGCGGCATCGGCGAATTCGGTGAGCGCGGAGGTGACACGCTCGACCGGCCAGACGCCGCCGATATCGGCAAGCGCGATGAGCAGCGCGACTTCCGCCTTCGCGCGCCGCAGAATATGCATCGCGCCAGTCTCGGCGTCAGCTTGTCCGGCGCTCCATGCATTCGCCAGCACGGATGCGAAACGCTGTTCCGGCTCCGCTTCGAGGATTGCGGCAAAGCGATCTGGGTCTACGCGAATCAGATCCCACAAATACGGCGATGCCTCGGCGATCGAAGCGACCAGATCGCCGAGCTTCGACTTTGGCGCAGCAAGAAGCCGCTTCAGCGTTTTGCCCGCCTCCGCGCGCCCGATCTCGCCGAGCCACTCATCGACGCGCGCCCGCGCGTGTTTCGGCGCGGAAAGCCGCGGCGCTCGCTTGATTGCCGCCACGAGACCCACTGCCGGTCGCGCGGTCTTTTTGGCGGCGCGTTTGGCCGGCTCGGTGGTCACTTTTCACGCCCCGCAGGTTTCCGATCGCATAGACCAGGATGGCGGGACGCATCAATGCGCCGGAAGCGAGATCACCACGCGCAGGCCGGGCGCGTTGTCCTCCAGCGTCAGTTCGCCGCCGTGCAAGCGTGCAACCGCCGCCGCGAGGCTCATCCCCAGCCCCGATCCCGGCTCAGCCGGATCGGGCGTGAGGCGCACGAAGCGCTCCACGACGCGCACCC
>JBAVXH010000423.1:0-1720 GCA_049698215.1 Xanthobacteraceae bacterium | reverse complement strand
GGGCCGGCTCGCCGGCATCGCGTCGCTCAAGGTCCCCGTGGTGGCGGGTGCCGCGCCCACACCGGTCACCAGCGCGACGCTGACGCCGGTCGAGACGGTGCGCAATTTCCTCAGCAGCCAGAACCTGGCGCCTGCGCCTGCCGCCGCAACCGGCGTCGAGGCCGCGAAGGGCTCGATCGTGCGCGTGATCTGCGTAAGGAAGTAGAATTGTGTCCCGGGCGCACTGCGGCACGCAGTGCCGCTGTGCAGACCCGGGACCGCACAAAGTACAGACCACAGGGCGTGTTTGATGCGCCGCTACTTCGTCTACATCCTCGCAAACCGCCGGTATGGAGTCTTGTACGTCGGCCTCACAAATGATCTGCATCGCAGGATGTTTCAGCATCGATCGAAAGCCGTGCCGGGCTTCACTCGAGAACATGGCATCATTCGGCTGGTCTATTTCGAGGAGTACGCCTCGATTACCGAGGCGCGGGCACGCGAGCGCAGCCTGAAGCGGTGGCGTCGTGCGTGGAAGCTTGCGCTCGTCGACAAGTCCAATCCCGAGTGGCGCGATTTGACCGAAGAGCACTTCGTTATCGCCTGAGTGTGTGCGGCCCCGGATCTGCGATGCACCACCATAAGGCCGCTACGCGGCCGTCTTAGGACGCCGACGCTGTGCGTCGGCTATGGTGCTGCATCGCGTCCGGGGCAAAGCCACATTCAACGATTCTCGAACTTCGGCGCCCTCTTCTCGATGAACGCCGCCATGCCTTCCTTCTGATCGTGCGTGGCGAACAGTGCCTGGAAGGTGCGCCGCTCGAAGCGGATGCCTTCGGCGAGCGTCGTCTCGAAGGCGCGGTTCACGGCTTCCTTCGCGGTCATCACCGCGACGAGCGACATGCCGGCGATCGTCTCGGCGGCCTTCATCGCCTCGTCCATCAGGCCTGCGGCCGGGACGACACGCGCCACCAGCCCGGAGCGCTCCGCCTCCGCGGCATCCATCATGCGGCCGGTCAGGTTCAAATCCATCGCCTTCGCCTTGCCGACCGCGCGCGTCAGCCGCTGCGTGCCGCCGATGCCCGGAATGACGCCGAGCTTGATCTCGGGCTGGCCGAACTTCGCGGTGTCGGCCGCGATGATGATGTCGCACTGCATCGCGAGCTCGCAGCCCCCGCCGAGCGCGAAGCCCGCGACCGCTGCGATCACGGGCTTGCGCATGCGCGCGACGCGATCCCAGTTCCCCGCGAAATCGCCCTTGAACGCCTCCATGTGCGACATGCCGGCCATGACCTTGATGTCGGCGCCGGCCGCGAACGCCTTCTCCGAGCCGGTGATGATCACGCAGCCGATCGTGTCGTCCGCCTCGAACGCGTCGATCGCGGCGGTCAGGTCGGCGTTGAGCTGCGCATTGAGCGCGTTGAGCGCCTGCGGGCGATTGAGCCGGATGATGCCGACCTTGCCCTTGGTTTCGACGATGATGGTTTCGTAGCTCATGCTGGCATTCGCTCCCGGTCGAAATCGTCGTTCTGATGATAGTGCAGCCAACGCTCCGCTGTCCCGTTGGGAGGGGGCGGGTGCCCCTTGTCCTTCTTCTGCTCCTCCTCGAAAAGATGAGGGGAGCAGAGCGCCGACAGGCGCTGGTGCGGAAGCGCCGCACCCGTGGTCCGCCTCGCGGTAGGACCCATCTCGGGATCGCCCGAGATGAGGGCCGGATCGCCGGCCCCGCGCCTTTCGGCGC
>JBAVXH010000422.1:0-9497 GCA_049698215.1 Xanthobacteraceae bacterium | reverse complement strand
TGGTCGTCATGCGCTGCGGGCGCCTGGTGCGCGGCCTCGGCGTGTGCATCGTGGTGATGGTCGTGTCCGTCGCTCGGGCTGCCGCCCGGGTGACGCTGCCGCGCGCCGGCCCGCGCGATCAGGCCTGCAACGATGCAGCCGAGCAAGGGGAGAAAGACGATCGCCTGATACATGAGGTGAAACTCAACCCTTCATCAGATTGATGTCTTCCACCGCGATCGAGCCGCGGTTGCGATAGAAAACCACCAGGATCGCGAGACCGATCGCCGCTTCGGCGGCCGCCACGGTGAGGACCAACAGCGCGAACACCTGCCCCACCAGATCGCCGAGGAAGGACGAGAACGCGACCAGGTTGATGTTGACCGCGAGCAGGATCAGCTCGATCGACATCAAGATGACGATCACGTTCTTGCGGTTGATGAAGATGCCGAAGATCCCGAGCGTGAACAGGATCGCGGCAACCGAGAGGTAATGGCCGAGGCCGACGGTCATGTGAGCACACGGTTCATGACAAGCCTTGCCCCGGCCGCACCTTCACGACCTCCATGGCTTCGGCCTTGGTGCGCCGCACCTGCGCGGCCATGTCCTGCCGCTTGACGCGCTCCTTGTGGCGCAGCGTCAGCACGATCGCGCCCACCATCGCGACGAGCAGGATGATGCCGGCGGCCTGGAAGTAGTAGATGTAGTCCGTGTAGAGCACGCGACCGAGCGCCTCGGTGTTGGTCATCTCGGCAAGCGGCGGAATAGGCTTCTGGATCGCCTTCGGCGCCCCCGCCCCGATCACCCAGCCGCCGACGACCAGCAGCAGCTCGATCAGCACCACCGCGCCGACCAGCGCGCCGACGGGGAGATAGCTCAGGAACCCCTGGCGCAGCTCGGCGAAATCGACGTCGAGCATCATCACCACGAACAGGAACAGCACCGCGACCGCGCCGACATAGACGACGATCAGGATCATCGCCAGGAACTCGGCGCCGAGCAGCACGAACAGCCCCGCCGCGTTGACGAAAGCGAGGATCAGGAACAGCACCGAATGCACGGGGTTCTTCGCCGCGATGACCATGAAGGCCGACGCGATGCAAACCCCCGCAAAGAGGTAGAAAAACAGGGCGGCAAGAATCATTCAGGTCTCGTGGGCCCGGCCGGGCGCGCCTGTCCTAGCGCGGCCAATGGCGTGCGGCAACGGGGATCGGACCCCAGCCTTAGGAACGCTGAAGCCCACCCGATGCTCTAGCGATCGGCCCTGCAATCGCGGCAGTAACAGCGGCCTGCCAGATGACAAACAAGGCGAGGTGCCCCTCCGCTTTCCAAGCAAGGGCAGCTCCCGCGACGGTTCCAGACAGCATAATCAGGACGGCCGCTTCAATCGACCGGTGACGATGCGACAAGAGCGCAAGACCAATGGCTACGATCGCTGATCCGACGCATCCCGCCGCAACCCCGGCCGTAATGTAGACAAAGATCGAAAGCCGCCGAAAAATCGGCTCGATCTCCTGACGGTATGCGGCGACTTCCGCGCACACCTCCGTGGGCTTGTTATCCTCGGCGGGCTTGGCGGGCAGTGGCTCGCCGAACAGCGATGTCGGGCAGCCCTCAACATTCGGTGAGGACAAACCAACGAAAGCATGCCGGTCAAAAGCCAGAACCAGCACGTAGGCGAGGAGGAACGCCGCAATCCAGGCAATCGCTACGACCAGAAACAATCGCGCGGCGCGGCGGACCGGCCATCCGTCTGATCCGACGAGCAGGGTTGCGATGGCGGCAAAGAAAACGTAGGGCGCGGGCGACGACAGAGGTTCATAGAATACGAGTTGGGCCCAATCGGGCAGATAACTCTTGATGGACGAAGTTCGAAACCAGAGCGAGAGCTGATAAAGCGGCCCCGCACCACTCAGGCTTCCGCTGACCAGACCAAGAACCAGCCCCGCCAATATGACGCGGCCCCGGCGTCGAACGGTTATCGCGGTAGCGGCATCGTTGACGTTCATTGGCGGGAAGGCCGAAAGGAGTTAGACCGCACCTTATCGCATTCTGGTCCGCTTTTGGAACTCGCGCGCTGCGCGGCAAGCCATTTCGTCGGTCAGATTGGTGACGCGGGCGCCGCCCTCGTCAACTCTCGGAAACAAAGGTTTCGGCGCGCTTCCTGGCAATCGTCGGAAGCAGCACGGAGGCGAGCAGGATGGCCGCAACCGCCAGCAGCGCCGCGCTGAGCGGCTCGCGCAGCAAAACGACCGGGCTCCCTTCCGACAGCACCAGCGCGCGTCGCAGGAATTCTTCCATCGGCGGCCCGAGGATGAAGCCGAGCAAGAGCGGCGTCGGCTCGCAGCCGAGCTTGTGGAACACGTAGCCGAGCAGCCCGAACAACGCCATCAGGTACACGTCGAACACGGCGTTGCTGATCGAAAACACGCCGATCGCGCAGAACACCATGATCGCCGGAAACAGCAGGTGGTACGGCACCGTGATCATGCGCACCCACAGCCCGATCAGCGGCAGATTGAGGATCAGCAGGAACACGTTGCCGATCCACATCGAGACGACCACGCCCCAGAACAGCGTCGCCTGCTCGGTGATGATGGTCGGGCCGGGTTGAATGCCCTGGATCATCAGCGCGCCGATCATCAGCGCCATCACGGGGTTCGCCGGGATGCCCAGCGTCAGCATCGGGATGAACGAGGTCTGCGCGCCCGCATTGTTGGCGCTTTCCGGTCCCGCGACGCCTTCGATCGCGCCCTGCCCGAACTGTTCGGGCGTCTTCGAGAGCTTCTTTTCGAGCGAATAGGACGCAAACGACGCAAGGATCGCGCCGCCGCCCGGCAGGATGCCGAGCGCGGAACCGAGCGCCGTGCCGCGCAGGATCGGACCGATGATGCGCTTCCAGTCCTCGCGCGAGGGCAACAGTCCCTTCACATGGGTGATCGTAGCGGAGCGCGTCGCCTCATGTTCGAGATTGGCGATGATCTCGGCGAGGCCGAACATGCCCATCGCGATCACGACGAAGCCGATACCATCGGCGAGCTGCGGGAAGCCGAAGCTGTAGCGCGCCGTGCCTGAGTTCACGTCGGTGCCGACCAGGCCGAGCACCAGCCCGACCACCACCATCGCGATCGCGTGCAAGAGCGAGCCGCTTGCCAGAACGATCGAGGCGACGAGCCCGAGCACCATCAGCGAGAAATACTCGGCTGGGCCGAAGCGCAGCGCGACCTCGGCGAGCGGCGGCGCGAACAGCGCGACCAGCACGGTCGCGATCGAGCCGGCGATGAACGAACCGATGGCGGAGGTCGCAAGCGCCAAACCCGCCTTGCCCTGCCGCGCCATCTTGTAGCCGTCGAGGGCGGTGACGACGGAGGCGGACTCGCCCGGCAGGTTGATCAGGATCGCGGTCGTCGAGCCGCCGTACTGCGCGCCGTAGTAGATGCCCGACAGCATGATCAGCGCGGAAACCGGCGGCAGCCCGAAGGTGATCGGCAGCAGCATCGCGATTGTTGCAATCGGACCGATGCCGGGCAGCACGCCGACCGCGGTGCCGAGGAACACGCCGATCAGGCAATAGAGCAGGTTCGACAGGCTCATCGCCGTCTGGAAGCCGAGCGCAAGGTTGGCAAGCACGTCCATGCGCTACCCGCCGAACCACGTGCCGAGCAGCGGCATCGGCACGCCGAGCCCTTTGACGAACACCAGCACACACAGCGCGATAAGCCCGGCGAACGACGCGACCGTGGTGAGATCGAAGCGCGAGTATCGGCTTGCGAACGCGCCGACGGTCATCAGCGCCGCGAGCGCGACAATTACGCCGGCGCGCTCGAGCAGCAGCCCGAACAGCACGACCGCGCCGAGAACCAAGAGCAGCGGCCGCCAGGCGAAGGCCGCGACCGGCTCACCCGGCTTGAGGAATGAGCGGACCACCGAGATGGCGCCGAGCAGCGCCAGGATCGAGCCGAGCACGACCGGGAAATAGCCCGCCCCCATCCGTGCGCTCGATCCGAACGAATAATTGCGGCCGATGACGATGACGAGCGCGGCCAGCGCCAGATAGATGGCGCCGGCCCAGAAGTGGCGCGGACCGCGGATGCCCATCGCTCAGTTCAACTTGGCGCCAGACGCCTTCACGGGCTCGGCCCAGCCTTGCACCTGCTGCTGCACGAAGCTGGCGAACTCGGCTTGCGGCATCTTGCGGACCGTCAGGCCGAGATCGTTCATCCGCGCGACGAACTGCGGATCGTCGAGCGCGGCCTGGATCGCGCCGTGCAACTTGGCGACCACGGCGGATGGCAGGTTCGCGGGCGCCGATACGCCGATGAAATTCTCCGACACGAGATACTCCATGCCGGCCTCGACCACGGTCGGGATATCCGGCGCGACGTGCGAGCGGGCGCGCGAGGTGACGGCGAGCGGGCGCAGTTTCTCGGCTTTGATGTGCGGCACGTTCTGCGGCAGCGTGTCGAACGAGAAGCTCAGGCGACCCGCGATCAGGTCGGTGATCATCGGCGCGCTGCCGCGGTAGCCCACGTGCTCGATGTTGAGCCCGGTCTGCTTCTTGAACAGCTCGCCGAGAATGTGCCCGATCGATCCGACGCCGCCCGAGCCGAAGAACACCTTCTTGTCCTGCGCTTTGATCCAGGCGATCAGCTCGGCCATGTTTTTCGCCGGCACGGACGGATGCACCATCACGACGTCCGGCACGGTCGCGACCAGTGACACATGCGTGAAGCCCTTGATCGAGTCGTAGGGCTGTGGGTCGAGCATAAACGGCGCGAGCGAGATCGGCGTCGTGTTCGACATCAGCAGATTGTAGCCGTCGGGCCCGGCGCGGAAGATTTCGGTCGCCGCGATCGTGCCGCCGGCGCCCGGCTTGTTGTCGACCACGATCGGTTGGCCGAGCGCCTTTTGCAGCGGCACCGAGAGGGCCCGCGCCGTCACGTCGCTCGACCCGCCCGGCGGGAAGGTCACCACGATGCGGACCGGCTTGGTCGGATACTCCTGCGCCACGGTGATCACGGGGCAAAACGCCGCCGTCAACACAATGGCGCCAGCCAGAATCCTCGTCTTCATCCTCGTCTCCCTGACAAACCGGTCATCCCCGGAAAGGCTTGTGATCCGGGCTTTCCATGCAAGATGCGGGCCCGAACGGCAGCTCAGGCGCCTCCGCGAAAACAAGAATACCCCCACGGCGTGCACTTCATCGGCAGGTGATAGTGCGCCTCCGGGTCGGCGATCCCGAAGCGGTAGGCGATCACATCGAGGAACGGGACGGCCGAGGCCGCGATGCCTGCGGCGCGGTAATAGTCGGCGGCGTGGAAACGCGCCTCATAGAAGCCGGGCTCGAGCCGCCCGTTCAGCGCCGGATCGGCGAGCACGCCGGTGCCGGAGAGGTCTCCGGCGGCAATCAGGCGGGGCGCATTCTCTGAGACCGCGAACAACTCGACGCGCATGCCGCTCGCCACGACGCCACGCGAGACGTCGACCACATGGATGGAAATGCCCGGCATTGCGCGCCCCTCGCCCCCGCGCGATTGTGGTCCGTGGCGCGCCGCGGGCGCAAGCGTGAATGACCGCGCGAATTCCTCAACCTGCGAAGACGCTGCGGCGGTTCTCGCGTCGGGGGATCATATGCCGCGGCCCCTACCTCAAAGACCGCCGCAAATTCGACGCATTCGGTATGCAATCATCAGCTGCGTTTATCTGCATATACTAACTAAATTTTATCACGATTTAGACCTCACGATTCAAATTAGGAGCCTGCCATGATCCGAACCTCAACCTGTTTTGCTTGTCTTGTTGCAGCGGGTGGATTGCTCGCTCAAGTGCAACTCGCCGCTCCCCAAGCCGCGCCCCCGCGGGCAGTCCCCGCAATGCCCGCGGTGCCGCCCGCCGCACCGAACGTGCCGCCCATAACCATGCAACCGCCGGCCGGAACAGGGCAAGTCGATCCGCCTTTCGCCGGAAGCGGACCAACACAGCCCCTACCCGGCTCGGCCGGACCGAGCGCAACATTCGACCCGGCCACAACCATCGTACCCCCCAACCAGCTGCCCATCGTCGACCGCTACGTGAAGGAGCTAGCAGTCGCCAGCCCCGAGACGGAGCGCGCCAACCTCGTTACGATTACGGTCACTCCGGATGGCCGTGTGGAACAGACCGCGCCAAAGAGCGAAGATGTTGAGATACTGATGCGCGCATTGCGTAACATCCAGGTGAACCCGTCGCGGGCGAGCAACATCCAGACCGAAAGCACGGGCGAGATCGGGTCTGACGAAGCGTCGGGCAGCGGAGTCCAAGCAGAGTCGGTTATCGGGCAGGACACTCGCACGCAAATTACGGCTACAACCTCCTACCCGTATCGCGCCATCGGTCGCATTGCAGTCGGATGTACTGGCACACTCGTGGGGCCTCGGCACGTGCTGACAGCCGGTCACTGCGTTTACAATATCCAGACCAACCAATGGTACTCGAACCTGGACTTCAGCCCGGGCCAGAATGGCAACACCAAGCCGTATGGTACGATTACATGGAAGCGCGCGGTGTCGGTCACGGGTTGGACCCAGTCGCATCTGCGTGACTACGACTATGCCATGATCGTCCTTAACCAGGACATCGGCAACGGCAACGGTTGGCTCGGCTATGGCTGGCAGAACCCGATGCCCGCCTACAATGTCAACATCAATGGTTATCCGGGAGATAAACCTGCCGGCACGATGTGGCACGCGTATTGCCAACTTCAGATCATTCAGACTTTCCGTCTGTACTATGCCTGCGACACCTTCGGCGGCATGAGCGGCAGTGCTGTCTACGTACTCAAATCCGACCAGAGCCGAATGATCTACGGCATCCACGCCTACGGCGTGGACTCCACAAATCTGAACGGTGCAACGCGCATCACCGAAAGCGTGTTCAATAAGATCAAGGGATGGAAACAGACGTACTGATGCCACGGCGACGGCGGCCGCGCGGCCTATTGCTGCCGGCCGTCGCGCTGCTTGGCCAACTTGCCCTATCCAGCCTCGTGTGCGCCCAGGCGCCGGGCACTGTGGAGGTGGTCGAGGTCCACCCCCTTGGACAGGATCCGCTTCCGGTCGCGGCTACTGCTGAGCGCTCCCACGATACGCTCGTTCTCCGCGCAACGCTCCGTTTCTCAAATGATTGCCTTGCCCGCGCTGGATTCGAGCCGGTCTATCGCGACCTCGCTCCGCTGCAGTCAACCGGCACCCGGCTTGTTCTGTTGCGGTCGCGACGCCCGCCGGATGGCTGTCCCGATATCTATTCTCCGGTGGAGAGGTCGGTCGCCATGTCCATTCTCCAACCGAAGGACGTGCGGCAAATCATATTAATGGATGAAGTTGCCGGTCGTACTCCCGCAGTTATCGCTGTGGCTTCGGCTGACAATGGCGTATCGGGGGGTGTCCCGGTGAGGTCAGCCGGCGCCCTACTGCCCTTGTCGGAGGCTGCCGTGACGTCCGATCAGGATTTGCGCGTGCGGCTCGCCGTCCCGGAAAGCTGTTCACCGCGCGACCTTGCGATCGAGATCATCGAAGGTCGGAGCGTGACTGCATCAGGCCAGGCTGTGGCGCCAATCCCGCTTTGGATTTTGGTACTTGCCGACCGACCGGACTGCCAGTCCGCACCCGCAAGTCGGGTGATCGATCTTCGCGCTGCGCTCCGGTCGCTAGTGCTGCAAGGTCGCGAGTTGTGGCTGGTCAACGCGCTAGTTTCGCATGGCAGCGCGCCACGTCTGTTCACCCGGCTCGGACCCGGTTGACTGCGCCGGTCGCATTGAGCTCCCACTTCGCCTTGGTTTCCTCCATCTCGGCGAACAGCCAGTCGCGGAAGGCGCGCACCTTGGGCTTCGTCTCATGCCCTTTCGGGCAGGCGAAGTGGTAGCCGATCCCAAGCGGCAGTTCCGGGCCGAACGGACAGACCAGCCGCCCGGCGTGGATATCGTCCGAGGCGATCAGCTTGAACGAGAGCGACACCCCGGCGCCAGCGACCGCCGCGTCGAGCGCGTGGTCGGCGACGTTCACGCGCAACCCGCGCGACGCGTCGATCCCGTCCAGGCCCGCGAGCGCGAACCAGTGATCCCATTTCGGCGGTGCGCGCATCGACGTCGTGACGTCGTGGTGGATCAGCGCAAAGCGTGCAAGGTCGGCGGGCGCGCGCAGCCCCTCCTCGACCAGGCGCGGCGCACACACCGGGAGCATTGCGTCGTCGAACAACCGCTCGACATGCAGATCGGGATGCTTGCCGTCGCTCATGCGGATCGCGACATCGACGCCGTCGGCGGCGAAATCGGCGAGCTTCATGGTGGCGGAGACGCGCGTGTCGATGTGAGGGTTGGCGTGCAGGAAACGCCAGAGCCGCGGCACCAGCCATTTGGCAGCAAAGCCGACCGTCGCGCTGATCACCAGGATGTTGGCGTCGCGTTCACGATCGAGCCGCGCGACCGCGCCGCGCACGCTCTCAAAACCCGCATGCAGGCCCGGATAGAGCGTGCGCCCGGCCTCGGTCAGCTCGATCGAGCGAGCGCGCCGGTGAAACAGTTCCAGCCCAAGCTGTTCTTCCAGTGCACGAATCTGGTGGCTGAGCGCCGCCGGCGTGACGTGCAGCTCTTCGGCCGCGCGCGCGAAGCTCAAATGACGCGCGATGACCTCGAAGGCCCGGAGCGCATTCAGGGGCGGCAGGGGTGTCGGCATGCGTTAGATTTTCTCATGTATTTAGTGAGATAATATCGTTTGCCAATGCACGTTTCTAGAGTGATCTTGCAGCCATAGGAAATTGGCTTGATGAGTATAACTCATCTATATTTTTGATGGAGGCCACTCATGGCCCTGATGGATCTGCCGAGCCAGGACGGATGGCAATGGGCGCTTGCGCCTCTCGCGGGATGGCCCGAAGCGGCGACGAAGCCGCGTTCGCTGGTGCAGGAGCTGCTGACAGGCTTCCTCGCCTGGCGCGCGCAGCGCGAGACCCTGCGGCTGCTGAAGCGCGTCGATGCCGCGACCTTGCGCGATCTCGGCATCACCGACATCGAGTCGGCCGTCTACGGCGACCCGCGCGACCGGCTGCGGGGCTATGACGCCAACTGGTGGCGCAAGCGGCACTAGTCTAACGAGGGCGGCAAAGGCGCGGGCGCGCCTTGGCACGGCTCACAAGGGCGAGACGCTCCGCTTTACCCGCCCTTGCTCTTCAGGCCGTGATCTAATACCTTCTTATTAAAAATATTCCTTGACTCTACTCATCAATAGGACTACATACCATATCGCCTTGCTCGTCGAGGGGCGTCAACCGGTGACGCGGATTGATGGAGCAAGCGGGATGCGCGGGCGGAGATCAGCCGAGCGGTCCCGGAGTCGGCCAAGGGGCAACCCGAAGCTGGCTTGTGCGGCGCCTGCGGGTCCCGGCCGTCAGCCGGACTCCCGGGCGGCTTCGGGACCCGCCCTTGGGGCACTATGACCCCTGCGCGAGGTGCTCGCTGCAAGCCCGGTCTGATCGCCGGGGGAAGC
>JBAVXH010000421.1:0-7307 GCA_049698215.1 Xanthobacteraceae bacterium | reverse complement strand
GATCGACAACGCGCTCGCGCGGCTCGAGGCGATCGCGCGCAGCCGCGGGATTGCGGTCGGCGCAGCGAGCGCGCTGCCGATCACGGTCGGACGCATCGCCGAGTGGGCGAAAGCCGCCGATGCGCGCGGCATCCTGCTGGTGCCGGTCAGCATGGCGGCGAACCGCGCGAAGACGGGGAGTTGAAGCGGGCGAATCGTGGGTAGCGAATAGAGTGCGGTTCCTCTAACTATTCGCCCTTCGCCACTCGCTGTTCGCGCGCCCAATGCCCAAGCACGCCTCCCTCCCCTATCGCCCCTGCGTCGGCACCATGGTGCTCAATCGCAAGGGGCTCGTGTTCATCGGCCGGCGCACCGAGGGGCCGGAGCACGTCGATCTTTCCCATGTGTGGCAGATGCCGCAGGGCGGCATCGACAAGGGCGAGGACCCGTGGCCGGCGGCGCTGCGCGAATTGCAGGAAGAGACCAACATCACCTCGGTGAAAAAGTTCGCCGAGATTCCGGGCTGGCTCGACTACGACCTGCCGAAGGACGTGGCGAAGCTGGCCTGGAAGGGCAAGTACCGCGGGCAGACGCAGAAATGGTACGCGCTTGCCTTCACCGGCGACGAGAGCGAGATCGACATCCTCAATCCCGCCGGCGGGCACGAGCCGGAATTCGTCGAGTGGCGCTGGGAGCCGATGCGCAACCTCCCCGACCTGGTGATTCCGTTCAAGCGCGCGGTGTATCAGCGCGTGGTCGATGCATTCGCGCATCTGGTGACGTGACAAAACCCTACCGCCAAAACGTCGGCATCGCGCTGTTCAACGCGGCGGGCCGCGTGCTGATCGGGCATCGCTTCAAGCACGACGGCCCCGAGATCGTCCTGCCCGGCTTCGAGTGGCAGATGCCGCAGGGCGGCATCGATCCGGACGAGGATCCGCGCCCCGCCGCCGAGCGCGAGCTTTACGAGGAGACCGGCGTCACCTCGATTGCGTATCTGGGCGAGACCGCGGACTGGCTCACTTACGATTTCCCGCCCTATGACGGCCCGCCGCACCGGCTCAGCATATTCCGCGGCCAGCGCCAGAAATGGTTCGCGTTCCGCTTCACCGGCGATGAGCGCGAGATCGCCATGACGGCCTGGCGCAACGATCAGGAGCCCGAGTTCGACGCCTGGCGCTGGGAGCGGCTCGCAAACGTCGCCGCGCTGGTCGTGCCGTTCCGGCGCGCGGTGTATGAGGCGGTGGCGCGGGAGTTCGGGCGGTTTGCGGCCTCTCGGTCCTCATCCTGAGGAGGCGGCCAACGGGTCCGCGCAAAGCGCGGCCCGATGACAGGCTCCGCCGCCGTCTCGAAGGATGGCAGCACACTCGGAGCTTTGGACCATCCTTCGAGACGCCCGCTTCGCGGGCTCCTCAGGATGAGGTCTGATGCAAAAATGCCACACCCGGTTTCTGTGGCCTCTTAACCCAATTCCGCTGTTGCCCCACCGTAAGACAAGTTCCTAGCATACGGTGCGGCGCTCGTGAGGCAGTGTGAGGGTGTAAATGTTGAAGTTTGTAACTGCGCTGTCTGCCGCATTGATGGTCGGCGGCGCACTCGTCGGCTCCGCCACCGATGCAAATGCGCATCATCGACGCGGTCACGGTTGCGCGAATTGCGGCCCGCTTCCGCCGTCGTACACGCACAAGACCAGGACGGTGCACAAGCACATCACGAAGTATCGCGACGTGCAGCGCACCAGGTACTTCAAGCGCATCAAGCCGATCATTCACGTGACCCGGATCCAGCCAGTGGTCCACGTTCACAAGGTGACGCGCGTTCACACCCGGCTCGTCGGCGTGCCCTATCCGGTGCATCACCACGTGACGCGGTGGTTGTCGCCCCGGTACATCATGACGAATCGCGTCGTGTATCTGCGGCCGCACTGCGGCTGCTACTAAGGCACTGAGCGCGACGGGCTGCGGCTGACGCCGCGGCTCCAGAACGGACGGAGCGTCGCCGCGGGGCTGCGCACACTGCCGGTCGGCATCATGTCGACGCGCGGCGTGATGTCGCGCGCCGCGACTGGCGTTCCCGCCAGGCATGCGGCCGGGCAGACCGGCGCGCGTCCGATGATTTTTTGCAGCGCGGCCTGCGGCCCGCGCTGGCAGAACTGCCGGATCAGCGCCTTGTCCTGCGTGCCGAAATTCGGGATCCCGCACGAGGACACCATCGCCTTCTCGGCCTGTCCCCACAGCACGGACATCGTTCGCGCGACGCGCGGCTCACGCAAGCCGTTCCAGGTCGCAGGCTCGCTTTGCTCCGCCCGCTCGGCATAGAGCGCGACGAACGCCATCAGCGCCGCGAGCCCGTCGCGATGATCGACGTGATCGCCGTCCTCCGTGGACGCGTGCGAACGGTGCAGAGTGACCGCGGTGGCAAGGTCGTGCGTGTAGGCGTTGAGCTCGTCGAGCAGATACAGGACGTCGCTCGACGAGCTGGCAGCGCCCGGCCGCAGGTAGGTGGTGACGAAATCGTTCGCCTTGAACTTTGCCGCGATCAGCGACGGCGCAAAGAATGCGGACACCTCATGCGGCCGCTTCAATTGGCCGCCGCCGAGGAGCGGAAACGCATCGGTCTCGGCCGTGATGTAGTGCACGGATTCGTGCACCGCCGTCGGCAGGCCGAGGCCCGCCTCGTCGCAGCTGATCCAGTTGAGGAAGAACGCCTTGTCCTCGATCTTGTGGTAGATCGCGAAGCCTTCGGGGGCGGCGGTGCGCAGCCGTTCGATGGCGGCGGGGCGGCAATCCTGCGCCTCCACGGCTGAACCAGGGCTCGCAGCGAGAGGCGTGCACGCGAGCGCCGCGATGAAGATGGACCGTTGCAGCCAACGCATGATCGCCACTCACCTTTGGTGCGCAACGACAGGATCGGCCTGAAGGGTTAAGCCCAGGTTGCGCATCGACACACCGGGAGACTCGCTTGCCGGACAAATTCATCGTGATCACGGGAGGACCGAGTTCGGGCAAGAGCACGCTGATCGGCGCGCTTGCGCGCAGCGGTTTCGCCGTGGCGCCAGAGAGCGGGCGGCAGATCATCAAGGAGCAGGTGGCGGCGGGCGGCACGGCCCTGCCGTGGGCGGACCGGAGCCTGTTCGCGGAGGAGATGCTCAAACGCGATATCGAGACCTACCGCTCGTTCGAAACGGTCGCCGGGCTCGTGTTCTTCGATCGCGGCATTCTGGATGTGCTCGGCTACCTGACGCTGTGCGGCCTGCCCGTTCCACCACACATGAGGGCAGCGGCCGTGCGCTATCGCTACCATCCACGCGTCTTCATCGCGCCACCGTGGCCGGACATCTTTACGCAGGACGCCGAGCGGAAACAAACCCTGGACGAGGCGGAACGCACCTATCAGATGTTGGCGCGAACCTACTCGGATGCAGGCTGTGAGCTAGTGGAGGTTCCGCGCGTTTCTGTCGAGGAACGCGCGCGCTTCGTGCGGGACCGCTGCGCGGTCTAGTGCAGCGCCGTACCCTGCAGGTGGCTGTCGATCTGCTTGTAATGATCGAGCCGCTCGATCGCGCGATCGAGCGCATTGCCCTGCATGCCCTTGATCTTCTCTTCCTGCGCGGTGATGCGCTGCGCAAGAACGTCGCGATCGAACTCCTCGACCGAGTCGGCGAGGTCGGCAAGCACCGTGAGCTTGCCGTCGGCGGAGACTTCCGCGAAACCACCGAGCACGACCATGCGCTGCTTCTGGCCGTTCACCGTGACCGTCATGATGCCGGGCCGCAGCGCCGAGACGAGCGGCGCATGTCCGGCGAGCACGCCGAAATCGCCCTCGGTGCCCGGCACGTCGACCTGATCGACCTCGCCGGAGAACAGGAGCTTCTCGGGGGAGACGAGATCGAAGTGGAAGGTGGCCATGTCTTGCCCTCTAACCGACCCTCATCCTGAGGAGCGCGAAGCGCGTCTCGAAGGATGGCCCGGAACTCGTTGCCGCCTCGCCCTTCGAGACGCCCGCCTCGCAAGCGCGCGGCGGGCTCCTCAGGGTGAGGCGAACGCTGTTACCCCGCCTCGGCCGCGAGCTTCTTGCCCTTGTCGACCGCCTCTTCGATGGTGCCGACCATGTAGAAGGCGGACTCCGGCAGGTGATCGTACTTGCCGTCGACCAGGCCCTTGAAGCCCTTGATGGTGTCGGCGAGGTCAACGAGCTTGCCGGGCGAGCCGGTGAACACTTCCGCGACATGGAACGGCTGCGACAGAAAGCGCTCGATCTTGCGCGCGCGCGCGACCGCGATCTTGTCCTCTTCCGAGAGCTCATCCATGCCCAGAATCGCGATGATGTCCTGCAGCGCCTTGTAGCGCTGCAGCACCTGCTGCACCTGGCGCGCGACCGCGTAATGCTCCTCGCCGACGACCAGCGGCGTGAGCATGCGCGAGGTCGAGTCGAGCGGGTCCACCGCCGGATAGATGCCCTTCGCGGCGATGTCGCGGGAGAGCACCGTGGTGGCGTCAAGGTGCGCGAACGAGGTGGCGGGCGCCGGGTCGGTCAGGTCGTCGGCCGGCACGTAGATCGCCTGCACCGAGGTGACCGAGCCCTTCTGGGTGGTGGTGATGCGCTCCTGCAGCGCGCCCATGTCGGTCGCAAGCGTCGGCTGATAACCCACGGCGGAAGGAATACGGCCGAGCAGCGCCGACACTTCCGAGCCCGCCTGCGTGAAGCGGAAGATGTTGTCGACGAAGAACAGCACGTCCTGGCCCTGATCGCGGAAGTGCTCCGCGACGGTCAGCCCCGAGAGGCCGACACGGGCACGCGCGCCCGGCGGCTCGTTCATCTGCCCGTACACCAGCGCGCACTTCGAGCCGGCGGCCGAGCCGTTATTCTTCTTCGGGTCCTTGTTCACGCCGGACTCGATCATCTCGTGATAGAGGTCGTTGCCCTCGCGGGTGCGCTCGCCGACGCCGGCGAACACCGAGTAGCCGCCGTGCGCCTTCGCGACGTTGTTGATCAGCTCCATGATCAGCACGGTCTTGCCGACGCCCGCGCCGCCGAACAAGCCGATCTTGCCGCCCTTGGCGTAGGGCGCGAGCAGGTCCACGACCTTGATGCCGGTGATCAGGATTTCCGCCTCGGTCGACTGGTCGGTGTAGAGCGGTGCATCCTGATGGATCGCGCGCTTCTGCGCGGTCTTCACCGGGCCCGCCTCGTCGATCGGATCGCCGACCACGTTGATGATGCGCCCAAGGCATTCGTCGCCGACCGGTACCTCGATCGGCTGCCCGGTGTCGGTGACTGCCTGCCCGCGCACCAGCCCTTCGGAGGTGTCCATCGCGACGGTGCGCACCGTCGACTCGCCGAGATGCTGCGCAACCTCGAGCACGAGGCGGCCGTCCGGATTGCTGTCCGATTTCAACCCGGCATTGTTCGTCTCCAGCGCGTTCAGGATCGCCGGCAGATGGCCCTCGAATTGCACGTCCACGACGGCGCCGATGACCTGGGTGATTTTTCCGGTAGCTACAGCCATGTCGGTCCTCTTCCTTACGCTTCGATCAAATCGAGGCGCCTTTCAATTCGTGACAATCGCTCGTCGAATCGATCCATGCGTTGGTTCACGATGCCAAGCGAATTCAATATCTGCCCCGTCGTCTGCTCCAGCGCAGAGACGCGGCTCTTCATTTCACCCACATCCAATTCCATTCGCTCCTGTGAAGCGCGGATGCGCCGGAGGTGCTCAAGAACCACATTGGTGGTTTCATCGTTCATGGGCGGGATTATAGGCCCCTAGCTCGCTTCGTTACAGCGCCTCGGCGCCGGAGATGATCTCGATCAGCTCCTTGGTGATGATCGCCTGACGCGTGCGGTTGTAGGTGATGGTCTGCTTGCGGATCATCTCGCCGGCATTACGCGTCGCGTTGTCCATCGCGCTCATGCGCGCGCCCTGCTCGGACGCGGCGTTCTCGAGCAACGCGCGGAACACCTGCACGGCGATGTTGGCCGGCAGGAGCTCGTCAAGAATGTCGACTTCCTCCGGCTCGTATTCGTAGGACGCAGCCGCGCCGCCACCGTTCTCCTTCGCCTCGAACACCGGCGGGATGATCTGCTGCGCGGTCGGGATCTGCGCGATCACCGACCTGAAGCGCGAGAAGAACAGCGTCGCGATGTCAAAGGCGCCCTCGTCGAACAGCGCGAGGATGCGCATCGCGACAGCTTCCGCATTGACGTAACCGATGTTGCGCACCGAGCGCAGCTCGATCACCTCGACGATCTGCTTCTCGTAGAGCCGGCGCAACTGCTCGAAGCCCTTGCGGCCGACGCACAGGAACTTGACCGTCTTGCCCTCGCCCTGCAGGCGGTTGGCGTGCTCGCGCGCGAGCCGCACGATCGCCGAATTGAACGCGCCGCACAGGCCGCGCTCCGCGGTGCAGACGATGAGCAGATGCACCTGATCCTTGCCGGTGCCGCGCAACAGCGCGGGCGCGGTATCCATCCCGGCGACCGAGGCGGCGATGTTGCCGAGCACCGTGTCCATGCGCTCCGCGAAGGGGCGCGCGGCCTCGGCGGCCGACTGGGCGCGACGCAGCTTCGACGCCGCGACCATCTGCATCGCCTTGGTGATCTTCTGCGTCGCCTTGGTGGAGGCGATGCGGACCCGCATGTCCTTGAGTGAGGCCATTCAGTCGTTTCCGAACCGTCTCTCTTCCGTTGCGACTAAGCGAAGCTCTTCGCGAACTCGGTCACCGCCGCCTTCAACTTGTCGGCGGTGGCGTCAGTGAGGTCACCGGTCTTGCGGATGTCCTCGAGGATATCGGCGTGCTTGGAGCGCAGCACATGCAGGATCCCTTCCTCGAAGGCGCTCACGCGATTGACCGCGATCGGATCGAGGTAGCCGTTGACGCCCGCGTAGATCACGCAGGCCTGCTCTTCCATCTTGAGCGGCGAGAACTGCGGCTGCTTGAGCAACTCGGTCAGGCGAGCACCGCGAGCAAGAAGCCGCTGCGTCGTTGCGTCGAGGTCGGAGCCGAACTGCGCGAAGGCCGCCATCTCGCGGTATTGCGCAAGCTCGCCCTTGATGCGGCCCGCGACCTTCTTCATCGCCTTGGTCTGCGCCGCCGAGCCCACGCGCGACACCGAGAGGCCGACGTTCACCGCGGGACGGATGCCCTGATAGAACAGGTCGGTATCGAGGAAGATCTGCCCGTCGGTGATCGAGATCACGTTGGTCTGAATGTAGGCCGACACGTCGGTCGCCTGCGTCTCCACGACGGGGAGCGCGGTGAGCGAGCCGCCGCCCGCCGCATCGCCCATCTTCGCGGCGCGCTCGAGCAAGCGCGAGTGCAGATAGA
>JBAVXH010000420.1:0-4972 GCA_049698215.1 Xanthobacteraceae bacterium | reverse complement strand
CGGGACTTGCCCCTCACCCGACTTCGCTTCGCTCAGTCGACCTCTCCCCGCAAGCGGGGAGAGGTGAAACGGAGCTCGTAATGTCCGCCGTCGAACAGCCCGCGCCCGCCACCCCGATCCTCGTCGTCAACAACATCGAGGTGATCTACAACCACGTCATCCTGGTGCTGAAGGGCGTGTCGCTGCAGGTGCCGCAGGGCGGGATCGTGGCGCTGCTCGGCGCGAACGGCGCCGGCAAGACCACCACCCTGAAGGCGATCTCCAACCTTCTGCATTCCGAGCGCGGCGAGGTCACCAAGGGCTCGATCGTGTTCGACGGCGAGGAGGTGCAGGCGCGCTCGCCCAACGAGCTGGTGCGGCGCGGCTGCGTGCAGGTGATGGAAGGCCGCCACTGCTTCGCCCATCTGACGATCGAGGAGAACCTGCTCACCGGTGCGTTCACGCGGCGCGACGGCAAGGCCGCGATCCGGCAGGACATCGATCTCGTCTACACCTATTTCCCGCGGCTGAAGGAGCGCCGCGAGTCGCTCGCCGGCTATACGTCCGGCGGCGAGCAGCAGATGTGCGCCATCGGCCGCGCGCTGATGGCACGGCCCAAGATGATCCTGCTCGACGAGCCCTCGATGGGGCTCGCGCCGCAGATCGTCGAGGAGATCTTCACCATCGTGCGCGACCTGAACGAAAAGGAAGGCGTGTCGTTCCTGCTCGCCGAGCAGAACACCTTCCAGGCGCTCAAATACGCGCGCTACGGCTACATCCTGGAGAACGGCCGCGTCGTGATGGACGGCGAGGCGAAAGCGCTGCGCGAGAACGAGGACGTGAAGGAATTCTACCTCGGCATCGCGGAGGGCAAGCGCAAGTCGTTCCGCGACGGCAAGCACTACAAGCGCAGGAAGCGCTGGCTGGCTTAGGCCTCCATCGTCATCGCCCGCGAAAGCGGGCGACCCAGTAATCGCCGGCGGAGTTTACTGGGTGCTCCGCTTTCGCGGAGCATGACGAACGAGAGATTGAGAATGCCCGATCATTTCGACTCCCTCGAAACCCGCGACCCCGCCGCGCGCGAGCAGGACTTGTTCGCCCGCCTGCCCGCGCAGATCGCCCACGCGATGACCGCGCCCGGCTGGGCTACGCATCTTGGCGGCATCGACCCGAGGTCGATCACCAGCCGCGCCGCGCTTGCGAAGCTGCCGCTGTTGCGCAAGTCGGCGCTGCTCGGCCTGCAGAAGGACACGCCGCCCTTCGGCGGCTTCAATGTGACGGCGCCCGGCAAGGCGAAGCGGCTGTTCATGTCGCCCGGGCCGATCTTCGAGCCCGAAGGGCAGACCCACGATCTCAACGCCTCGCGCGCGCTGTTCGCGGCCGGCATCCGCGCCGGCGACGTGGTGCAGAACTGCTTTTCCTATCACCTCACTCCTGGCGCGTTCATTCTGGAGGCCGGCGCGCATGCGCTCGGCTGCGCGGTGATCCCGGGCGGTGTCGGCAACACCGAGGCGCAGCTCGATGCGATCGCGCAGCTCAAGCCCTCGGCCTATGTGGGCACGCCGGATTTTCTGAAGATCCTGCTCGATGCGGCTGAGAAGGCCGGCAAGGACGCGTCCTCGATCAAGCGCGGGCTGGTGTCCGGCGCGGCGCTGCCGGCATCATTGCGCAAGGAATTGCTCGAGCGCGGCGTCGCCGTGAAGCAATGCTATGCGGTGGCGGAAGTGGGGGTCATCTCCTATGAGTCCGACGCATTGGAGGGCATGATCCTCAACGAGGACATGATCCTGGAGATCGTGCGGCCCGGCACCGGCGATCCGGTCGCCGAAGGCGAGGTCGGCGAGGTCGTCGTCACCACATTCAACCCGGACTATCCGATGATCCGCCTCGCGACCGGTGACATGTCCGCGGTGATGGCCGGGCAATCGCCCTGCGGGCGCACCAACACGCGCATCAAAGGCTGGATGGGCCGCGCCGACCAGACCACCAAGGTGAAGGGCATGTTCGTGCGGCCCGAGCAGGTCGCGGAAGTCGCGAAGCGCCACCAGGAGCTTACCCGCGTGCGCCTCGTGGTAACGCGCGAGGCCGAGCAGGACGCCATGACGCTGCACGCCGAGTGCGCAACCCCGAGCGATGGCTTCGAGGCAACGATCGCCGAGACGCTTCAGTCCGTGACGAAGCTCAAAGGTGGCGTGAAGCTCGTGGCGCCCGGCAGCCTGCCGAATGACGGCAAGGTCATTTCGGATGAGCGGCCGGTGGGCTAGCCGAACCGCCTAGTATACCCCTTCCCCTCGCAGCGATTCTCTGATTAAGACTAGACGATCTGGGGTGATGGACCGCGCTATTGCGAACGCAAGGCCGCGTCTTCTCCGCGTGCCGCCTCGGCAGGGAATTGGCCCTCGAAAACAGACACCTTCAATTCGATTTCTGGAATCCTTTCGCGCGACCTTACCATCACTTCGCGAAGTATCTTCAGTTTGTCTTCTCCCAAAGTAGATTCGCACTTAAATTCCTCAATAGCAGCAACAAATCCAGACAAAAGTTGCAAATCGTCGCCATATTGAATTGTCGCACTCTCAATCTTGGAGGGAATAATAGTGTCGGCTTCAACCAAATCCTTTACCTCTACGCCGTCGGGTAAGGTCACTTCTGCTTGATCAGGGTAAATGTCGCTCCAGCCATAGCTCAGAAGATGCGTATTCAAAATACCCTTCATCACCTGGGGTTTCTTACAACTAAGTTTTGCCAAATAGCGTCCCAATTCTCGCTTCGCGTACATGCCCGAGTCCAGCTTCGTAGTGAGAGCTGCCCACGAAGCGCGTTCGGCCGAATTCTCCCAGTCGCTGCCTTCCAAAAATCCCGAAGGAAGACGGGGTATGTATGAATATTCATCGATCACGACGTTATCAAGTTCATCGACGATCTTCTTGAGATCATTCAGCTCGACCATTTCCGGCTTGGATAAATCCAGTTCATAAACCGCCGACAAGTTGAAGGCCTTGGGCGACGGGGGAGTAGCTCCCCAGATTTTAATACGAGAGAGGTTTGCGCCAAATAGCAGAGTATGTTGCAAGAAAGAACCGCGCAAAGAGGCGGAGGCGAGATTTGATCCGGAAAAATCAGCACTCGATAGGTCCGTGACATCTAGATATGCACCACTGAGATCAGCGCCGAGTAAACGAGCCCCATGAAATGACGCGCCGCGCGCAATGAGAGAATTTAGTTGAGCGCCATCAAATATCGCGAATGATGCATTCGCGCCAGAAAGGTCGGCGCGTATAAGCTCTACATTGGAAAGATCGACACGGCGAAGGTCAAATCCTTGCATATTCACGCGCGAGAGATTGGCGTTGCGCAGAATAGCTTTATTTATCGCACCGTCGGACAATATAGCTTCCGAGAGGTTCGCTCGCACCAGCGACGGGCAGGTTTCATCATCTATCCAGGTGACTCGTCGCTCACCCGCTTCGGTGGAATACTCGTAGAGTTTTTTGCCGCGAACCGCGCAACCGAATATCGCGTCCTTGAGATCAGCGCGCTTGAGACTCGCGCCGGTCAGGTCGGCCGCGGTGAAATCAGCACCTTGGAAATGGGATCGGTCGAATGTTGCGTAGCGGAGATCGCGCCCCCTCAAGCTTGCTTTCGGGGAGCCGCCAACTGTTTTTTCTGTGACAACTAGACTCCGGCTGAACCCGGGCCGTCGGCTCGAAACGTAGTCGACCGGTTGTTCAAAAATGAAAGCGGTCAACCCAAATGCGCATCGATCGCTGGTTGGGTTACACCGGCGGAAGTCTTTGTTGAACGGCATGCTGGTAGGCCAAATTGAGGTCATAGCCATATCCAGATCAGGCCAGCCCGCTGTCCCGGATGGTAACGTTGCGATGCATAACGAGAATGCTGATGTGATTGCGAAAAACGCCACGCTAAGCGTGGGCATTTTCAAATTGGAGCCGGACCAGATTGCACCCCACTTCCATCGTATGACCGACGAAAATCCGATTGCGAGTAGAATGAGGATGTCGAGGCCTAAGTAGGCCCTGTGCAGCCAAGTGGCCGTCGAGTTGTGTACCGGGAGGAACGTTATCTGAAAATAGAGAAGGAGGAGCAACGGCAACGCATTCAACGTTAAGAACGTCATTGCGTTCAGCAGGTAGACGAGAAGGATGCCCTTTGGCGGGCCTGCCTCATTCTGCGAGAAGAAGTAAGAACTCACCTCCAAGCGAATGTTGTGGGATCTGGGATCACCGCTCTCGTCACCGACAAGGGAGTCATTAAATGCGGTCGCTTTGCTTCGCAGAATGGCGTGGTGAAGCAGGACGCCGAAGTGTGTAAGGATAAGAAGCAGAGGCGTAACCAAAAAGAAGCTGCCCAGCGGAATTTCGATCTGAAGCAGCGGAAGTTTGACCGGGCTGTCGAGAAGCAAGTCGGTGTGCGTGACACTGGCCACGGCGACAAACAAATAAGCCATGAATGAGACGAAGAAGAGCCAGCTCGTTCGAGCCGACTGGGAAGTGCTGTTTAGGGCGTGCAAGAGCTCTCTGGAGCGCGACGGTTTCACGGCCGATGGGATGACGCGTGACCAGCGAGCGGTTTTGCGTTCCTCAACCGTCAGGCGCTTAGGCTTAGCAGCCGATGTCATGTCCATAGGCTCCGCTTGGACAACCAAGGGCCGCAAAATACACTAAGCTCACCCCTGCGGCCATAAAGCCCGACGGCTTCGAACCAAATGGTTGCCGTAGTGACCAAGCTCAAAGGGGCGGTGAAGCTCGTCGCGCCCGGCAGCCTGCCGAATGACGGCAAGGTCATCGCCGATGAGCGGCCGGTGGGGTGAAGCCTACCAACGTCCGCCGCCGAACCACCCACCGAAGAAGCCGCGCTGCTGCGGCTGCGGCCGCGTTTCGTAAGGCTGTGGCCGGCCGAACCAGCCCCAGCCCCCGCCGCTCGTCTGTTGCTGCTGCTCCCGGCGTGGACGCGGCGCGCTCTGCTTCGGCGC
>JBAVXH010000419.1:0-5530 GCA_049698215.1 Xanthobacteraceae bacterium | reverse complement strand
GCGCAACGGCGTGCCGCTTGCGCCGGCGCTGGCGGCGCAGCTGGACAAGCTGGCGGCAGCGCTTGCGGTGAAGCCGCTGGCGGCGCGCTAAGCCTCCAGCGGCAGCTTCACCGGCTGCTTCAGCTTCGCCGACAAGTCGAGCGCCTTGGTGAGCATCAGGTTCTTGTGTGCTTCCTCGACTGTCGCGGAGGGCGTCGGAAGCCCAAGCGCCACGCGGTTGAGCCACGACACGGTTTCATCCGCCATGGGGCCGCGCAGCTCGCCGAGCGCCATGTCGCCAGGCGGATAGGAGCCCAGGAAGTCGACGAGCCGCGTCTGGTCGGGCGCATAGCCCTCGCCCTGCGGCTTGCTCACCGCCAGCACCATGTCGCGATGCGTGTCATCGATGGTGAGCACACCTTCGGTGCCAGTGATGCCCACTTCGAGCGAGTACACGGCACCCGGCCACGTCACCGGCAGCGCCCATGAAATGTTGAGGTGATAGATCGTGCCGTCGCTCATCACGATCATGCCGGCGGTGGCATCGATGCCCTGGTAGAGGGGGCCGAGCACCTTGTCGATCGAGCGCGCATAGCATTCGACCGGCGTTTTCTTTTCAAGGTACCACATGCACATGTCGAGCGCGTGCGTGCCGGAGATCACCATCGGCGAGATGGTCGTCGGATCGTCGGTGCGCTTGTAGTTGTCGATCGCGACGAGGCGATTCATGAAGGCGCGCGATGTGACGAGCGTGATGTCGCCGAGCGCGCCGGAGCGCACCTTCTCCTTGCCGGCGAGCCATTTGCGGCGGAAGCGCTGCGTATAGCCGACGACCGCGTCGATACCGGCATCCTTGATGATCTTGAGCACCCTCGCGGACTGGGCGAGGTCGGTCGCGAGCGGTTTCTCGATCAAGAGCGGAATGCCGCGCTCGGCTGCCGCGAGGATTGGCTCGACGTGCAGATGCTCGTCGGTCGCAATGATTGCGCAAGTGACTTCCGGTCGCTTCAAAAGTTCGATGTGGCTCTGCGTCACGAAATCCGCGCCGACCTTCGGCGCGACCTCGCCGGCGCGGTTTGGGTTCTTCTCGGCAAGCCCGACCCATTTCACCGCCGGGTGGCGGTTCGCGACCTCGCCGCGGAACAGGCCGACGCGACCGCCGCCGATGATGGCAAGGCCAAGTTCTTTCGCCTGCGGTCTCACGTATTCAGCCCCGCGCGGATCTTCTGCTTGAACTCGGCGATTTGCGAGATCGTCTGGTTGCTGAGCGGCAGGTCGACCGGTTCGTTGCGGTCGGCCGAGAGGTCCGCCGCCGAATAGGCCTCCATCACCCGGCGCGCGCTCTCGGGCGTCACCATCACGGTCGTATCGCGGATGCAGGCTTCGAGGAAGTGGATCGTCTCCGGGCCCATGCCGCCGGCGAACACGTCGCCGACCTGTTCGCCCGGCATGGTAGACATGGGAAACTCCTGTCCGCGCGCAGTGGTATTGAGCCAGTTGTCGCGCTGCGTGTCGTCGAGCACCAGCGCGCCTTCGGTGCCGGTGATCTCGATCCAGGTGGAGCAGTAATTCGGGTAGCTCGGCGGAAAATTCCAGCCGCCGCCGATCATCACCACGACGCCGTTGTCCATCGTGATGGTGGTGAACATGATGTCGTGCGAGCCGTTGACCGGCTCCATGTAGCCGTAGGCGCCCTGCGAATAGACGCGGACCGGCTTGGCGGGCTCCAGCAGCCAGAACACGAAATCGAGATCGTGCGTTGATTCCATCACCACCGGCGACAAGCGTACTCGGCTCGCGATTTTCTTGCCGAGCGAGCGCGAGAGATGCCGGCTGACCAGCACCGACACGACCTTGCCGAGCGTGCCGTCGGTGATCTTCTTCTTGGCGAAGGCGATCTTGGTATTGAAGCGCTGCGAGTAACCGATGGTGAATTTCAGGTTGTTGCGCTTGGCGAGCATGATCAACTCGTCGGCTTCCCACAGCTCGAGCGCGATCGGCTTCTCCAGCATCACGTTCTTGCCGTTGCGCAGGCAGTCGCGGCAGATCGGGTAATGGTTCGATTCCGGTGTGGTCGAGATGTAGACCACCGAGATGTTCGGATTGTTGAGGATGTCGTTGTAGTCGAGCGTCGCGGTGGCGGGCTTGTAGAGCGCCTTCACCTCGGCAAGGCGGTCCGGTCGGATCTCGCAGAGATGCAGCTTGTCGACGAGTGCCGTGCGCGACAGCGCCTCGGCGCGCGTCCCGCCGACCCAGCCGACCCCGATCACCGCCGCCTCGACCTGCTTCACCCGCTGCTCCTCATTCGCATCTCGCAGCATACCGAGCATGGCCGTGCGCGCGAAACAAGTCGGATTGCCCATAGCGGTCCGTGCTGGCACCATGCGCGCGAAATTTCAGGATGTGGGAGACGCCGTATGAGACCATGGTGCGCAGGCGCGCTCGCGCTGGCCCTCGGCGCGAGTCCCGCGCTGGCGCAGAAAGCCTGGCGCCATGCCATCATCGAGGCGAAGAGCGATGCCGGCTTCGCCATGATGGTCACTCGCGGCTTTGCCGAGAAGCAGGGGCTGAAGCTCGACATCATGCAGATCAAGGCCGACCAGATCGGCCTGAAGGCCCTGCTCGCGGGCGAACTCGATTCTTATGAGGGCGGCCCCGGCGGCGCGATCGTGGCGGCGGCGCGCGGCGCGGACGTGAAGATTCTCGGATGCCACTGGCCGAGCCTGGTGCATGGACTGTTCGCCCGTGCGCCCGCAAGCAAGATTGAAGACCTGCGCGGCAAGAATATCGCGATCTCGGCGCCGGGAGCGTTGCCCGACCTCTTGATCCGCGCCGTGCTGGAGAAGCACGGCATTGCGGCGAGCGAGGTAAAGTTTGCCAACATGGGCAGCGACACGGATCGCTACAAGGCGCTCACCGTCGGCGTGGTCGATGCCGCGATCGTCTCGACCGAGTATCTGCCGATCGCGCCCGCGAACGTGAAGCTGCTCGCGACGGGACGCGAGGCGCTGCCGAACCTCATGCGCGTGTGCATGATCACCTCGGGCAAGACGCTGGCGGAGCGGCCCGACGAGGCGGCCCGCTTCCTCGCCGCGGAGATTGCCGCGCTGCGCCATGCGGCTGCGAACCGAGACGAGGAGATCAAACTCACCTTCGAGGTCACCAAGGCGAAGCCTGACGATCCGCGGCCGGCCTTCATCTACGACGAGGCCCTGCGCCACAAGGACATCGATCCGGAGCTCGGCCTGCCGATGGAGAAGCTCGCCTGGATGCAGGAGATGCTCCTGAAGAACGGCAGCATGCCGAAGCCGGTCGATCTCGCGAAGGTCGTCGCGCCGGATGTGCGCGCAAAGGCGCTGGAGCTGGCCAAATAGTGGGGGCGATTGATCTCATCGACGTCTCCAAGCGTTTCACGCTGCGCGTCGATGGCGCCGTGCAGACCGTCCAGGCGCTGCAGGACCTCAGCTTCAGCGTCCAGGACGGTGAGATCGTCGCGCTGATCGGGCCGAGCGGCTGCGGCAAGACCACGGCGCTGCGCATCGCGATGGGGCTTGAGGCCGCGAGCGATGGCCGCGTGACGGTCGATGGTGTCGCGGTCACCGGCTGCGGACACGATCGCGGCATGGTGTTCCAGCATGCCGCGCTGTTGCCGTGGCTGACCGCGATGGAAAACGTAATGTTCGGGCTCGAAATGAAGGGCGTGCGCGGCGAGGCGCTGCGCGACACCGCGCAACGCTACCTCGATCTGGTGGGCCTGACGGACTCCGGCAACCGCCGCCCCTATCAGCTCTCCGGCGGCATGCAGCAACGCGTCGGCATTGCGCGCGCGCTCGCGATCGACCCGAAGGTGCTGCTGATGGACGAGCCGTTCGGCGCTCTCGACGCGCAAACACGCGAGACGTTGCAGGGCGAGCTGATCGCGATCCATGCGCGCACACAGAAGACCATCCTGTTTGTGACACACGACCTCGACGAGGCCGTGCTGCTCGCCGACCGCGTGGTGGTGATGCAGCACGGCAGCGTGCAGGAGATCATGGAGGTGCCGCTGCCGCGGCCGCGGGGGGATGTCGGGCGGCTGCGCGGATCGGCGGCATTCGGCGAAACGCGCTACGCCCTGTGGCGCGCGATCAACGCGCAGGCGCACTAAATGCCGCGCTGGATCATCACGTTAGCCTCGCTCGCTGTCCTGATCGGCCTGTGGGAATGGCTCGGGCGCGACATCAATCCGGTATTCGGCTCCTACCCGACCGCGATTTCGGCGGCATTCGGCGAACTGGTGCGCAGCGGCCAGCTCGGCGCGGCTCTGTATGAGAGCCTGCGGCCGTTCGTGGTCGGCTACGGCCTCGCGATCCTGGTCGGCGTGCCGCTCGGGCTGGTGATCGGGCGCTTCCGTGCGGTCGAGGCGGCGCTCGGGATCTACGTCACCGCCGGCTACGCGATGCCGCTGGTCGCGCTGGTGCCGCTCCTGATCCTCTGGCTGGGCCTGGGCTTCGCCGTGAAGGCCGCCGTCGTGTTCCTGATGGCGCTCTTCCCGATCACCATCAACACCTGGCTCGGCGTCACCGCCGTGCCGAAAAGCCTGATCGACGTGGGTCGCGCGTTCGTGGCGTCCGACGCGGTGATCCTGCGGCGCATCGTGCTGCCCGCGACCTTGCCCTACATCATGGCGGGCATCCGCCTTGCCGTCGGGCGCGCGGTGGTCGCCATGGTGATCGCTGAGTTCTTCACCACTATCTCCGGGCTCGGCGCGATCATCATCAACTCGGCCAACAATTTCGATACCGCCACCATGTTCGTGCCGATCGTGGTGCTGATGGTGTTGGCGATCGGGCTGAATGGCCTGATCGGCTGGGTCGAGCATCGCGTCGCGCCCTGGCAGGCGGAGATTGCTGGGCGGAATGAATAGGGCGCTTGACTTGGGGTCCGGGAATCCGGCCAATTCGGCTTAATTTCCAATAGCCGCGGACATGCCGCCGGCCGGGAGGACGCGTTGAAACCCGCACCATTCGCCTACGCGAAGGCGCGCACGCTTGATGACGCGATCCGCCTCCTCGGCGAGCACAAGGGCGAAGCAAAACTACTCGCGGGCGGGCAAAGCTTGATCGCCACCTTGAACATGCGGCTGTCGAGTCCCTCATTGCTGGTCGACATTAATGGCGTCACAGGCCTCGATGGAATCAGCGTCAAGGACAGCATGGTCGAGATCGGCGCGCTGGCGCGCCATGCCGCGCTGGAGCGCTCCGCCGAGATCGCCAAGCACGCGCCGCTGATCGCGCTGGCGATGCCGCACATCGCGCATCCGGCGATCCGCAATCGCGGTACAATCGGCGGTTCGCTCGCCTATGCGGATCCGGCGGCCGAATTGCCTGCCTGCCTGGTGGCACTGGACGGCGAGATCGGCATCATCGGCACGAACGGCAAGCGTACCGTGCGGGCGGCCGATTTCTTCACGGGCCTGTTCGAGACCGCGCTCGGGCCGCATGACGTGCTGAGCGCGGTGCGCTTTCCGGCGGCGACCGCAGCGACGCGCGTCGGCTTTGCGGAGCTGGCG
>JBAVXH010000418.1:0-47475 GCA_049698215.1 Xanthobacteraceae bacterium | reverse complement strand
CTGCTCGACGAATTCCACATTACGGGGTTGCGCAAGTCGCCCGCGATCGCGCTGTCGGGAGGCGAGCGTCGGCGCGTGGAAATTGCGCGCGCGCTCGCGAGCCGGCCCAATTACATGCTGCTCGACGAGCCGTTCGCCGGCATCGACCCGATCGCGGTCGGCGACATCCAGCAGCTGGTGCGGCACCTGACCGAGCGCGACATCGGCGTGCTGATCACGGACCACAACGTGCGCGAGACCCTCGGCCTCACCGACCGGGCCTACATCATCTACGCGGGTGAGGTGCTGCGCGAAGGCGATGCCGACCACATCATCAACGACCCCGACGTGCGCCGGCTCTATCTCGGCGAAGATTTCAGCATGTAGCGCGCTAGTGTCCGGATTCCGAAGTTCGTCTCATCGCGCAGCACCCTCGTACGCGAACTTCGGAATCGAGGGGACACCAGGGTGCGTACTCATAAATCGCTAAGCGAGGATCGTTGGATGTTCGCTTAGACTAGCTCCGAAAGCGACCGAATTGATGCGTCGCCGCGAAATGTCGCGAAGGGCCGTGGGCCGACATTAGGCGCGGGCTCAGTGATACGGTCTCGTAGGGCCTGGCCCCCTTGATGAATGCGAGTGGAGCACTTCCCCTGATTTGATCGACAGCGCAATCCACCGGTGCGCACGATGCTGTTATTTCAGGTTCGTCCCAAGCGCCTCACACCTTCACTTGAGTGCCGACTTCCACCACCCTTTCGGTCGGCACCTGGAAGTAATCGGTGGCGTCATTTGCGGTCCGCGCCAGCGCAATGAACAAATGATCTTGCCACTGCGGCATGCCCGACGATTCCTCCGGCCGCAGCGTGCGGCGCGAAAGGAAGAACGATGTCGACATGATGTCGAACTGCCAGCCCAGTTTGCGCGCAATCGCGAGCGCTTGCGGTACGTTTGGAGCCTCCATGAACCCGAAACGCAGCACGATGCGGGAGAACGTCGCGGAAATCGGCTCGATGCGGACCCGGTCCTTCGGGTCGACGCGCGGCAGCGGGTCCGACTCCACAGTCAAGATAGCATTGCGCTCGTGTAGCACCTTGTAATGCTTGAGACTGTGCAGGAGCGCAGTCGGGGCGCTGTGCGGATCGGCGGTGAGAAACACGGCCGTTCCCGGGACGCGCGCGGGAGGCTTTCGCTCCAGACGTTCGACCAAATCAACCAGGGATAGCTCCAGCCGGCGCGTCTTCTCGGTGAGGATCCGGCTGCCGCGCCGCCATGTGTACATCACGAGCATCACCGCAGCGCCGAGCGCGAGCGGCATCCAGCCGCCTTCGAAAACCTTCAGCATGTTGGCGCCCAGGAAGGTCAGGTCGATCAGCAGGAAGGGGCCGAGCAGGCACGCCGTCGCGATTGCCGACCATCGCCACACTTTCCAAATGACGATGAACGCCAGCATGCTGGTAACCACCATGGTGCCGGTCACTGCGATCCCATAGGCGGATGCCAGGGCGCTGGAGGAGCGGAACGTGACGACCAGGAGAAGCACGCCGATCAGCAGCAGCGTATTCACGCGCGGCATATAGACCTGACCGATCAGGGCCGCGGAAGTATGGCGGATTTCGAGCCGGGGCAGGAGCCCGAGCTGGATGGCCTGGCGGGTAAGCGAATAGGCTCCGGTGATTACGGCTTGGCTGGCGATTACGGTCGCTGCGGTCGCAAGCGCGACCATCGGGATCAAGGCCCAATCGGGATAGAGCAGGAAGAACGGATTCTCGATCGTTTTCGGATTTGCGAGGACAAGTGAGCCCTGTCCGAGGTAGTTGAGCGTGAGGGCCGGCAGTGCAACCAGCAGCCATGCGGTCTGGATCGGACGCCGGCCGAAGTGCCCAAGATCGGCATAGAGCGCTTCCGCGCCGGTGACTACCAGGAATACGGCGCCCAAGGTGAGAAACCCGATCAACTTGTGCGAGGCGAGAAACATGATCCCGTGGCGTGGATCAAACGCGGCCAACACAGTGGGATTTTGCGCGATGTGCCAGGCGCCGGCCGCCGCCAGCGCGATGAACCAGACCAGCGTGATCGGGCCGAAATAGGCTGCGACCTTGGCTGTGCCGCGCGATTGCACGGTAAATAGAATGATCAGGATCAAGACCGTAACTGGCACCACGTAGGGATCGAGAGCCGGGGTCACGATCTTTAGCCCCTCAACGGCGGAGAGAACCGAGAGCGCAGGCGTGATCATCGCATCGCCATAGAACAGGGCGCCGCTGATGATGCCGAGAAGGATCACGAAGGAGGCATTCGGCCCGAGCCCGCGCGAAGCCAACGCCATCAGCGCCAGTGTCCCGCCCTCACCGTTATTGTCCGCGCGCAGCAGGATCAGCACATATTTCGCCGTCACGACGATTAGGAGCGCCCAGATGATGAGCGACAGAATACCGAGGACAACGGCTTCGCTCGCGGGGTTACCGGCTCCGACTGCGGCGGTCACGGATTCACGCAGTGCATAGAGCGGGCTCGTGCCGATATCGCCGTAGACCACGCCGATGCTGCCGAGCGTCAACGGCCAAAATCCCGCGGAGGGGGTGCCAGGCGCAGCGATTTCCGGCGCAACCCGCTCGGCTGCGGCGGCCGTCGAAGACACAGCACCGTCGTTCATTGCGATCCCTCGCGCGGATTGGAGTGAAGAAACCCGAAGGCACCCCTAGCGGGGGGGTGGGGGGTCGCCAGTTGGTCGTAGCAAGCGAGCCGCGCTGGATCGTTCGCGATCGCACCGCAGCGCGATAGTCCATCCGCGACCTGATTGTGGGTCAGTCCGAGAGCCCAGGCCGTGCAGGCGAGCAGCCCGATCCCGACAAGGCCGAGAATTGGCGGAAACAGATTGTTGGAAACGACCTGGCCCTCATTCGCTTGCGGTTTGTCAGGAGGGTTCATAGAAGAACGTTCCGATATCGCGTGGATATCGAAGAGGGGCCGACCTAAGTTCTCAATACGGGATTGGGCCGCAGGGTATAAGGACGGTATAAAGACGATGCGCGAAGTACTGTGCGCGTCGGAACGCAAGATGCCGGCAGACTAGGCGTCGCCGATCTCTGCAATGCGATAGCCGACGCCTGGCTCGGTGATGATGATGCGCGGGTCACCCGCATCCTGTTCGATTTTTTGCCGAAGCTGGCCGATATAGACACGCAGATATTGCGTGTCAGTCCCGTGGGCCGGGCCCCAGACCGCCGTCAGGATCTGCCGATGGGTGACGACTTTTCCGACGTGCCGGGCGAGAAACGACAGCAGCTCGAATTCCTTGGGCGTCAGCTTGATTTCGACCTCGGCACGTATGACGCGATGGCGCACGCTATCGATTTCGAGATCGGCCGTACGAAGCACCGGAGTTTGCGCTGCCCGTTCGATCCGATGCCGAAGCGCAGTCCGCATCCGCGCCAGGAGTTCGCCAACGCCAAACGGCTTATTGACGAAGTCATCCGCTCCGAGATCGAGTGCTTCGATCTTCTCGGCCTCACGGTCGCGTGCCGATAGAACGATGATGGGCACATCAGACCATCCCCGCACTTGCCTGATCACGTCCTTGCCGTCGCCATCAGGAAGCCCCAGGTCGAGAACGACGATGTCTGGCGTGTCGGTCGCGATCCGCTTGGTCGCTTCCGCGACCGTGTCGGCGCTCACGACGTCGTAATTGTTTGCTTCCAAAACGGGCTTGAGGAACCGCAAGATGGCAGGTTCATCGTCGACGACAAGAGCGCGAATCCTGTTGGTCATCACGGCTTCTCGCGCGGGAACGTGAGCGTGATGCGGGCGCCTTTGCCCGAGGCGACCGGGCTCTCCGCAGTGATCGCGCCCCCATGGGCCTCAACCACGCCTTTTGCAATGGCAAGCCCGAGGCCCGTTCCTTCGCCCTTATCCGACCTGTCCGCGTCGTCCCGTTTCGAACGTACAAACTTCTCAAACACGCGCGGCAGGATGTCGGTCGGTATCCCGGGCCCATCGTCGGTCACGCGCAGCATGGTCGCGTCCGGATTTAATTGGGCATCGATTACGACACGCGTTCCTTTAGCCGTATGCGAGATCGCGTTGTTTATCACGTTGCTAAGCGCCTGCTCCACCAGGATCGCATCGGCTCGAACCATCATGAACTCCGCTGGCAAGTTCAGTTGAAGCGACAAAGCCGGTTCTCTTCGTCGCGCCGAGCTGACCACCCGTTCGGCAAGCTCCCGCAGATCGACCCAGTCTTTCCTCAAATCAAGCGCGCCCGCGTCGATCCGCGTAATTGCGAGGAGATTGCGTATCATCGCGTCGAGACCTTCGGCCTCGAATTTAATCTGTGCCAGGAGCTCGGTCTGCGCCGACACATCGAGTCGGTCACGGAAATCCAGGAGGCTCGTTGCCGATCCAAGTATCGACGCGAGCGGAGTGCGGAAGTCGTGCGACACTGAGGCCAAGAGGATGTTGCGGATGCGCTCCGTCTCGGCTGCGTTACGCGCCGCCATCATCTCGCGCGACAAAATCGCGCGCTCGAGCGCCGCCGCGGTTTGCTCCGCGAGTGCTGTCAGCAGCGCGCGTGCTTCGGAATCAAGCTGAACGTCCTTCTCGCCTCGTGCAACGCCAACGACGCCGACCGAGCCGTGTTGTGTGCGAAGTGGGATGAAGTGCCACGCGTTGTCGCGCAGTGTGTCAGTGCCAAAGCCAACGGGTTCATTGCGCATAAATGCTAGCCGCGCCGCATCAACGCTTGCCTCATCGAGAGCGTCCTCCGGCGGCCAGGCCGCCGCAAGCGACAACTCACCGTTTTGATCGAGGAGAATGACGGCAGGGCGGCGCAGACTCGTGTGTATCTCGCCCGCTGCGCCATCGATCGCCGCATCCACGTTATTGAATGCCGAGAGCTTCGAGGTGAATTCATAAAGACGGTGCGTCGTACGTGCGTGTTCATTCGCGGCGCGGGCCTGATCCCGCAGCCGCCCCGCCAGCGTTGATGTTACGATTGCTACGATCAGAAAGACGATAAGGGCGAACAATTCATGAGGTTCAGCGATCTGAAATGTATAGAGCGGCTCGATGAAGAAAAAATTGTAAACAAGGAACGAAAGAATTGACGCATAGACTGCCGGCCATATTCCGAAGCTAACGGCGGCGAACAGCACCGCCATCAGGAACACCATGGAAATGTTTGGGAGCGGCGCTAGGAGCCAAATCAGCCAACCGGCTGCGAGCGCAGTCGCCACCGCGGCCGTCGACCAGACAAAAGATGTCCATTGGGTCAAAGTGAGCGCAAGCAGCCACGTAACGCCTAAATTGATGGCGGTTCGCCGTGAGGCGCGCTTGCTCTCTGGGCTTAAGTTTCTCATTCGCCCTAGCTTAGCTGGAATGACTGTTTGGGCGAAGCAACCGGCGTCCGGCGCTTGTCGTCGGTCACCCGATGGGCGCGGTGAAAGAGCAGAGCGCCAATCTCTATGCCACCATGATGGCCGAGCGCGGCTTCGTCGCGATGTCGATTGATCTTCCGTTCTGGGGCGAGAGCGAAGGCCGGACCCGCAATCTGGTTTCCCCAGACATGTACGCCGAAGCATTCAGCGCCGCGGTCGACTACCTCGGCACGCAGGACTTCGTGGACCGCGCCCGCATCGGCGCCATCGGAATCTGCGGTAGCGGCAGCTTCGTGATCAGCGCTGCGAAGATCGACGCGAGGTGAAAATCCGGGTTGAGGGTCAGCTTGTGTTCAACAACTCCTACGATGCTGTCGCCGCAGCCCTTGACGGTTTCGGCCTTGCCTATGTGCCGGAAGAGATCGCCCTGCCGCATCTCAAGGGCGGGCGCCTGAAGCGCGTCCTTGAGAAATGGTCACCGTACTGGGACGGCTATCACCTCTATTACCCGAGCCGCCGCCAGTCTTCGCCCGCATTCGTCGCGGTCGTCGACGCCTTGCGCCATCGCGCGTAGCGTGTCACCCGCTCGCCACCGGACGCTTTCGGCCGAATAACCCTGTGGTGTGGTCAAGGGCCAGAAGGATTCAACCCCCGAACATCCAGATTCGAAGGCTGCGGCGCCGGCAGCGGGTTGTTAACACCGCCGCCAACATTTGCATGCCCCCCGTGTACAGCCGCGTCCGAACAAGTTAAAGCAAGAACCGGACCAATATTGCACCGCAACATGGCGCTTTCGCAAAGACTCGAATTCCGCCAGAGCCAAGCTCTGGTGATGACGCCGCAGCAGATGCAGGCCATCAAGCTGCTGCAGCTCTCGAATCTCGACCTCACCGCCTATGTGGAAGGCGAACTGGAGCGCAATCCCTTGCTGGAGCGCTCCAGCGAAGGCCCCCCCGAAGGCAATCAGCGGGAGGAGGCCGCCGCCGAAGCGCCCGGCGAAGCCGCCGAGGTGAATGGCTCCGCGGCGATCGAGGATTCCTTCGATACCGGCATCGAGAACGTCTTTCCCGACTCGGCCGAGGCGCCGCCGCGGCCTGCGCAGCAGGAGCCCGCCGCCTATTCGGAATGGGCCGGCGTCGGTTCGGGCGGGCGCGAGGACGGCGACTACAATCTCGAAGCTTTCGTCTCGGCCGAGACGACGCTCGCGGATCACCTCGGCGAGCAGCTCGCGCTTGCGATCCCGGATCCGGCACGGCGCATGATCGGCCGCCATCTCGTCGATCTGGTCGACGAGGCCGGCTACCTCACCGGCGATCTCGATGCGGTCGCGGAGCGGCTCGGCGCGCCGCAATCCGAAATCGAGGCCGTGCTCGCGATCCTGCAGACCTTCGACCCGCCCGGCGTGTGCGCGCGCAATTTGAGCGAATGCCTCACGATCCAGCTCAAGGAACAGAACCGCTTCGACCCCGCGATGGCCGCGCTGCTTGCGCATCTCGATCTGGTGGCGCGGCGCGATTTTCCTGCCTTGCGCCGCCTGTGCGGCGTCGACGACGCCGATCTCGCCGACATGATCGCCGAGATCCGCAGGCTCAATCCCAAGCCCGGCCTCGCCTTCGGTTCGGCCGTGGTGCAGCCGATCGTGCCGGATGTTTTCGTGCGCGTGAGCCCGGAAGGCGGGTGGCTCGTTGAGCTCAATTCCGACACCTTGCCGAAGGTGCTGGTCAACCAGACCTACTACGCGACGGTGTCGAAGACCGCGAAGAACGACGGCGAGAAATCCTACCTCGCCGAGTGCCTGCAGACCGCGACGTGGCTGATGCGCGCGCTCGACCAGCGCGCCAAGACGATCCTCAAGGTGTCGACCGAGATCGTGCGCCAGCAGGACGCGTTCTTCGCGCACGGCGTGCAGTTTCTGCGTCCGTTGAATCTGAAGACGGTCGCGGACGCGATCAGCATGCACGAGTCGACCGTGTCACGCGTCACCGCCAACAAGTACATGGCGACGCGTCGCGGCATTTTCGAACTGAAATACTTCTTTACCTCGTCGATCGCCGCCTCCGACGGCGGCGAGGCGCACTCGGCCGAAGCCGTGCGGCATCGCATCAAGCAGCTGATCGATGCCGAGAGCGCGAGCGGCGTACTGTCCGACGATACGATCGTGGACCGCTTGCGCGAAGCCGGCATCGATATCGCGCGCCGGACGGTTGCAAAATACCGGGAGGCGATGCGGATACCGTCATCCGTCCAGCGCCGGCGCGAAAAGCAGGCGCTCGCCCCATCCTAAAGCGTGATGATTTTTGCCTCGATCGCGATATCTCTCCATCGTCATCGCCCGCGAAGGCGGGCGACCCAGTAATCACGACTGGCGCCGTATCGCGACGCTCGCGTTTACTGGGTGCCCCGCTTTCGCGGGGCATGACGAAAGAGAGGGCACCGAGTCGATCTGATCTCATCACGCTCTGGTGGTCCTTTGATTCCAACATTCGCAGGAACACCTTGCCAAACGGGGGTGCGAATGTTGGAATCGGACCACCAGCGTTGAGGCCGGGCCCGGTGAACGGAGGCAGGTCATGCCGTTTCGCGTCTCGGGAAAAAATATCGACATCGGCGGAGCCTTGCGCGAGCGCATCAACGCACGCATCGTCGAATCGCTCAGCAAGTATTTCGATGGCGGCTACTCGGGGCATGTCACCGTCGAGAAGGATGGCTTCGGCTTCCGCACCGAGTGCGCCATCCATCTCGATTCCGGCATCACGCTGCACACCGAGGCGAATGCCGCGGATGCCTATGTGAGCGCCGATCAGGCGGCGCTGCGCGTCGAGAAGCGATTGCGACGCTACAAGCGGCGCCTCAAGGACCGCCACGCCGCGCGTGGGAACGGCGGTGAGGCCGCGGAGCTGCCCGGCCTCGATGCGGCGAGCTATGTGCTCGAAGCGCCGCCACACGACGGCGAGGACGAGGTGACCGAATTCAATCCGGTCATCATCGCGGAGTCGACGACGGTGCTGAAACAGCTCTCGGTCAGCGAAGCCGTCATGGAACTGGACATGACCGGCGCCCCGGTCGTGGTGTTCCGGCACGCCAGCCACGGCCGGATCAACCTGGTTTATCGCCGTCCGGACGGCAATGTGGGATGGATCGACCCGGCACATGATCCCGCGAAGCATGTCCCGCCTTGACCGCCTTCAGCGGCAGCAACCACCTGCGGCTTCAGATGCCCTATCCGGTGCCGGAATCCACATTCGACGTGATCGAACTGCGCCAGTAATCTGGCGGCATGGTGTCTCTACGCCGCGCCACCGCCGACGACATTTCCTTCATCATGGCGACCGAACGGTTGCCCGCCTACGACGTGCTGGTCGGATGCTACGAGGAAGATGTACACCGCGCCAACCTCGCCGACGACAATTGGCTCTATTTCATCGGTCTGGACGCGAGCGGCGCTCGCCAAGGCTTTGCCGTCCTCCAGAACCGGCGCGACGGCGACGGAAGCGAATTCCTTCGCCGCTTCGCGGTGGCGAACGCCGGCCGCGGCTTTGGCAAGCCGTTCCTCTCCGCACTCATCGACTGGATTTTCACGCACTCGGACAACGCGCGCTGTCATCTGCATGTCCGGAGTAGCAACGACCGCGCCCGTCATGTCTACAGCGCGCTTGGCTTCGAAGATGTAGGCCCCGAGGAGGGTGTTCCCGGCTCGCGCACCATGGTGCTGACCAAGGCCGCCTGGGCCGCGCGTCGAGGGCGCGCTCGTCCGCAGCAAGCGGGCAATCCGGGCTAAATTTTCAAACTGAGACACGACCAAATTCCGCGCGATCGGACGCAAAACCGGTACCCCCTTTGCTGATTGCGCGGCCGGGCCCCATTGACGCGGGTGGGCCGCCCCGATAAACCGCCGCCTTCCCGCAACAACCCCCGTCAACGACCCACAAACCGGCCATGCCGCTCATCGATCTTGTCGCGCCGCACGCGGTTATCCCGGCGCTGAAAGTGAACGGCAAAAAGCAGGCGATTCAAGACCTTAGCAGCCGCGCCGCGAAGCTCACCGGACAGAACGAGCGGCTCATCTTCGAGACGCTGATGCAGCGCGAGAAGCTCGGAAGCACCGGGGTCGGCAACGGCATCGCGATCCCCCATGGGAAGCTGCCGAAGCTGGAAAAGCTGGTGGGACTTTTCGCGCGCCTGGATCGGCCGATCGACTTTGAGTCACTCGACGGCCAGCCCGTCGACCTGATCTTTCTGCTGCTTGCCCCTGAAGGAGCAGGCGCGGATCATTTGAAGGCTCTGGCCCGCGTTGCGCGGCTCTTGCGCGAGCCTGCAACCATCGCGCGCCTCCGCGAGTCGCGCGATGCCGATGCGCTCTACGCGGTGCTCGCGATGCCGCCCTCGGAAGCGGCGTGAAACTCTGAACCTCATGGTGAGGAGCCCGCCGTAAGGCGGGCGTCTCGAACCATGGCGCGGGGCGACGGCCGAGCGTTTGGCCATCCTTCGAGACGCGCTCTGCGGGCGCGTCTCGAAGGATGAGGTGTTGAGTGTACGCCGCGCCGAGGCTGGACAGCGGATCGCGCGCCGGGCGAAAGTCCTCTCAAAGAAAACGCACGGGAGGATCGCGATGTTTCGCATCACCAAATTGATTGCGCTCGCACTGGCATTGGCTTTTGCTTCGCTGGCGCACGCGCAATATCCGAACCGCCCCGTCACCATCATCGTGTCGCTCGCCGCCGGCAGCGGCATGGACGTGCTGGTGCGCCTCTATGCCGACAAGCTGTCGCAGAGCCTCGGCAAGCCGGTGATCGTGGAGAACCGCCCCGGCGCATCGCTGATGCTGGCCGCCAATGCGGTCGCGCAAGCCCCGCCCGATGGACACACGCTGCTGGTCTCGACGTCGTCCGCGATGGCGATCAATCTCACGCTGTTCAAACAGGTGACCTACGATCCGGATCGGGACTTCATCCCGGTGTCGCTCTACGTGAAGTCGCCGTTCATCCTGGTGGTGAACCCCGAACTGCCGGCGAAGTCGGTGCCTGAGTTGATCAAGTACGTGAAGGAGAACCAGAGCAAGCTCAGCTACTCCTCGCCCGGCGCAGGCGTCGCGCAGCATCTCTCGATGGAGTTCATGAAGAACCAGTTCGGGCTCGAGATCACGCATGTGCCCTATCGCGCGACGCCGCAGTCGATCCAGGACATCGCGGCCGGCCATATCGCGCTCGGCTGGGCTGAGGCCGGCGCGTCGCTGCCGCTGATCAAGGACGGCAAGCTGCGCGCACTCGCGGTGTCGTCGCTCACGCGCCTGCCATTGCTGCCCGACGTACCACCGCTTGCCGAGGCCGCGCCCGCACCAGGCTTCGAAGCGGTGTCGTGGCACATGCTGCTCGCGCCGGCCAAGACGCCGCGCGACATCGTCGACCGGCTGCATGACGAGATGAAAAAGATCATGGCCGATCCCGCGATCAAGGAGAAGATCGAGACGATCGGCCTGATCCCGTTCGATACGCCCTCGGTGGAAGATCTGCGCGCCTATCGCCGCTCCGAGCAGGAGAAGTGGGGCGGGCTCGTCAAGAAGCTCGGGCTGGAGGGGTCGCAGTAGGAAGCCACCCGCTCATGCCCGCGACAGCGGGCATCCAGTTCCTTCTTTTTTTGGCCCCTTGGGTCCCCGCTTTCGCGGGGACGAGCGGAGTGTGTTGCGCCCTTAGTGCACGCTCACCGTCTCGAGCTCGTTGCTCCAGGCATTCGCGACCGCCGCCTCGCGGCTGTCGGTGAGCATGATCGGCGTGCCGTCGGCGGCGTGCAGCGCATAGAGCAGCGAGCCGGGCGCCAGCTCCGGCGCCTGCGGGAAATGCTTCTGCACATCCTCGGAGCGGATCGTCTTGACGTAGGCGAGCTTGCCTCCGCCGAGCACGGCGAGCGCCTCGGGCGAAATCTGATGGATGTCGGTCGCACGGTTCGTTTCGTTGTTCATGGCCCTCGACTCCTTTCTGGTCGATGCCTCATTCCTCGTCCCTGATGTTGATCTGCTTGATCACACGCTCGGGTTCCGGGCGTGCGAGATCGATCGACAGCAGGCCGTTCTTCAGGTCCGCTCCCAGGACTTCAATGCCGTCAGCCAGCACAAAGGTCCGCTGGAACTGACGCGCCGCGATGCCGCGGTGAAGATATTCCCGGGTCTTGTCATCCTGCTGCCGGCCGCGGATCACCAGCTGGTTCTCCTCGGTCGTCACGTCGAGCTGCTCGCGCGTGAAGCCGGCCACCGCCAGCGTGATGCGCAGCCGCTCGGGATCGCGCTCGTCGCGCGGCAACCGCTCGATATTGTAGGGCGGATAGCCGTCGGCCGCTTTGGTGACGCGGTCGAGGACGCGCTCGATTTCGTCAAAGCCCAGCAGGAACGGACTTGAGAGCGACGGAACTCGGGTCATTTGCGTTCAAAGCCCTCCTCGGAGCGACTTTGAGAGGCCCTTCTCAGGCACCTCTGCCGGCGCGGCTCGGCACGCTGCCGCGGCCGGTCCGGTCGCGAACAATATGGGGGCACCCGGTTAAGGGTTCAAGAATACGAATTTCGCTGAATTCGCAGCAAGTTGTCGCGTATGAGCCCGAAAAGCATGTCCTCGACTAGATCGGGGATGGGAACCGGTTTTCGGGAAAGATCATGCGTGGCGTCAGAGCCGCCGCTGTCCGTCGGCGCTGAATACATGCAATTTTGCCCGCGAGGCGAGGGCAACGGCGCGCTCCCCTGGCGCAGGCGCAACAGTGCCGGGCAGGCGCACGATGATGCTGTCGCCGCGGTCCAGGGTTCCGTAGACGAAGCTCTCCGGCCCGACCCGCTCGACGGCGCCGACGGTCAGCGGCAGCGCGATGCCCTCCGCCGGGCTGGCCCCCGCCTTGGTCAATTCGAGGTCCTCCGGCCGGATGCCGACGATCGCGCCCTCGGACGGGATGCGGCCGTTGCCGAGCAGCAGCGCCGGCTCCGCGCCGTCCATTTTCAGCAGGTTCATCGCGGGTGCGCCGATGAAGGTCGCGACGAACGTCGTCGCGGGCTTCTCGTAGACGTCGAGCGGCGCGCCGATCTGATCGACCTTGCCGGCGTTCATCACCACCAGCATGTCGGCGAGCGTCATCGCCTCGAGCTGATCGTGCGTGACGTAGATCGATGTCGTGCCGAGCGCCTTTTGCAGCTTCTTGATTTCGACCCGCGTCGAGACGCGCAGCTTGGCATCGAGGTTCGACAGCGGCTCGTCGAACAGAAAGGCCTTCGGCCGCCGCACGATGGCGCGGCCCATCGCGACGCGCTGGCGCTGCCCGCCGGAGAGCTGCCGCGGCTTGCGGTCGAGCAGCTGCTCGATTTCGAGGATGCGCGCGGCCTCGCGCACACGCTTCTCGATCTCGGGCTTGGGTGTTTTGCGGTTGCGCAGGCCGTAGGCCATGTTGTCGTAGACTTTCATGTGCGGGTAGAGCGCGTAGTTCTGAAACACCATCGCGATATCGCGCTCGGAGGGCTCGACGTCGTTGACGACGCGCTCGCCGATGCGGACTTCGCCGGACGTGATGGTCTCGACGCCCGCGATCATGCGCAACAGCGTGGACTTGCCGCAGCCCGACGGCCCGACCATCACGCAGAAATGCCCGTCCGGCACGTCGAAGGAGACGCCCTTCACGGCCTCGACGCCGCCAAAATAGACCTTGCGGACGTCCTTGAGTGTGACTTCAGCCACTTACTTCTCCGTCTCCACCAGTCCGCGCACGAACAGCTTCTGCATCCCGATCACCACCATGACCGGCGGCAGCATCGCCAGCATCGCGGTCGCCATCACGAGCTGCCATTCGGTGAGCGCGTCCGACGTGACGATCATCTTCTTGATCCCGATCACGATGGTCTGCATGTCGTCGCGCGTGGTGATGAGCAGCGGCCAGAGATACTGGTTCCAGCCGTAGATGAACAGGATCACGAACAGCGCCGCCATGTTGGTGCGCGCGAGCGGCAAGAGCGTATCGAAGAAGAAGCGGAACGGCCCGGCGCCGTCGATGCGCGAGGCTTCCACGAGCTCGTCCGGCACGGTCATGAAGAACTGGCGGAACAGCAGCGTTGCGGTCGCCGAGGCGACCAGCGGCAACGTGAGGCCCGAGTAGGTATCGAGCATGTTGAGATCGGAAACGATCTTGTAGGTCGGATAGATGCGCACTTCGACCGGCAGCATCAGCGTGATGAAGATCACCCAGAAGGCGGTCATGCGGAAGGGAAAGCGGAAGTAGACAATCGCATAGGCCGAGATGATCGAGATCGCGATTTTGCCGAGCGCGATCACCATCGCCATGATGAACGAATTGACCAGCATGGTGCCGACCGGCTCGCGCGTGGTGCCGCTCGTGCCAATGAAGATCGTGCGATAGTAGTTTTCGATGAATTTGCCGCCGGGCGTCAGCGGCATCTGCCCGTTGGCGATGACGGAGGCTTCGTGGGTCGAGCCGACGAAGGCGAGGTAGACCGGAAACGCCACGATCGCGATCCCGATCCACAGGATCAGGTGCGGTATGAGATTGTTGAAAGGGCGGTTCTCGACCATCTCAGCCCCACATGTCCTTGTTCTTGAGCGTGGCGGCGAGGCCTTCCTGGCACACCTTGAGCAGCTTCTCGCCCTTCTGTTTGCTGGCGCGGCGCGCATCGCCGACCACGCCGCTCGGGGTGAGCTCCTTGAACGAGTCGTAGCGGTTCGCCGGAAACGCCTTGCGCGGATCGCCGTTGAGCAGGCCGAACGCCTCGGGGAGGCGGTCGTGCTTCACGGTGCCGGGCGCCACGACCATCATCATCGACGCTTCAACCTCGCAGGCGTGGTGCACCTGCTTCTGGTCTTCGAGGAATTCGCCGAGGTCGCTCTTCGACATTTCGAAGTACGTGGTGGCGTAGAGTTTCAATCCGGTCTCGCGCGTGAAATCGGGCAGGAAGGCGTTGAGCGCCGCGATGTTGCCGCCGTGCCCGTTGACGATGAACACGCGCGAAAAGCCGTGGCGCCTGATGCTCGTCAGAAACGCGCGCAGCACCGCCATGTAGGTGGGGATATCGAACGTGAAGGTGCCGCCGACCGCCATGTGGTGCTCGGCCATCCCGCACCACAGCGTCGGCGCGACCACGACCGGCACATCCTTAACCGCAAGCTCGGCGCCGCCTTGGCATACGGCTTCGCAAAGGAACGTGTCGACGCCGACCGGAAGGTGCGGGCCATGCTGCTCCATCGAGGCGACCGGCAGCACCACAATGGCGTTCTCGGCCGCCTTGGCGCGCAGGTCTTCTGCGGTCAGCTCCTTCCACATCACCGACATCAGTAGGTCACCTTCTTCTCGACATAGCGGAACTGGATCGCGGTGAGGGCGATCACGATGATCATCAGGATGACGGATTGCGCGGCCGAGCCGCCGAGGTTGCCGCCAAGCCGGCCGTCGGAATAAACCTTGAAGACCAGCGTTTCGGTCGCCCTCGCGGGGCCGCCGCCGGTCATTGTGTCGATCAGGCCGAGCGTGTCGAAGAACGCGTAGACGATGTTGACGACCAGCAGGAAAAACGTGGTCGGCGAAAGCAGCGGGAACACGATGGTCCAGAAGCGCCGCATCGGCCGCGCACCGTCGATCGCGGCGGCTTCGATCACGCTGCGTGGGATCGCGGCGAGCCCGGCAAGGAAGAACAGGAAATTGTAGGAGATCTGCTTCCAGGTGGCGGCCATCACCACCAGGACCATCGCGTGATTGCCATTGAGCAGCGGATTCCAGTCGATGCCGAGGGTGTCGCGCAGGCCGCGCGCCACGATGCCGAGCGAAGGCTGGAACATGAACGCCCACAATACGCCCGCGACCGCGGGGGCGACGGCGTAGGGCCAGATCAGCAGCGTGCGATAGACGCCGGCGCCCGCGAGCTGCTTGTCGGCCTGCGTCGCGAGCAGGAGCGCGATCGAGAGGGACAGGATCGCAACCGAGCCGGAGAACACGATCGTGGTGACGATGGTCTGGAAATAGCTCGGGTCGCTCAACAGCTCGCGATAGTTCTCAAACCAGATTAAACTGGTCGAAAGCCCGAACGCATCCTGCAGCAGAAACGACTGCCACACCGCCTGGCTCGCAGGCCAATAGAAAAAGACGAGCGTGATGACGAGCTGTGGAACGAGCAGCCAGTAGGGCAGGAGCTTGTGGCCGAAGAGTGCGCGTTTTTCCATGACGTCAATCGCCGGTTGGCGTGATGCGGAACTCGAGCACTTCCGGCAGTCCGCGAAGGTATTTCGAGAGGCCCTCGGCGGCGCCGCGATCGCGGCTCTTGATGGTCATCCGATATTCGAACTGCTGCCCGCCTTCCATCAGGCGGGACGACAGGTTGGCGATGCTGAACCCATGCTTGCCGATGAGCTTGCGAAGCTCGTTTTCAGCGATGACGCGGTCGCGCTCAAAGCGAAGCAGATGGTGCGCGTAGAACTCGCTCGGCAATCGCGCCTCGATGTAGCGGAATAACGCGAGGACGATCAAGGTGGCGCTAGCGCCGACGACAGCGGCGAACCAGAAGCCGATGCCGACAAGGATGCCGATTGCGGCGGTCGTCCAGATCGAGGCTGCGGTCGTCAGTCCGCGGACCGTCAAACCTTCCTTGAAGATCACCCCGGCGCCGAGAAAGCCGATCCCCGTCATGATGCCCTGTGCCATGCGGGTCGGGTCGGTGCGAATGGCCTCATGCGCCAGCACCGTCATCCAGCGGTCTTGGTAAACTGTGACGATCATCAAGATTGCAGACGCGATGCACACGAGCGAATGGGTCCGGAAACCGGCAGGGCGGCCGTGGAACGTGCGTTCAAACCCGATCATCGCGCCGATAGCGAGCGCACCCGCTACGCGGCCAATGATGATGAGACTTTCCTGATCCATCAAAAGGCGGCCCAAATCGGTGGAGCCGCATAGTACCTACGCCGCCGCGATTTTCAAAAGGCTCTCTTCGCGGTGAGCGCGCAATATCGGGATCATAGGGCGGATAGGTTTACTTCGGCGGCCACAGCTTGAAATATCCCGGCCGCTCGAGCCCCGCCTTCTCGCGCATCATCAACTCAACAAGCCCTATCACCGCAGGGGCAGAGAACAGCTTCAACACCTGGCAACGGATGACCAAAGCTGTTCAGGTACCTTGGACGATCAATGATGATGACAACGGAATACACCAGCAACGCGATCCAACAGAGCCATCGGGAAATCCTCAGAGCAACCACGTCATGAATGCCGCGCGCTGCATGTTAGGCTCCCGTAGGTGTTGCGCCTTCTAAGTCCTTCGCCAATTCGGTAGCTGCCATCCGCAAAATATACTCGGTCGTCGTGAAGCCGTCAGCCTTAGCGTGGTCGGCCAAGGCGGTGATCTCGCTCAGGAGCGTTCGGCCTTTTTGCGTCCTGTCCTGTCCCCACGTTGTGCGCCGATCCACGATTCCTCCCTTCTGCAATTCGTCTCAACTTGGCGAGCGTCAGCGAGCAAGCCTTGCCGCGTCGGCGGTGCCGGAGTTCTGGCATGGGGACCATGAGCTAATTGTCGATTGGATGGCCCAAATCGTCACGCGCGGGATCGCGCATTCTGTCCCGACTGTAGGCCCGACACCCTTCCACATGGGAACGGGTCGGCCCGCTGCACTCTTGCGGGTTGAGGATGCGCGCTTGTCGTGCCGACGAGAAGCCCGCCGCGTGCTTTCTACAGTGATCGGTGCAGTGGTAGCCGCCGAAGTACCTTTGTTCCTCAGCATGATCCGGAACCAGTGTGGCAAGCAGTGCTGCCGCCGCTAAGACTCCAGTGGCAAGGGCATTCGTAGGCATCCGAGGAACCCGCAAATCAGCGCGGATACTACTACGATAACGCTGCATTCAAAATCTTAACGGTTTGCGTATTCCATTAGCCCGAGCATTCCCCGGTAGCTCAGCGGCAGAGCAGGCGGCTGTTAACCGCCCGGTTCGAACCCATCCTGGGGAGCCAATGTACCCCGTCCTCCCGATTGTCCTGATCTTCGGCTTTGTCTGGGCCGCCGTGACCGCGTTGCGGGTTGGCGGCGCATTCCTCTTAGGGGCCTATCGCGGGGTGACGAAGCGGGTTGAACCGGCCGCGCTTACTGCTTTGATTTTCGGGCCACCCTTCATCGCAAATGCTGCGGCGGCAGCAGTCATGACTTTGACGATCTGGACCGTGCACGAGTGGCTTTAACCGTGTTCACCCTGAAACAGCGCTGCTCAAGGCAACCAAAGCCCAGAGTGTTGGGCGATCCCGGGTCAGCAGCGCATCATGTCATGCTGCGCTGCGCCCGGGACACAAGACCCTAACTACCGCGCCACGCTGCGCTCGAACTGGCGCAGCATGGTGTTGCCGCGCGACACGGCCGCATCGAGCGCTTCCTTGGCGCTCTTCTTGCCGGCAAGCGCCGCCTCGATCTCCTCGGCCCACACGTCGCGCAGCTGCACCATGTTGCCGAGGCGCAGACCGCGCGAGTTCTCGGTCGGCTCCTTGTTGGTGAGCTCGAGCAGCGGCGTCTCGAGGTACGGGTTGTCCTTGTAGTAGCCGGACTCCTTGGTCTTCGCGTAGGCCGCCTTGGTGATCGGCAGATAGCCCGACGACTTGTGCACCTCGACCTGACGGTCGGTGTCGGACAGGAAGCCGAAGAATTTCGCGACGCCTTTGTATTCCTCGGGCTTCTTGCCGCCCATCACCCAGAGCGAGGCGCCGCCGATGATCGAGTTCTGCGGCGCACCCTTCGCGTCCGGGTAATAGGGCATCGGCGCGTTGGTCCAATCGAACTTGGCGTTGGCCTTCACGTTGCCGAAGAAGCCGGACGAGGTGAGGAAGATCGGGCACTCGCCCGAGGTGAAGCGGCCTTCGCCGGTGTTGGTGCGGCCCGAATAGTCGTAGGTCTTGTCCTTCTGCAGGTCGATCAGGTTCTGCAGATGCTTGACCTGCACGTCCTTGTTGAACTCGAGCACGGTATCGAACCCATCGAGTCCGTTCGCCTTGCTGGAGAGCGGCACGTTGTGCCAGGCCGAGAGCTGTTCGAGGTTCACCCAGGTGACCCAGGCATTGGAAAAGCCGCAGGTCGGGTGGCCGCTTGCCTTGAGTTTCTTCGCCGCCTCGAACACCTCGGGCCAGGTCTTGGGAATCTCGTTGATGCCGGCCTTCTTGAGCGCATCCCGGTTGATCCACATCACCGTCGATGACGAGTTGAACGGGAACGAGAGCATCTCGCCCTTGGCGGTCGAGTAATAACCGGTGATGCCCGAGAGGTAAGCGTTCGGGTCGAACGTCTCGCCGGTTTCCTTCATCATCACGTGAACCGGCTTCACCGCGCCGGTCGCCGCCATCATGGTGGCGGTGCCGACCTCGAACACCTGCATGATGTGCGGCGCATTGCCGGCGCGGAACGCCGCGATCCCGGCATTCATCGTGTCCGGATAACTGCCCTTGTAGCTCGGAACGACCTTGTACTCGCTCTGCGCGGCGTTGAAGTCATTGGCAAGCTTGACGATGACCTCGTTGTTGCCGCCGGTCATCGCGTGCCACCACTGCAGCTCGATGACGGCGTGAGCGGGCGTCGCCGCGGCGAGCGCAAGCGCTGTCGCCGCTCCCAGCATGAAGCCCCGAACCATTCGATGTCCTCCCTGTTCTGATTTCTGCCGCCTAGCAAGGGGCGGTGACGCTCCCGTGACGCGCGTAGCACATTGTAGAACCGGGACGAAACCGGACGAAAGTGGCAAAGCGCCGCAAATCGGAGGCGCTCCGGCGCCCCCTGTTCGGTCTCCGTGGCATCCTCTAAAGGAGGCGCTTCCGAAGGGGAGCGGATGACGTCAGTTCCGGCCGCCACGCGGCTGCAAACCATTCTGATCGGGTCGATCGCGTTGCTCGCCGCACTGTTCCTGGTGTGGCCGGTGTGGCGTGCATTCTTTCCCATGGAGATCTGGGGGAACGAGGGCTGGAACGCCTATCAAGCCGACGCCGCGATGCGCGGCGCCGCCCAGCTTTACCCGCCAACCGACGGGCTTATCGCCAACAATTACCCGCCGCTCTCCTACTACGTGATGGGCTGGCTCGGCCGCCTGTTCGGCGATCCGCTCTATGTCGGGCGCGCGGTCTCGATCCTCTCGACGCTCGCTGCTGCTGCTGCTGCTGCTGCTGTGGTGCGGCAGTTCGGCGGCTCGCGTGCCGCCGGCCTGCTCGCGGCCTTCTGGTTCATCGCGACGCTCGCGCGGTTCTTCGAATTCTACGTCGGCATGAACGAGCCGCAGCTCTTCGGCCTCGCGGTGATGTCGGCGGGCTTTGCGTGGTTCTGGAAGCGACAGGCGCAAGGCCGCGCCGTCGAGCCTGCGGTGCTGGTGATGGTGCTCGCGGGTTTCATCAAGCACAATTTCATCACCTTGCCGCTGGTCGCCTTGCTCTGGCTGTGGCTCGACAACTGGCGGCTTGGATTGCGCGCGACGCTCACCGGCGCCGCGGCGTCGGCGCTCGGGCTTGCGATCTGCGCCTTCATGTTCGCACCCTATTTCATTCCCGACATGCTGTTCCCGCGCACCTATCATCTCTCTCGCGCGTTTTCGACGATCGGGCGCCTGCAGTTCATCCTGCCCGCGATGGTGCTGTGGGCGATCTGGGCCTGGCACGAGCGACGCAGTACACCCGCGCGCTTCACCGCGCTGCTGATCGGCATCGCGCTGCCGCTCTGTCTCCTGCAGAAGTCCGGTGCGGGCGTCGACGAGAACGCCCAGTTCGAGCTGATCTTCGCAACCGCAGCCGGCATCGGCCTCGCCTACGACGGGCTGTTGCGCGATCCGCTGCGCTCTGGATGGTCGCCGCGGACCATCAGCGCGGTGGTGCTCGGTATCCTGATCGTGCGGTTGCTGATTTCGAGCCGGATCGAGTTCGCTTACGTGCTGTTCAGCCCGCAATACCGCGCGCAAGCAGCCGAACACGCGGCGATCACCCGCGCCGAGGCGGCGCGCACCGCGGCGATCCCCGGGCCGGTCGCGTGTTCAAATCTTGTTGTCTGCCGGATGGCCGTCAAGCCGTTCGTGTACGATCACTTCTGGATCACGCAACTGGTCGAGACCGGCCGCATGACCTGGCCGCAGGTCGAGCAGCTTGCGCGCCGCAAGGCGATCGTGAAAGACGAGACTGACAGGCGTGCCAACATTACGTCGCTCTGGCGGCGCATGAGATCGGACTAGAGGAGGGTAGTTTGAAAATCGCGATCATGGGTTCGGGCGCCATCGGATGCTATTACGGCGCGATGCTGCAAAATGGCGGCGCCGACGTGACGTTCATCGCGCGCGGCGCAACGCTCGACGCGCTCCGGCAGAACGGCGTGCAGCTCGAAGGTGTGAAGCCGCTCAATCTGCCCAAGGTGAAGGCAACCGACGATCCCGCGACCATCGGCAAGGTCGACATGGTGATCTTCTCGGTGAAGCTGCGCGATACCGAGAGCGCGGCGCGCCACATGCTGCCGGTGATCGGTCCCGACACCGGCATCATCTCGCTGCAGAACGGCGTGACGAAGGACGACATGCTGGCGCCGATCGTCGGGCGCGAGCATCTGCTCGGCGGCGCTGCCTATATCGGCGTTTCGGTCGTGCGCCCCGGCGTGATCCGCAAGGCCGGCGCCATGGAGCGGCTCGCCTTCGGCGAGTTCGACAACAAGACATCGGTGCGCGCGCAGGCCTTTCTCGATGCCTGCAAGGCGAGCGACATCAAGGCCGACATCCCGGCCGACATCTCGCTCGAGCTGTGGCAAAAGTTCGTGGTCATCGTCACGATGTCGAGCATCACCTCGGCGATGCGCTCGACCATCGGGCCGATCCGCGCCAACCCGCATGCGCGCCAGTTCGCGCTCGACGTCATGAAGGAGGTTGTCGCGGTCGGCCGTGCGCGCGGTGTCGCGCTCGAACCCGACTTCGCGGAAAAGCGGTTCGCCCACATCGACGGGATGTCGCCCGACATGCGCGCCTCGATGTCGCTCGACCTGGAGCTTGGACGGCCGCTCGAACTGCCGTGGCTCGCCGGAGCCGTGGTCGAGATGGGCAGCAAGGCCGGCGTGCCGACGCCATGCTGCCGCGCGGTGCGCGACATTCTTTCGCTCTATGTGGACGGGAAGGCGAGCTAGCTGGCCATTTGCCGCTCGTCCCCGCGAACGCGGGGACCCGGAGCCAAGACCGAAGAAAGAACTGGATGCCCGCTTTCGCTGGCATGAGCGGAAACACATCACCGCATCATCAGCGCGGCCGTGAGCGCCGCAATCCCGAGCGCGCGCACGAGCGTCACCTCGCCCTCGCTCCAGTCCGTCTGCGACCGCAGCACATTAAGCGTGCCGACGCATTTTCCGCCGCTCACCAGCGGCACGTTCACGCAGGAATGCAGGCCGAGCCCGAAGATGATGGCGTGGTCGTTGTAGTGCTTGCGGATCGCGTCATCGCCTGCGCTGACGAGCACGCGGTGCTCCATGAGCACGTGCCGGCTCCAGTCGCTGTCCTGCTTTACCTTGCGGCCGCCGACCGGATAGGCCGGCTCATTCGACGAATAGATGCGCTCGACGGTTGCGGCCGCCTCGTCATGGCGCATCGCGGTGACGAGCCCGGCATCGACGCGCCGCCGCGCGACCTCGGCAACGGCCGCAAACAGCGCGGCAGGAGACTGCGCCGCGCCGGCCGCGAGCGCTTCAACGTCCTCGGATGTGAGCATCAGTCGCCCGGGAGGCCGTGGATGTCCGGGAAGAACAGATCCTGCCATTTCACGGGCGGGTCCTTCACGGTGCCCACCTTGCCCATGAACACCGCGGTCTTGAACACCTTCTCGGGCAGCAGCGTGAACGCATAGTCCTTGTCGTTGATCACCGCGAAGATGTCGTCGACGGTGTTCTTCTTGTCCTGTGCGATGTCGAGATAATCCTGCGCGGCCTTTCGCTTGTCCTTGTTGATCGCGTCGATGGCTTCCTTCTGCGCCGCCAAGAACGCCGTGTAGAGCTTTGGATTCGCGTCGTGGAATTTCGTCGTCGTTACGACGACCAGCGCCGATGCGCGGCCGCCGAGAATGTCATAGCTGGTCGTGAGCACGCGCGCGCCGGGAATTTTCATCTCCTGCTCGTAGAACGGCGAGGTGGCGAAGTGCGCGTTCACCCCGCCGGTGTTGTTCATCAGCGCCAGCATGGCGTCAGGATGCGCGAGCGACACCGTCAACTCGTCGAACTTCTGGTAGTTCGGCTGCCCGAAGAGGTCGGCGGCCGCCATCTGCAGCATGATCGCCTGGGTCGAAATCTTCACCGACGGCACCGCGATCTTGTCCTTCTGCGACAGGTCCTTCAGCGATTTGAGCTCCGGATTGCGCGTCACGAAATAGAGCGGGTAGGAGGTCATCGCCGCGACGCCCTTCACGCCGACGTTGGTCTTGGTGCGCGACCACAGCGTGACCAGCGAGGGCGCACCGACCGCGCCGAAGTGCACGTTGCCCGACAACAGCCCGTCATTGATGACGCTGGGCCCTGCGACCTTCTGCCAGTTGGTCTTCACCTCGATGCCGGCGGCCTTGGCGTGCTTCTCGATCAGGCCGTCGCGCTCCATCAGCATCAGCGGCAGGAACGAGACGCCGAATTGCTGCGCGATGGTGATTTCGCCAATCTCGGCACGGCCGGCGGCTGTGCTTGCCAGCAGCAGCGCGGCGGCAGTTATTGCTTTCAACCTCATTTTTCCTCCGGCGTTTTATATGTTCAGCTTGAACAGGTGCGTCGCGTTGGTACGCCCGATCTTCTGCCGGTCCGCTTCGTTCAACGGTGTCTTGTCGAACCAGCCGGCCGCATCGCTGATGTCCTCGAACGGATAGTCGGCCGACCACAGGACGCGATCGACGCCGACCTCGGCAATCGCCTGGTCGAGCGCCGAGGTCGAGAAATTCCCCGAGGTGGTCAGCACGAAATTGCTGCGGACATAGTCCGCCACCGATTTCCTGGCCGCATACTTGTGCGGCGCCTTCATCCAGGCATTGCGATTGTCGATGCGCCAGAGATAAGCCGGAATGCCCTCGCCGAGATGGCCGAGCACGATCTGCAGGTTCGGGTATTCGTCGAACAGGCCCGATCCGATCAGCCGCAGCGCATGCACGGCGGTCTCGGCGTGGAACGCCCAGTTCGGACCGAGCAGCCAGTTGTGGCCGTCGTAGGCGCGGATATCGCCCGGCAGCGGATTGCGCGGATGCAGGTAGAACGGCACGTCCAGCTCCACGACGGTGCGCCAGAACGGCCGGTATTGTGGAAGGTCGTAGTAGATCGCGCTGTCGGGTTTCTCGACCTGCGAGAAGCCGTTCACCAGCGCGCCCACGAAGCCGAGCTTCCTGACGCAACGCGTCAGCTCTCGCGCCGCCTCGTCCGGGTCTTGCATCGCAAGCGCCGCAAACCCCCTGAAGCGATCGGGGCGCTTGCCGATCTCGGCGGCGAGATGATCGTTCGCCTCGCGCGCCACCGCAATCGCGCGCTTCACGTCGGGAATCGCCTGCACGGCCGGCGCATTGAGCGAGGCGATCATGATCTCCACGCCCGAGGCGTCCATCAGGCGCAGCCGCTTGTCCTGGAAATCGGTCAGCCGGGGGCCAAGCTCCTCCCACACATGCGCGCCGAACACCTGAGAATCGGCCAGCGTCGCCTCGATGGCGAAGTGTTCTTCCAGCGCGATCTTGCCCTGCATACGTGCCGTCCTGTGCGCGAGATGATGCCGAGCGGAGGCCAAAAAGCAAGAAGCCGCCCCGGATGGGCGGCTTTTGGTGGAATTCCCTGTGAGCCCCTGTGGGCTGCGCGCTTGCGGAGCAGCTTGCATTCGCAAGCGCAAAGAGCCCCTCAAGCTCGCGCTCGGAAAGGGGTCGCCCGGCAGCATACCGAAGAGTATAGGCCGATCAGCCGATAGATATTACCAGCACCAGTGCCTCTCATTATGATCGGCTGGCTAGGTTTGGGGCAATAATGGTGTTCACGACTCGTCGAGCCCGCCCCGCGGGTGAAGGTCCCGCAAAGGGCGGCGCGAGCCTCCTATTTGACGAAATCCGGCAGACGCCGCTGCTGTGGCTGCTGGCGCTCGTGCCTGTCGTGCTGGTCGCGGCGAGAATCTGGCACGATGCGCATACGCTGCTGTTCGCGCTCTCGGTCGCGGCGATCGTGCCGCTCGCCGCCTTGCTCAGCCGCGCCACAGAGTCGGTGGCCGCCAGGACCGGCGATGCCGTCGGCGGACTGCTCAACGCGACGCTCGGAAACCTCACCGAGCTGATCATCGCACTCGCGGCGCTGCGCGCCGGCCAGTATGTGCTGGTGAAGGCCTCGATCGCGGGCGCCATCGTCACGAATGCGCTGTTCATGCTCGGGGTGGCGTTCCTTTACGGCGGGCTCAAGCATCACGTCCAGGAGTACAATCGCAGCAACGCGCGCCTGCAGGCGGGCATGCTGTTTCTGGCGACGATCGCGCTGCTCGTTCCGTCCGTCCTCGCCGAAGCCGATCGTTCCCCCGCGGAGGCGCACTTCACGCAGACGCTCAGTCTCGGGCTGTCGGTTCTGCTGATCGTGACCTACGCGCTCGGCCTCCTCTTCTCGCTCAAGACCCATCGCGAGTTCTTCTCCGGCGGTGAGCATGGCGAGGGCCATGAGGCCGAATGGCCGCTGCCGCTCGCATTGACCACGCTCGCCGTTGTTACGGTGCTGGTCGCGCTGACCAGCGAGGTGTTCGTCGAATCGGTGCAGCAGGCGGCAAACTCGCTCGGCCTCTCGCCCGCATTCGTCGGGTTCATTGTCGTCGCTTTGGTGGGTGGCGCCGCCGAGATGGTCTCGGCGTGGTCCGCGGCGGGGAAGAACCGCCTCGATCTTTCCGTCGGCATTGCGCTCGGCAGCGCGGTGCAGATCGCGCTGTTCGTCGCGCCGGTCCTCGTGCTGCTCAGCTACGTGCTCGGCCCAAAGCCGATGGATCTCGAATTCTGGCCGGGCGCGGTGGCGATGATGCTCGTCGCCACCATGACGGCCTCGCTCGTCACCAACACGGGCCGCTCCGCGTGGTTCATCGGCGTGCTGGTCGTGATGATCTACGTGATCTTCGCGCTGACGCTGTACCTATTGCCGCCGCGGGTCACCTGAGCCGGAGGAGGTGGACATGCTGAGGCAACTCCTGGTGGGCGGGGGCGTGAGTGTGATCAACATCGCGATCCATTCGCTGATCATGGCAACCGTGGTGGGCGTCGCCCAGCGCGCCAGCGCAACGAAGCTGCTGCATCCGTCGCTATTCCTCGCCGCCGTGATGATCCCGATCGTGTCGATCCTGATGGCAACGCACACGATCGAGGTGATGGTCTGGGCGTCGGCCTACGCGCTGGTCGGTGCCGCGCCGGAGGATGTGCAGCTCGTCTACTTTGCGTTCGTCAACTATGCGACGCTCGGGTACGGCGACATCGTGCCGGTCGACCGCTGGAAGCTGCTCGGTCCAATCACCGCGATGAACGGTGCGCTGATGTTCGGATGGTCGACCGCGGTCATGTTCGAGGTGCTGCGCAAGACAATGGAGCGCGCCGCGGCCGCGTCAGCAGCGCCATGATCGCCGTTCGAGAGATCGAATGATCGACCTCTATCACGTGCCGCTGCCGGTGATCTTCCTGGGCGGGCTCGCTCTGATCTGGGGCGTGAGCGAGCTTGGCTGGCGGCTAGGACAGGACAGCAGCGACCACAGCACCAACATCGGCACGCTGGAGAGCGCTATCGTCGGACTGCTGGCGCTGATCATCGGCTTTACCTTCGCGATGGCGCTGTCGCGTTTCGAAGCGCGCCGCGACGCCGTGGTGCAGGAGGCGAACGCCATCGGCACGACCGCGCTGCGCGCCCGCTTGCTGCCCGAGCCGCATCGCACCGAGAGCCTGAAGCTGCTGCGTGAGTACGTGAAGATCCGCATCGATGCGTTTCAAAGCGGCCACTCGTTGGCCGAGCTGAAGACCACCGTGGACCGTTCGAACGGGATTCAGGAATCGCTATGGCAGCAGGCGATGGCGCTCTCGGCGAAGGACAAGGAGGTGGTCCCGACAGGTCTTTTCGTTCAGTCGCTCAATCAGATGATCGACAGCCAGGGCGTGCGCCTTGCGGCGTTGCGCAACCGCATCCCCAGCATTGTACTGGTGGTGCTTTACGCGCTTGCGGCCGCGGCTGGCGGATTTGTCGGCTATGCGAGCGCCATCGATCCCAGGCTGACACGGCTGCCGGTCGTCATCATGGGACTGCTCATCTCGCTGGTGCTCTATCTGATCATCGATCTCGACCGGCCGAACAACGGATTCATCACCAACAACCAGCAGGCCATGATTGACGTCGCCGAGAGCATCCAGGGTTTTGCGGACTAAAGCATTATGGGGTCAGATCGACTCGCTGCCTGGCTTTCGTCATGCCCCGCGAAAGCGGGGCACGCGTGAACGTTATTTGGCCGCGCCCATCAGCTTTTCGGCGGCCTGCATGACGGGCACCTTCGGATTGGTGATACAGAAGTCCCGCAGTTTCTGATTCTCCGCAGCGAGGCCTTGCGTGTCGATCACCGTGTTGCTGCGCTTGCCGTTATAATAGCCGCTCAGCCACAAGGCGATGTTCTGCGGATTGGTGATCTTGTATCCCGACCACTGCTCGCAGGTGACCTTCGACAGATCGAGCATCACCTGAGCGTGCGCCGGCTGGCTCCCTGCTGCGATCAGGATCAAGCCGAATGCCGAAGCCAATCTCGTTAGGGGATCCCTCATCCTCTCCTCATCACTTTTTGAATCAAGCCAGTTGCATCGTAACATGAATTGCCCCGCGGTCGCGGCGCGTCGTAACAGGCAATCCGCACTTCTGGAACACGCTGAGCATCGGCTGGTTCTCCGGCAGTACTTCCGCGATGAGCTCGCGCAGACTGGCTTCGCGGGCAATGCTCGCGAGATGGCGCATCAGCTTGGTGCCGATGCCTTGACCCTGGAAGTCATCGACCACCGCAAACGCAACCTCGGCGACGCCCGGCTGCACAAGGATATACCTGCCGCCAGCCACGATTGACCGCTCGCTGCCGGCGTCAATAACCGCGACGAGCGCGACCTGCGTGACGAAATCGATATTCAGGAAATAGGCGATTTCCTGCTCGGAGAAATGGCGCTTCGGGGCAAAGAAACGGCGGCTCAGCGACTCGGCGCTGGTGTGAGCGACGGCCGCCTTCAAACCTTCGACATCCGTCGGCCTCTGCGCGCGTATTTGGACCGCGCGCCCGTCGCGCAGCGTCTCGACGACCGAGAAACGCGCGGCGGTTGGTGGGGCTGGCGTTTCGGGGAAGACGCTCATGACGTTCCCTCAGGCCGCCGCGGTCCTTTCGGATTTCTGCGTGACCTTCGAAAGGACCGAAAGCGTGTGCCGCGCGATCATGAGTTCCTCGTCAGTCGGCACGACGTAGATCGGGACCCGGCTCTTGGGCGCCGAGATCAGCGATGCGTTTTCCTTGTTGGCGCCGACGTCGAGCTCGCAGCCCAGCCACGTGAGTTTCTCCGCAATCCGCGCCCGCATGCTTGGCGAGTTCTCGCCGATGCCGGCGGTGAAGACGAAGGCATCGAGACCGCCGAGTGCCGCGGCCAGCGTTCCCGTCCACAAGCCCACGCGATAGACGAAATACTCGAGCGCGAAAGCCGCCTTCGGGTCGGAGCTCGTCTCGAGCTCACGGACGTCGTTGCTGACCCCAGACAAGCCCTTCAGCCCGCATTCGTTATAAAGGAGCTTCTGGACCTCCGCGGCGGCCATTTTCTTTTGATCGATGAGATAGAGCACGACACCGGGATCGAGCTGCCCGGGACGTGTTCCCATCGGGAGCCCATCGAGCGCCGTGAACCCCATGGTGGATTCCACACTGCGGCCCGCGGACAGCGCACACATCGAGGCGCCGCTGCCGAGATGCGCCACGACCACCCGTCCGGACGCGATGGCGGGCGCCACATCGGGCAGACGGCGCGCAACGTACTCATAGGAAAGGCCGTGAAAGCCGTAGCGGCGCACGCCTTCCGCATAAAACCGCTGCGGAATTGCGTAGTGGTCGGCCAGCGCATCATGGGTGCGATGAAAGGCCGTGTCGAAACACGCGACCTGCGGAATTCCCGGCATGCGCTCGAGCAGCGCGCGGATCGGCGCGAGGTTATTCGGCTGATGCAGCGGTGCGAGCGGGGCATAGCGCTCGAGCCGCGAAAGAACCTCGGCATCGATCCGGATCGGCTGATCGTATTCCGGCCCGCCATGCACCACGCGGTGGCCGATGGCGGCCGGCTCAAGCTTCTGGGTTTCGCGGAGCCACGCGCCTGCCGTCTGCAGCGCCGCTGGCACGTCTTTCATCTGCTCGGGAGAGTAGGTCTGGTCGATCAGTTTCCGCTTGTCCGCCGCTTCGGCGCGGAGCCGGGGTTTGCTTCCGATGCCGTCCACCTGGCCCTTGAGCAGGCGCTGCGGCTCCTCCGCGCCGGTTGCAAACACCTGGAACTTGACGCTCGAGGAGCCGGCGTTGACGACCAGGATCGGACCCATCGGACTCAAGCCTTCGGCAGAGCGGTGCTGTTGCGGCGCGCATCCGCATAGAGGACGGCAACCGCACAGGATGCCATCCGCGAACGAACCGAATCAGCGCGTGAGGTCAGCACAATCGGCACGCGCGCACCCAGCACGATGCCGGCGGAATCCGCCTTCGCCATGAACGACAGGTTCTTGGCCAGCATGTTGCCGGCTTCGAGGTCGGGCACGATGAGAATTTGGGCGCGCCCGGCAACCTCGGACTTGATCCCCTTGATTCTTGCCGCCTCTGGATCGATCGCGTTGTCGAATGCGAGCGGCCCATCGAGGATGCCGCCGGTGATCTGGCCGCGGTCGGCCATCTTGCAGAGCGCGGCCGCTTCGATGGTGGACGGAATTTTCGAGGTCACGGTCTCGACCGCCGACAGGATGCCGACTCGTGGCGTGCCAAGTCCGACCTGCGTCCAGAGATCGATGGCGTTCTGGATGATGTCACGCTTGGCGTCGAGATCGGGGAAGATGTTGATGGCGGCGTCGGTGATGAACAGCGTCTCGGAATAGGTCGGAACGTCCATGACGAAGACGTGGCTGATCCGGCGTGCCGTCCGCAGCCCGGTCTTTGACGACGCGACCGCACGCATCAGTTCGTCGGTGTGAAGGCTGCCCTTCATCAACACGTCACCCTTCGATTCATGGATCAGCTCGACCGCCCTGGCGGCGGATGCATCGCTGTGCGGCGCGTCCACGATTTCGAATTGGTCGATATTGATCCGGGCCGTGCGCGCGGCGGCGGCAATCTTCTCTTTCGGTCCGACGAAAATCGGCGTGATGATGCCTGCTTCGGCCGCCTCGACCGGCCCGCGCAGCGAACTCTCGTCGCAGGGGTGCGCCACGACCGTCCTGACGGGAGGCACTTGCTTGGCTCTCGCGATCAGCCGGTCGTACTTCGAGGTTGTTGTTGGAGCGGGACCTGCGGCCGACAGTGCAGTGATCTCGCTGATCTTTTCGGCGACTGGGCTCATCTGCGCTCACCTCTGAAAGTAGCCGTGGGGAAAGCTCTAACAGCGCGGACTGGGCGGGTCCTAGCTGTGCGGAGGCATAGTTTTCGATCTGATCGGATTGGGCCTCATGCCTTGTTTCTCAACGAGCCGCCGGCTGCTGGCGCAGGTATATGAACCAGTAGACCGCGGCGACCAGAACAGCGCCGCCGATAATGTTGCCGATCGTGACCGGCACGAGGTTTGCGGCGAAATTCCACCATGTCAGGTTGGGAAAATCAGCAGCGGTCTTGCCGATCGAAGTCCAGAACGAATCCGGGGCGCCGGCCTTTATGAAAAGTCCGAGCGGGATGAAATAGATGTTGGCGATCGAGTGCTCGAAACCGGCCGCGGCAAAGCCCGCAATCGGCGGAACGACTGTGACCACCCGGTCTATCGTGGTGCGGGCGCCGTAGCACATCCAGACCGCCAGGCAGACGAGCGTGTTGCAGAGGATCGCGAGCGTCAGCGCAGGAAGAAACGCGAGCGAGGTTTTCGCGTGCGCGGTGTTGAGCGCCACCAGCCCGACCGAACCGCCGCCGAAAGTATATTGTGTTGAAAAGAACACCAGCGCCGCCGTTGCGATGGCGCCGATGAAGTTGCCGGTGAAGGCGAGTGTCCAATTCTGCAGCACCGCGCGGGTCGTTACCTTGTGGCTCGCCCATGCCATCACGATGAGGACATTGCCGGTGAACAGCTCGGCGCCGCCGACCACGACAAGGACAAGCCCGAGGCAGAAGGTAACCCCGGTCAGGAGCCGCACAATCCCGTAGGGAAGCCCGGCGGCCAATGTGGCGCCGCCATCCGCGGACGTGATCGCCGCGCTGCCTGCCGTGACCGTGGTCGCAAACACGGCTCCAAAGGCGACGAATGCTCCGCCGAGCACGGCGAGCACCAGCAGGGTCAGCGGATCGAGTTCCGCGCGCTTGATGCCGCTTTCCTCAGCCCGCGCGGCCATGTCCGCCGGCATGACGGCATCGAACATCACGAGTTGCGGTTGCGGCTGCTGCTGCTGCGGCGGCGGCGGCGGCGGCTGCTGCTGCGGCGGCGGCGGCGGCCTTGAGGTTCGTTGATCCATGGCCCTATCCAGACTCGCTCGGGGGGCGCGCGTCAGCCGCCACCTCCCGTACTTGCCGCCATCAGCCCGAGAATCTGCACGGCGATGACCTTCACGATGGTCATGGACGGGAAGATCATCGCGTAGCCGATATCCGGCCGCTCGGTCGGCGCCATGCGATTGGAAAACACGAGAATCGAGGGATTGCCGGTCGCGCCCGAAGCCACACCGACCAGATCGTCGTACGGAACCTTGAGGACGTAGTAGCCGACCAGCAGCACGATGATCACGGTTGTCAGCAGCACCGCCACCCCGATGAACAGCATCGTGAAGCCGGATTCGGCGACGGTCCGGACAAATGGCTGTCCGGCATTGATGCCAACAGCCGCCAGGAACAGCGCGAGCCCGAAATTGCGCAACACGATGTTCGCGGGCAGCGGCAACACCCAGAGCAGCGGGCCGGTGCGGCGCAGCTTGCCGAGGATCAGCGCGACGATCAGCGGACCGCCGCCAATGCCGAGCGTGACCGTACCGACTCCCGGGATCGGGATCGGGATGAGCCCGAGCAGGACACCCATCACCATGCCAAGTCCAAGCGCGACGTAGCTGAACTCCGCCGTTGCCTTCACGGTGTCGCCGAAGTGCTTGCGGATTTCATCGCGGCGGTCAGGCGGCATGAGCACGCCGACGCGGTCGCCGAACTCCAGCGTCAGGTCCGGCGCGGGAACAATGTCCATGTCATAGCGGCGGACATGGAGAAGGTGGGCCGGGAAGCCCGCCGGCATCGGCAGTTGGGCGAGCGGCACGCCCACGACATTCGCCTTGCCGACGAAAACCCGGATGTAGTCGAGCGCGGAACGGTCCTTGATGATCCGGCCTGGCTCCAGCTTGCCCAGCCGCGTTGCCACCTCATCGATCGCATCCTTGCGGTCGGCGACAAGCATCAGTCCGTCGCCCGTCTCCAGAACAAGGTCGGCCGCCGGCACGACGTTCTGATGCGCCTTGCGGACCATCGTGACCTGAACGCCATCCGGCAGCTCGCTGATGATGTCATCGAACCGGCGGCCGGCGGACTGGTTGGTCAGCGTCACCTCGCCCATATGGAATTGCTGCGCCTTGGCCGGGAAAGTCGGCTTCACGTGCCGTGTCATGAAATAGATGCACAGGATCGGGCCGATCACACCGAAGGGGTAGGCGATCGAGTAACCGATCGACGGATCCTTGTTCCCCATCACGTCGAGCGCCGCCTGCAAGGTCGCGGTGCTGGTCATCGAGCCCGCATAGATCCCGAGCGTGTGGCCGATCTTGATGCCGTAAGCCTGTCCGAGCAGGAGCGCGACAATCAGCCCGGCCACGCAGGCAACGAGCGCAAGCAGATTGTATTTGACGCCCGCCGCACCGCTCATGCCCTCGAAAAACTGCCGGCCGTAGAGGATGCCGATCCCGTAAAGAAACATGACCAGGCCGGTCAGGCCGATCGGTCCGGTGATCGACGACTTGGGCGCAAAGGCCCCGATGGCGAGGCCGACGAACAGAACCGCCCCCACACCGAGCGAAAAGCCGCCGAGGTTGATCTGGCCGACGAGATATCCGACGCCGATGGCGAGGAATACGGCGAGGATCGGTTGCGTACCGAGGATGTTCTGCGCAAGCTCAATCATGTGGAAGCCTCCCAGCCCGGAATGAGAACTCTATGGATCAGCGCGCGCGGCACCCCGCGGCCTGGAACTGTCCGACGACGCGCTTGACGAGATCTGGCGATGCCGAGGGCGTATTCGCTTCCTTGTACTCGATCCCCATCGCCTTCCATTTGAACGCGCCGAGCTGGTGGAACGGTTGCACCTCCACCCACTCGACGTTCTTCATCGGGGCGACGAATTTCGCGAGCTTCTCGACGTTGTCGGGATCGTCGGTGAGGCCTGGGACGAGCGTGAAGCGCACCCACACGGGCTTGCCAATCGCGGCGAGGCGTTCGGCAAAGCGCAGGGTCGGCGCCTGGTCGCGGCCGGTCGCTCTTTTGTAGGTTTCAGGGTCTCCGCTCTTGATGTCGAGCAGCACGAGATCGAGGACGGACAGAAACTTCTCGTCCACGCGGGCGCCGAGGAAGCCTGACGTCTCGATCGCGGTGTGCAGACCCATCTGCTTGGCGGCAGCCAGGATCCGCCGCGTGAATGCGACCTGCACCAGCGATTCCCCGCCGGAGATAGTCAGACCGCCGTCGAGCGAGCGAAGCGCCGGCGCGAAATCCCCGAGCCGCTTGATGACTTGCTCAACCGAAACGTAGGTGCCGTCCTTCAGATGCCAGGTATCGGGATTGTGGCAGTAGGTGCAGCGGAGCAGACAACCGGAGAGGAACAGAACAAGGCGCAGGCCAGGCCCGTCGTAACGCGAAGACGTCTCATAGGAGTGGACGTAGCCGAAGGCCCCCTCCTCGTCGCGCAGGTCCGTCTCATCGGGCGCGTTGGGCGAAAGCCCGACGCGCAGATCGTGCCGGCTGCCGGCCTCGAGGGTACCGAGCTGTGACATGGCCGTTTTCCGGCTGCCTGCCTTCCGATCTCAGATCTCGCCGTGGAAGGTGCGGCTGATCACATCCATCTGCTGCTCTTTCGTGAGCCGCACGAAGTTCACCGCATAGCCGGACACCCGGATGGTGAGCTGCGGATACTTGTCCGGATGCTCCATCGCGTCCTTGAGCGTCTCCTTGTCGAGGACGTTCAGGTTCATGTGGAAGCCGCCCTGATCGAAGTATGTGTCGAACGCCTTCACGGCGCCGCCGATCAGCTCATCGTCCGACAAGTGCGCCTTCTGCGGAGAGACCGAGACGGTGTAGCTGATGCCATCTTGCGCATCCTTGTAGGGCAGCTTCGCGACCGAGAGGCACGACGCAAGCCAGCCGTGGCTGTCGCGGCCGTGCATCGGGTTCGCACCCGGTCCGAACGGCTCGCCCTTACGGCGGCCGTCCGGCGTGTTGCCGGTCGCCTTGCCGTAGACCACGTTCGACGTGATGGTCAGCACGCTCTGGGTATGCGTCGCATTCCGATAGGTCGGATGCTTGCGGATCTTCTGCATGAAGCTGGTGACAAGCCCCGCCGCGATGCTGTCGACCCGATCGTCATTGTTGCCGTATTGCGGCACGGAATTCGCGCCGGGCCCCTCGATGGCGTAGTCGATGGCGAGCCCGGTGTCGTCGCGGATCACGCGGACCTTGGCGAACTTGATGGCGGCCAGACTGTCGGCGACGACGGAAAGGCCGGCGATGCCGAACGCCATGGTGCGCAGGATGTCGCGGTCGTGCAGCGCCATTTCGAGGCGCTCATAGAAGTACTTGTCATGCATGTAGTGGATGCAGTTCATCGCATGCACATAGGTGCGCGCGAGCCACTCCATCGTGCCGTCGAACTTCTCCATCACCTCGTCGTAATCGAGCACGTCGCTGGTGATCGCGGGCGTCGCCGGCGCGATCTGGTCGCCTGAGATCTCGTCGCGTCCTCCATTGATCGCGTAGAGCAGGCACTTGGCGAGATTCACGCGCGCGCCGAAGAACTGCATCTGCTTGCCGAGCTTCATCGCCGAGACGCAGCAGGCGATCCCGTAGTCGTCGCCCCAGAACGGGCGCATCAGGTCGTCGTTCTCGTACTGCAGCGACGAGGTTTCCTTGCTGACCTTGATGCAGTAGCGCTTGAAACTCTCCGGCATGTGGTTCGACCAGAGCACCGTGATGTTCGGCTCCGGCGCCGGCCCGAGGTTGGTCAGCGTGTGCAGCATGCGGTAGCTGCTTTTGGTCACGAGCGGCTTGCCGTTCAGATCCATGCCGCCGACGCATTCGGTCGCCCAGTAGGGATCGCCGGAGAACAGCGCGTCGTAGTCCGGGGTGCGCAGAAAGCGGACGATGCGGAGCTTCTGCACGACCTGGTCCCACAGCTCCTGCGCGCCGGCCTCGTCTAGCGTGCCTTCCTTGAGATCGCGCTCGATGTAGACATCGAGGAAGCTCGAAATGCGTCCGATCGACATCGCGGCGCCGTTCGCCTCCTTGATGGCGCCCAGATAGGCGAGGTACGTCCATTGCACGGCCTCATGCGCGTCTTTTGCCGGCCGCGAAATGTCGCACTCGTAGAGCTTGCCCATCGCGGCGAGGTCTTTCAGCGCACGGACCTGGTCGGACATTTCCTCGCGTTGCCGAATGATTTCGTCGTTCGGCCACATGTCGTCGATCTGCGCGCGTTCTTCCTGCTTGGCTTCGAGCAGGCGATCGACGCCGTAGAGCGCAACGCGCCGGTAATCGCCGATGATACGGCCGCGGCCGTACGCATCCGGCAGGCCGGTGATGATGCCGGACCTGCGGCAACGCATGATTTCAGGCGTGTAGGCGTCGAACACGCCGTCATTGTGCGACTTGCGGTACTTCGTGAACGCCTCGTGGACCTGCGGATCGGCGTCAAAGCCTGCGGCCTTCAGGCCGTTCTCCACCATCCGCAGGCCGCCATACGGAAAGATCGCGCGCTTGAACGGCGCGTCGGTCTGCAGTCCGACGATGATCTCGTTGTCACGATCGATGTAACCTGCCTTGTGGGCAAGCAGCGTTGACGGCGACTTCGCGTCGACGGCAAGCACGCCCTTCTTCTGCTCCTCCTTGAAATAGGGCTGGAGCTTGGCCCAGACGGCCAGGGTTCGTTTCGACGGACCGGCCAGGAATTTTTCGTCGCCGCTATAGGGCGTGGCGTTGCGGACGATGAAGTCGCGGACATCGATGCTGTCGCGCCAGGAGCCAGGCCTGAAGTCGCGCCAGGCTTTTTCGTCTTTGGCGGCTTTCGACAGTGCAGCAGTGCCTTCCATGGCGTCCTCCAGCGAATGTTTTTCCACTCCGGCGCAGCGATTGCCGCGCCGGTCGCCATTACGATCATTCGGCAGTTCGTCGGCGGCTACTTCGCGCCTTTCGCCAACTGTGCCTTCCAGAGCTTCTGGGCGCAGGCGAGCGCTACGGCTTGACGCGACGAATCCGTGTTGCTTCCGCCGACGACTCGCTTCGCCGCAAAGGCCTGGCACTTCGCGGAGATCTCCGGAGTGGTGTAGACACCGGGAACGAGCATCACGGCGTCGGGCGGCGCGCTTTGTGCGAGAACGGGAGACGGGCTCCAGGCGATGACGGCCGCGGCCAGTGCGCCGAACAGTACGGTTTTCATGGATATGACCTCGGTTGGTTTGGTGACGTTAACCGGGTGGCACTCTGACCTGCGGCTCGGTGTTTTCCATTGCGCGCATGGAAGCGCGACCTGTCCTAAGAGGTGGCCCGAACATCCGTAAGGATGATGACCTGCACCGAACGCCTGCTTTGACGTGCGGGCGAATTCAGAAAATATCACGCATTCCCGCAGTTGCGCGGCGGTCTAAAGAACCGTCATCCTTTGGCATTTCGAATGGAGGAGAAGGATGTCAACCAATATCGACGACCTGTTGCCACCCGCAAAAGACTTCATGAAGAAGATGGCGTCGGCGCAGGCAGATGAAGCTGCCAAGCAGGCCCGGCGAGATGCAGAAGCGGAGGCCGAAAAGAAGGCCTTGCTCGATCACCTGACGAAGCCATCCGGCGTTTCGGATGAAGAGGGTATCCGGCGGGCGATGAGGTTGATCGAGCGAGCCGTCAACAACGGTCAGAGCGAAGTCCAGGTTTACCGTTTCCCGAACACGCTGTGCACCGACGGCGCTCGCGCCATCAACCAGCAGGAGGCGGGCTGGCAGACGACTCTGACCGGCGTGCCGAAGGAAATCTACGGGCTGTGGGATCGGCATTTCAAATCGCGCGGCTACAAGCTCCGAGCGGAGATCGTCAGCTTTCCAAACGGCATGCCGGGCGATGTCGCCATGACCCTGAAATGGAGCTGAGCCCGGCCCCGCGGCGAAAGCCGCCCTGTAACACGCTAACGGTCGGATTCGATCCGCTCGTCTGACCGCTCAGTATCGCGCCATCACAAAGCGCCTGTCCTTGAGGCCGGCCTGATCGTCATACCGGCCCTGCTCCGGCCGGCCGGGGAGTTTCACCTTCTGCCGTTTGACCTTCTTGTGCGGGATCGCGTCGAGAATATGCGAGATGATATTCAGGCGCGCTTTGCGCTTGTCGTCTGAGCGAACGATGTGCCAGGGCGCTTCCTTGGTGTCGGTCGCCTTGAACATCGCATCGCGCGCCTTCGAGTAATCATCCCAGCGCGTAAAGGATTCGACATCCATCGGGCTGAGCTTCCATTGCCGCATTGGATCGTCGATGCGCGCGGCGAACCGTTTCTCCTGTTCCTTCTTGCCGACCTCGAGCCAGACTTTGATCAGGACGATGCCAGTTTCGACCATGTAGTGTTCGAACGTGGGACAAAGCTTCAAGAACCGTTCGTAATCGCGTTGCTCGACGAACCCCATGACTCTCTCGACGCCGGCGCGGTTATACCAGCTGCGATCGAAGATGATGATTTCCCCGGCGGCGGGGAAATATGGGACATAGCGCTGCATGTACATCTGCGATTTTTGCCGCTCCGTCGGAGCGGGAAGCGCCACAACACGAAACACGCGCGGGCTGACGCGTTCCGTGAGGGCCTTGATGGTGCCGCCCTTGCCGGCGGCGTCGCGTCCTTCGAAGACAATGATGACTCTCAGGCCTTTCGCCTTGACCCACTCCTGGACGTAGCAGAGCTCGACCTGAAGTTTCTGCAGCGCCTTTTCGTAGGCCTTGCGCTCCATTTTGCCGTTCTTCTCGGACTTGTCCTTCGGCTTTTTCATGGAGGTCTGCCTGGAGCGGGTGGCGAGGGGGACCAACTGCAGGAACGGCAGCAATCGATCGGCTCGGAACTGTCACGTGGATGTCACGCGCCAGTACACTATTCATGCGAACAGGTTGGTCATCCGAAGGGATCAGGGGGAGAGCCTCTTGCTTGCTTCAATACGACGGCGGGCGGCGCGAGAACTCGTGCGCCGCAATCGGCCGACGACGGTCGCCCCGGGTTCCGGCGATACTGCCAGGACCGGTGGCAGCGGCAAGCAGCGGGGACGGGCGTCATGCAATTCAGACCGAAGCCTGAAGCAATCGACACCGAGCCCGTGTTGCCCGCCAATCCATTCGCACTTGGGCTCGAGTACATGCGCGACGCTGCCGAGCGCACGATCCTGTTCTGGGATGTGATGCGCCAGCGCGGCAACCAATTCAAAGCGCAACAGGAACAGACTGTTCCGCACGTCCTCGAGTATGCGGCCGAGCTTGTGCTCGACGGCCGGAATTTCGAACGGCCGGTCAATTATCTCCTGGTCCGGATCATCCCGCCGCAGGGCGTCAAAATCGACATGCGGCGTCGTCCTTTCGTCATCGTCGACCCGCGCGCCGGACACGGCCCTGGCATCGGCGGATTCAAGGCCGACAGCGAGATCGGCGTGGCTCTCAACGCCGGCCATCCCTGCTACTTCGTCGGTTTCTTTCCCGAGCCGATGCCCGGCCAGACCATCGAGGACATCGCCCGCGCCGAAGCGATCTTCGTTGAAAAGGTCATCGCCTTGCATCCGAACGCCGACGGCAAGCCCTGCGTCATCGGCAACTGTCAGGCCGGCTGGGCGATCATGATGCTGGCGGCGATCCGGCCCGAGCTGTTCGGCCCGATCATCGTCGCGGGCTCGCCGCTCTCCTACTGGGAAGGCGTGCACGGCAAGTACCCGATGCGCTACTCGGGCGGCCTGCTCGGGGGCAGCTGGCTCACCGCAATGACCGGCGATCTCGGCGCGGGCAAGTTCGACGGCGCCTGGCTGGTGCAGAATTTCGAGAGCCAGAATCCCGCCAACACGCTGTGGACCAAGCAGTACAATCTGTACTCCAAGATCGACACGGAGGCGCAGCGCTATCTGGGCTTCGAGCGCTGGTGGGGCGGCCACGTCAATCTCAATGCGGAGGAAATCCAGTTCATCGTCGATGAGTTGTTCGTCGGCAACAAGCTGGCAGCCGGGCTGATCAAGACCTCGGATGGCAGGCAGATCGATCTGCGCAACATTCGATCCCCAATCGTGGTCTTCTGCTCAAAGGGTGACAATGTCACGCCGCCACAGCAGGCTCTGGGCTGGATTCGTGATCTGTACGAAAACGTCGACCAGATTCGCTCATACGGTCAGACCATTGTCTACACCGTGCACGAATCGATTGGACATCTCGGCATCTTCGTCTCAGCGGGCGTTGCGAAGAAGGAGCACGGCGAATTTTCGAGCAACATCGACCTGATCGATACGCTTCCACCCGGCTTGTACGAGGCGATTTTCGAGGAGATGTCCGACAGCACCTCGGGCGCCGATCTCGTGACCGGAAAGTGGGTGATGCGCTGCGAAGCACGGACGCTCGACGATATCGCCACGATGGGCGGAAACGATGCGCAAGACGATCGGCGCTTTGCCGCAGCGGCGCGTTTGTCGGAAGTCAATTTGAATCTCTATCGCACGTTTGTTCAGCCGACAGTCCGCGCGCTGTCGAATCCGGCTGCCGCCGAATGGATGCAAAAAATGCACCCCCTGCGGCTGTCGTACGAGATGTTTTCCGAGGCCAATCCCTGGATGCGCATGGTCGCGGGGCTTGCAGAGAATGTTCGCAAGGACAGACAGCCAGCGAGCAAGGACAATCCGTTCCTTGCGGCGCAGGAGCAGGTTTCCGAGCAGATCGTGAAGTCGCTCGATGCCTGGCGCGATCTCAGCGAAAAGGCCGCCGAGCGAACGTTCCTCACAGTCTACGGCCAGCCCGCGCTCCAGGCAGCGCTCGGCATCGATCCGGCGGCACCGCATTCGGCCTGCAAGGCGACCAGGACTCCGCTGCATCAGCGACTGATCGAGCAGCGGATCGCCGAACTCAAGATACGTATTCCGGAGGGCGGAGTGCGCGAGGCCGTCATCCGCGGACTTCTCTACGCGGGAATGTCGCGTGGCTCGGTGGATGAGCGCGGGTTCGAGATGGCACGCCGCCTGCGCGAAGCGCACAGCGAAGTGTCGCTTGCGGATTTCAAGGCCATGGTCCGGGACCAGTTCTACATGCTGGTGATCGACCAGGGCGCCGCTCTCGCGGCGATTCCCAGGATGCTCCCCGACGATCGGGAAACCCGGCAGCAGGCCTTCGCGCTGATCAAGCAGATCCTTGGCGCGAGCGGCAGCCTGTCTGCCGACGGCGAGGAGAGGCTTGCTCAGATCGCGCGTTTGTTTGGAGTTGACGAGGCGGAAGGCTCGCGAAAAAGCCGCCTTGGCGAGAGCCCCGCCAAGCCTCGGGTCGTCCGGGCGAGCTGACCGCCCTGAGGCCGCAACTCGCGCGTGCCGCACAGCGCTTAATCGATAATATGGTAGCCGCCGTCGATGTAGAGCGTTTCGCCGGTGATGAGCCGTGCGGCGTCATGCGCAAGGAACGCGGTCGCGGCGCCCACGTCATCGATGCTGACGAGGCTCCGGGTGGGCGCCTGCGCCCTTGCCTTGTCGAGTAGGGCATCAAACTCGGGAATGCCTGACGCTGCCCTCGTGGCGAGCGGCCCCGGCGAAATCGCATGCACGCGGATGCCTTTCGGCCCGAGTTCTGCCGCGATGTAGCGTACGGCGCACTCAAGGGCCGCCTTGGCGACGCCCATGATGTTGTAGTTCTTCACGACCATCTGGCTGCCGTAATAGGTCATCGTGAAAATGGTGCCGCCATTGCGCATCAGGGGCTCGGCCAGATGGGCCATGCGGATGAACGTCCAGCACGATACGTCCATCGTCTGCGCGAAGCCCTCCTGACCCACGTCGACGACGCGCCCGTGCAGCGCTTCCTTTGGCGAGAACGCGATGGAATGCACCAGAAAATCCAGGTTGCCCCATTTATCGGAAATCGTTTCGAACACCGCTTCCATCTGGCCCGGCACCCGCGTGTCGAGCGGCATGACGATCTGCGCCTCTAGCTCCTGAGCGAGCGGTTCGACGAACTTCTTTGCCTTCTCATTCAGATAGGTAACCGCAACCTCCGCGCCGAAGGCGCGGAACGCCTTGGCGCAGCCCCAGGCGATCGAATCTTTATTCGCGATGCCGACGACGAGGCCTCGCTTGCCTTCGAGCAGCTTTGCCTTGACGTCGGGAATTGATGACTTCTTCTGCGCGTCCGGGTCACGAGTCGTGACGTCTGCGGTTGCTGTTGTCCGTGCCATGTCCGTCATATGACTTGTGTTGATTGTGAAGATGAAGCCGTTCGAGCAGATAGCGCGATTGTCCGAATGTATCGTGACGAATGCTGGGCTGGACGCGGTCGATTTGGCCGATACTGACGGCGACGATGCGATCACAGTCCCCGGCGCACCACTATTCATTCGTTTAGCGTACTGGACCTAAGTGTAGCGCCTTCGCGCAGGGCCTTGTGTCACTGGTAGGTTAGGACGACTGCTCTCAAAGGCGGCATTGATGAGCAACCAATCCCCGCCCGTTGCTGATAACCAGAAGAGCTCTCGAGACGACGAGGAGCCCACCGAACCAGGCGCGGCCGGGGCGTGGTCGTGGCTTCCGCCTGTGCGCTGGCTCGGCGGCTATCAGAGCGCGTGGTTACCCGGCGATGTCGTCGCCGGCGTCACGCTCGCGGCCTACGCGATTCCGGTCTCACTGGCCTATGCGGCGCTCGCCGGTCTGCCTCCTCAGATCGGCATCTACGGCTATCTGCTGGGCGGGCTCGGATACGCGCTGCTCGGCTCCTCGCGCCAGGTTGCGATCGGGCCCACATCGGCGATCTCACTCATGATCGCCGCAAGCGTCGGCGTCATGGCGGAAGGCGATGCGCAGCGCTACGTGCAGATCGCGAGCCTTGCGGCCTTCACCGTTGCGGGCCTTTGCCTGCTTGCCTGGCTGTTCCGGCTGAGTGTGTTGGTAACGCTGATCAGCGACAGCATCCTGGTCGGCTTCAAGATTGGCGCGGGACTGACAATCGCGATGACGCAGTTGCCGAAACTGTTCGGCGTCGACGGCGGCGGTCACAATTTCTTCGAGCGCGTCTACCTGCTGCTCGGGCAACTGGGGGATATGCAGCTTGTCGTGCTTGCGGTTGGCCTGATCGCGCTCGCGCTACTCCTGCTCGGCGAGCGCCTGCTTCCCGGACGCCCGGTCGCGCTCGCCGTCGTGGCGCTTGCGATCCTGCTGACCACGGCGCTCGGCCTGCCACAGCTCGGCGTACCGGTGACTGGACACATTCCGGAGGGCCTTCCCACACTGGCAGCCCCGCCGCTGCGGTTGCGCGACGTCGAAGGAATTCTGCCGCTGGCAGGGGGTTGTCTGTTGCTGGCTTACATTGAGGGCGTCTCGGCCGCGCGCACCTTCGCGGCGAAGCACGGCTACGACCTTGATCCGCGCCAGGAGTTTCTCGGCCTCGGCGCGGCCAACCTCTTCGCGGCGCTCGGGCAAGGCTACCCGGTGGCGGGCGGCCTCTCGCAATCCGCCGTCAATGACAAAGCTGGTGCCCGTACCCCGCTCGCCCTTGTCTTTGCCTCGATCACGCTCGCGTTGTGCCTGCTGTTCCTGACCGGCCTCCTGGAAAACCTGCCGAAGGCGGTCCTCGCCGCCGTGGTGCTCACGGCGATCCTCGGCTTGTTCGATTTCCGCGGGCTCTTGCACATGTGGCGGGTAAGCCGGATCGACTTCTACGCCGCCACGATCGCCATCGTGGGTGTGCTGGCGCTCGGGATCCTGCAGGGCATTCTGCTCGCGGCGATCGCCTCGATCCTGTTGCTGCTCGCGCGCGCATCGCGGCCGCACGTAGCCTTCCTGGGCCGCGTTCCGGGAACCAACAGCTATTCGGACCTTGCCCGTCATCCGGAGAACGAGCCGCTTACGAATCTGATCGCCTTCCGCCCCGAGGCGTCGCTGCTCTACGTGAATGCCAGCTCGATCTTCGAGACTGTCATGGCGAGGGTGCTGACGGATGGACCGAAGATCCGTGCGGTGCTCTGCGATCTCTCTGCCTCACCCCATCTCGATCTTGCGGGCGCCCGCATGCTGAATGCGCTGCACGACAACCTCGTGGCGCGCGGCATCGCGCTTCAGATCGTGGGTGCACGTGGCCGGGTCCGGGATCTTCTGCGGGCCGACGGTCTGGCCGCCAAGATCGGTGGGCTCGAGCGGGCCGTCTCGCTCGATGACGTGATCGGCAGACATCATGTCCCGGAGAGCGGGCTGCAGGGCTCGTGACCGGCCACCTCGCCGGCCAGCGGCGTCCGTGCCCCTCACCCTCTGGGCACGGGCGGCGCGCCTCCGGACAATGCCCGTGCGCGCTGCGCTATGGCGAGGAAAGCTAAGCGCGGTTGACGGATACTTCCTTGGTCAATTTGAACCCACCTAGTCGCTTTGTCACGAAACGCGGCCGGGCGGTTTCAAGTCCATACCGAATGGCTTTGACGCCGCGACGTGAGCAAGAAACTTGTCGCACTCATCCAGAAAATCAGCGAGGAAAAGCATAAACCTTCCATCTTCGCTCGATTCACCGATGACGATTCGCGAAGAGTGATCCGCGTGTGTTTTCCATGCGGCCGGGAATTGATCTTTCCCCAGCAAGGTGACGACGTGAAAATATTACCCGTACACGAACAGTCTTCGACTATGAGCAATCTTGCTGCTGAGCTTGTAAAGGCGTGAGCTATCAACTTCCTCATAAATTTGTTCAGGGCTATCTGAGGGCTTGAGAAAGCGGACGGGTTTCCACCCCCTATAGTCCCCCAAGTTCAAGTTCTCGAAGAGTCTTCGGATGACTAGAGAAAGCTGTAGGATCGCCCCCACCGCGATTGCGTCTTGCTGGCCATAGAGCCAGTTGTCACCGAATTTTCGCTCGCACGTTTGGTACATCCGCAGGATCGCAATGTGTTGGAAGCAATGACGATAGTCATTGGCTACGTGCGCCGATTGATTCAGGTAGCCCTTCAAGACTTCGCCAATGCTCAAGGTACACCGCGCAAAATCTGATTTGTCGATTGCAACATTTCGAGGCTATCAAGACCGAAGCGCTTAGGATCATGCTTGGCTAATATCTGCCATTCAACCGGCGCGGTCCCTTCAACGGCTTTCGCTTTGATGTCCTTCGCCGTGTAGTCTTTCTCTCCTATGACGATCGCGTAAACCGTCCATGCCGTAAGCTCTGCATTCTTTCTCAAGAAAGATCGCCACGGCTCCGGGTTCACCCTCGCCAAAATTTTCGCGGTTCGGACGGTAGATTCGCTCAACTCTGAAAGGCACGCTTCTGAGAACGTGCTTGGATCAATCGACAATGCTTTCAGTCGCTCCCTTATGACGCCCTTGGCGAGCAAAACAGGTTTGAAGACACCGATTATCGTTGGCACAAACGCGGCGATCACAATCAATCCGACAATCAGCGCTATCCAACTCATTGGTCATCCGATTGATATGCTCATGGCCGCTTCCCGATCGGCACGTGTTTCAGCAGCCGACGCTTTGCCTTCTTAGGTTTTGGTTGCGGTCGGCCCTTCGGCGGCTTCGGTCGATCAACCACGGCACCGCTCTTGTCACGAACCACCATCGTCTTGCGATAGATGTTGCGGTATCGACCTGTCTTATCCATTTCCCATTCAAAGGAAACCGTGTCGCTTTTGAAGACTCTCTGCCGCCAGCCGGAGGCTTGGAATGAATAGCGTTCGCCATTGATAGTGAGGGAGTGCGTATAGAGATCGCGCTCTGTAGGCGACGGCGGCTAAAAGTTATTGAGGGAAACGCCTCATATTTCTCTGCTTTGGCGTTCTCCACTTTCACGGTTTGCTTCCCTGTGTGCACGGTCCATCGTGCAGGCTCCGTTTGGGGGCATCTATACCCGATTCTCCGCTCGCGGCCTCACCCCTCCAAGCTTGAGAAGCACCATCCCTAGCGGCTTGCCATCCCGCGAGTCCGGCGCGGAATCCGCCGATGCCGCACCCGCCGCCGCGTCGGCTGCGCACCGACAATATCCAGCGCGTTCATAGCCGCAGCGTCGCGGATAGCTTGCTGCGCGCGCTCGCACCGTTGCGGCGAAGGTCCGGTCCTTGGATGGATCGCGACCCACTGGACAACGAAGCGTGGTGGCAGGCGGTGCTTGATGATCCGCGCCCGGCGCTCGCGGCAGGAACGGTTGCCGGAGAACCATGCCGACGCGAGCTTGCGTCTTGATCGGTGCGGTGTTGAACGGCTCACCCTGTCATGCGTGAACTGTCGCGCGTCGGCCGTCTACACTGTCGCTGATTTGATCGATTCCTTCGGACGCGATCACAACATTCTTGTGCTGCCGGACTACCTTCTTCCGTGCGGCAGCAAGCGTGATCGCTGCGAGGGTGCTTGCGAGTTGCGGGCCACGCCCGGCGGCTATCCGGAACAGGTGCGATCGGTGAAGAGCGCGTTGGGCGGTTGATGCGCATCACGCTCACGGTGGTCCGCTCGGAGATGCCTACAGCGTCAAGCGCGCCAACGGCGCGTACTATGGACGCTATCCGACACGCGCCATGGCCAACGAAGCCGCCGAGAAGGAGGCGAAGAGTCTCCGCCGCAACGGACATGAAGTCGAGATCAAGCAAACAGACAAGAAGCCGGGGCGACGGTGAGCCCCAAGCTCGCTACCCCATCCTTGCTAGTCCGCCCAAACTTCTACATTGATCCACTTGCCGTGGGAGGGAAACGGCCCCGGTGTGTTTCCGGTCTGATTGATTATCGCAAGAGCCCAATGCCCTTCGTGCCAGAAATCCGCTGCAACAGAGCGATCAATATAATCTAAGCCGTGTCCGCAACTTGCGCTTCCGCCGCCAACGCATTGCCCCACATTTCTGTCATCGTCACTGACCAAACACCACACTCGCCGCGGCAGAGGCTTCTGCTGACCTCCCCACACCCATGCGACCGCTGATCCGCCATGCGGTGGAATAGTTTGGGCGAGGATGCGGACAGCGGACGTTGGTTTTGCTTCGGCTGTACACCACTCCGGGCCGGATTTTTGAAACTTTTTTGTCTTTAGCTTTCCGGCAGCGTCTGCTGCGGTCGCCAACAGACAGACGGTCAGCGTTGACGTGAGGATGACCCTAATCATGGTGCTCGCATGGTCCATTTGGTCTTCGCACGTTGGTGCCCCTCTTCCATTAAGCGCGATCGACTCCCAACCGACACATCTTGCCGTTCGGTCTGCGATGGCCCGCCCCGCCGCGAGAGCCGCAAGCCGCAGAGGCGACGGCGGGCGCGAGACAGGGGATGGGCAGTGAGTGCGATCCGAAGACGCATAGGCGCGGCTCCTAGCCCCAATAGAGGACCATGTTACGGCGGCTGGCGCGCTCAGGCCAGCGCAACACCGTCAACAGGGCACGGGCTGGGGTAGGATGGGAAGGGTCGGAAAACAATCTTTAGAAATCAACGCCTTAGAAGGGAATTTGGTGGAGCCAGGGGGAGTCGAACCCCCGACCTCTTGAATGCCATTCAAGCGCTCTCCCAACTGAGCTATGGCCCCATCCGAAGCGCGGTGTCGGGACATCCGCGCCCTAATCGTGCAGCGGCTCTCGTGAGACCACGAAAGCCGCCACCGCTCAAGTATCCTCCTCGTCCTCGCGCTCGCCGCCAACGATGTCGGACACGTCGTCGCCTTCGTCCTCATCGGTCTCGAGGAAGGTATCGTCCTCGGCGCCATCGGCAACCTCGACCTCCTCTTCCTCGCCTTCGGCGAGCGGCTCTTTCTTGGCACCTTCGGCCTCGGCGTCAGCCTCTTCGAGCGGAACGAGTTCGACATCGGCGGGCTCCGGCGCCTCGACTTCGGGCGCGAGCGGAGCAACCGGCGCCACGGGCGCGGAGCGTCGTGAGGTCGGGAGCACGGCGATGGGTACGATCTCGCCGGTGTACGGCGAAATCACCGGATCCTTGTTGAGATCGTAAAATTTGCGGCCTGTTGTCGGACAGACGCGCTTGGTACCAAGCTCGGCTTTAGCCACCGGGAATCCTCGGAATTGTTTGAAAAGCGGCGCTTGACTTGGCCCCTCGCTGTCCCTGTGTCAAGCGCCGAAGCCAGGTTTTTGGGGGGTTCGAGCGGCTCCCCGCAGGCGTCGCGCCCGTGCTATGACGCGGCGCACCAACGGGGCAGGAAAAAGTCGTGAACAGCCAGGTCCCCCTCGCCGCCCGCCGCTCTGGAGCCCTCCGGGGCCGTGTCCGCGTGCCCGGCGACAAATCGATCTCTCACCGCGCCTTGATCCTGGGCGCGCTGACGGTAGGGGAAACGCGGATCACCGGCCTGCTGGAAGGCGAGGACGTGATCAACACCGGCCGGGCCATGCAGGCCCTCGGCGCAACCGTGAAGCGGACCGGGGAGGGCGCCTGGCGCACCCACGGGGTGGGCGTGTCGGGGTTTGCCGAGCCGGCAGCCCCGCTCGATTTCGGCAATTCGGGAACCGGCTGCCGCCTGGTGCTCGGGGCGGTTGCGGGCTGCCCGATCACCGCAACGTTCGACGGCGATGCCTCGTTGCGCTCGCGCCCGCAGCGCCGCGTGCTCGATCCGCTCG
>JBAVXH010000417.1:0-33527 GCA_049698215.1 Xanthobacteraceae bacterium | reverse complement strand
GACCGTGCCGGGCGCGGTCGCCACCTGGATACGCGCGCTGCAAGCCGCCGAGGCCTACGGCGGCAAGCTGCCGCTCGATGTGCTGCTCGGGCCCGCGATGACCCACGCGCGGGAGGGCTACACGGTGACGCGCAGTCAGGCGCGGCTCAGCGCCGAGAAGCTTGCCGAATGCCGCGACGCGCCCGGCTTTGCCGATACCTTCCTGATTGATGGAAAGCCGCCGGCCGAGGGTGCGACGCTGAGGCAGAAGGCGCTTGCTGCCACGCTCGACCAGCTCGCCAATGCGGGCCTCTCCGATTTCTATCGCGGCGATGTCGGGCGCGAGATCGCGGCCGACCTGGAGCGCATCGGCGCGCCGGTGACCCGTGCGGATCTGGAACGCTACGAGGCCAAGGTCGCCGAGCCGCTCTCGGTCGGGCTCGAGGCCGGCACGCTCTACAACACCCCGCCGCCCACCCAGGGTCTCGCCTCGCTGATCATCCTCGCGCTGTTCGAGCGGCTGCGCGTCACCGAGGCCGAGAGCTTCGATCACGTGCACGGGATCGTCGAGGCGACCAAGCGGGCGTTTCTGGTGCGCGATCGCGTGATCAACGATCCGGAGCGGATCACCCAGCCGCTGACGCGCTATCTCGACAAGGCCTTCCTCGATGCCGAGGCCGCCAAGATCGACCGCCGCAAGGCCGCCCAGTGGCCCGCACCTTCGGGCGCAGGCGACACGATCTGGATGGGCGCGGCCGACGCGTCAGGCCTCGTCGTCTCGTTCATCCAATCGCTCTATTGGGAGTTCGGCTCAGGCGTCGTGCTCCCCGCGACCGGCGTGCTGATGCAGAACCGGGGGCTAAGCTTCTCGCTGGAGCGCGGCGCCGTGAACCTCCTGCAGCCCGGCCGTCAGCCGTTCCACACGCTGAACCCGGCCCTCGCGAGCTTGAGCGACCGGCGCGTCATGGCCTACGGCGCGATGGGCGGCGACGGACAGCCGCAGACGCAAGCTGCGCTGTTCAGCCGCCACGTGCTCTATCGAGAGCCGCTGGAGGAAGCCATCGACCGGCCGCGCTGGCTGCTCGGCCGCACCTGGGGCTCGCCGCACACGAATTTGCGGCTCGAGTCTCGCTTCGACGAAGGGCTGATCGACCGGCTGTTGTCCGCCGGTCACGATGTCGAAGTCCTGGGCGAGGCGTACTCGGACACCATGGGCCATGCGGGCGCGGTCGTGCTGCATCCGGACGGCTCGCTCGAAGGGGTGCACGACCCGCGCGCCGACGGCGGGGCGGCGGGCGTTTAGACGCCACTCATGGGGCGTCCGTCACTCCGGCTTGATGCCTGCTTGCTTCACCACCACGCTCCAGCGAGCGGATTCGTTGCGCATGAAGGTGCCGAAGTCTTCCGCGCTGCCGCCCTGGAGGTCGGCGCCTTGCTCGGACAGATTCCTGCGAACATCTGGCATCTGGAGAATCTTGACGAACTCGGCATTGAGCCGCTGCACGATCGGCGCCGGCGTGCCGCCCGGAACCGCAACGCCGTACCACAGTGCGATATCCATCGCGGGATAGCCGAGCTCCGCGAATGAGGGAACGTCCGGGAGCAGGCGATGCCGCTGCGGGCTCGCGGCCGCGATCGGGCGGAGCTTGCCCGTTTGGATGAAAGGCAACAGCGAGGGGGTGGCGTCGAACATCATCGTGATGCGCCCGGCGATGAGATCGATGACCGCGGGTCCGCTGCCCCGGTAAGGGACGTGCTGTATGTCCGTTTTGGTGAGGTTCTTGAATAACTCACCCCCGAGGTGCGGCGCACCACCGCTGCCGGAGGAGGAAAACGTGAGTTCGCCCGGCTTCGCCTTCGCCAGCGCGATCACCTCTTGCACGTTCCGGGCGGGGACATCCGCGTTGATCGCCATGATCAGCGGCAGTTTCGCGACCAGGATAACCGGCTCGAAGTCCTTCACCGGATCGTACGGGAGGTTTGGATAAAGGTGCGGCCCGATGCCGTGGGTCGCGATCGTATTCAGCAGCAACGTGTATCCGTCGGGGTCGGACTTCGCGACCTGCGCGGCGGCAGTGGTGCCACCGGCCCCGCCTCGATTGTTGATGATGACGGGCTGACCCAACGCATCGGCGAGCTTCGCCCCAATGACTCGCGCGATGTTGTCGGCGGCGCCGCCCGGCGGGACAGTGACGACGAGCTGGATTGCGCGGTTCGGGTAGTTTGCCTGCGCATGGGAGGCATGGACCCAAGCGATCACAAACGCCGCGACAATGAGCAGAAATCTTGGCAAGCTTCTCAACTGCCGCTCCTTTGACTTGCCGGAGCTTTTCGTCGCCGTACGCCCGGAGTGCCCATGCACGTCAAGCTCTCGGAAAATTTTCGCGCGGTGTTCTATGCGCCATTCTATGCCACGCACGCGCTCGGATACTACGCCACCGAAGGGGTGGAGGTAGAGCTGCTCGATTCTCCGGCACCCGCGGCCGCCGCTGCGGGTCTGCTCGATGGATCGATTGACATCTCCTGGGGTGGGCCAATGCGGGTCATGAAGGCTCACGACGAGAACCCGAATTCGCCGATGGTCTGCTTTTGCGAGGTCGCGGCGCGCGATCCGTTCTTTCTGGTTGGCAAGACCGCTGCTGCTACATTTCGGCTCGCCGATCTTCTCCGGCTCAAGCTCGGGACCGTCTCGGAGGTGCCGACGCCGTGGCTCTGCCTCCAGCATGACCTGCGGCTTGCGGACATCGATCCGGACAAGACCAATCGCCTGACCGGCCGGACGATGGCGGACAATCTGGAGGCACTGCGCCGAGGCGAACTGGACGTGGCGCAGCTGTTTGAGCCGTACGTATCGATGGCGACCAGGACCGGCGCCGGCGAGGTGCTCTACGCGGCGAATTCTCGCGGGCCAACTGTCTACACCACGTTCCTCGCTAGCCGGGACAGCATTCGCCGAAACCGCGCGGCCTTCGACGCCATGGTGCGGGCCACGCGCCGCACCCTGACCTGGGTCGCGGAGCATAGCGGCGCGGAGTTGGCCGATGCGGTCAAGTCGTACTATCCAGACGTTTCCGGCGAGCTGCTGGCCAGTTCGCTTCAACGCTACCGGGATGCGAACCTTTGGGCGCGTTCCCCTGAGGTCTCACGGGCGGGGTTCACGCGGCTCGCGGACAGCCTGAAGTCGGGCAGCTTCGTTTCAAGGCTGCATGCCTACGAGGACTGTGTGGACCAAAGCCTGGGTTAGTCGGCTTATCAGCAGACCCTAGCTCCAGCGCGCGTAGTCGCGCCAGCTCGGCTCGCTCTTGCGCGATGAGGCGAACAGCAGCCCGAGCGCAAAGCCGACACCGATCCCGAGCGCCACCATGGCCTTGGGATGGCGGCCGACCTGCTCGCTCACCATATCGTCGAGCTCGGAGGCGCTATCCTGCACGCGGGCAACCGCGTCGCCGGCGTATCCGGCCGCGCTGTCATACGCGTCCGAAGCGGTATTCTTCGCCTGCTCGTAGACCCCCTCGGCCTGCTGGCCGGTTTTCCTGGCGGCGTCATCGATCGCCTCGCCGCCCTGCTTGAATGTCTCGAAGCTCGAATTGGCCATGAAAATCCTCCTGGTTCGGGTGTGAAACTCGCGCCAAGCGAAAGAGTTGCATGCGCCTTCCGCTCACAAGGAAGTGGCCTCCTTTCCGCCCCAGTCGGTGCTATGGTCCGGCCGCTCCGCTCAGAGAGCGCATGGCCCGACGCATGACCCACCTTCTTCGCTTCCTGCTTGTTGCCGCGCTCGTGGTGTTGGCCGCGACCGCCGCCCGCGCCCATCCGCACGTCTGGATCACGATGAAGAGCGAGCTCGTCTACGCCGCCGACGGCAGCGTGACCGGCGTGCGCCACGCCTGGTCCTTCGACGACATGTTCTCGACCTTCGCGACGCAGGGGCTCGCGAGCAAGGAGAAGGGCAAGTTCACGCGCGAGGAGCTCGCGCCGCTCGCGCAGGTGAACGTCGAATCGCTCAAGGACTTCGATTACTTCACGGTCGCGCAAGTCGATGGCAAGAAGACCGAGCTCAACCAGCCGGTCGACTACTGGCTCGAATTCACCGACGGGCTCTTAACGCTGCACTTCACCTTGCCGTTCAAGGCGCCCGCGAAGGCGCAGAATCTCAGCGTCGAGATGTACGATCCGAGCTATTTCGTCGATTTCTCGTTCGCCCAGAAGGATCCGGTGAAGCTCACGAATGCGCCGGCGGCCTGTCAGCTCGCGGTGCTGCGCCCGGGTGAGGGCGGCCAGCCCGCCGCCAAGGGCCAGCCCGGCGAGGCCTTCTTCAACAGCGGCAGCGCGGCAAGCAATTTCGGCGCGCAATTCGCCAACAAGATAGCGGTGAAATGTCCGTGACGACCTTGGCCGGAGGGCGCAAGGCACAACTGATCGTCTTCGCGCTGGTCGGCGTGGCTCTGCTCATCGGCGCGGCCGATGCACTTGCGCAAAATCCGTTCGGCGCGCCGAAGGGTGCGCCGCCCCCGGCGCCTCCGCCCGCAGGCATCACCGGATGGCTCCTCGCCAAGCAGGCCGAGTTCTACCGGCTGCTCTCCGGCGCGATCCGCAACGCCAAGACCGACGGCAGCGCCGCGTGGCTCCTGATGGGCCTCTCCTTCGCCTACGGAATTTTCCACGCCGCAGGGCCGGGTCACGGCAAGGCGGTGATCTCGTCCTACCTCGTCGCCAACGAGGAAACCTGGAAGCGCGGCATCGTGCTCTCGTTCGCCTCCGCGCTGGTCCAGGCGCTGGTCGCAATCGCCGTGGTCGGGATCGCGGCGGCCCTGCTCGGCGCGACCGCCAAGACGATGAGCACCGCCGTGTGGTGGATCGAGATCGCGAGCTACGCGCTGATCGCGCTGATGGGTGCGCAGCTTCTCTACACGAAGGGGAGGGGGTTCCTCGCCGAATGGGCGCTGCTGCGCGCGCCGAAGAGCGTCGGCGCTGCCGCGACGGCCGCGCATGCGCATCATCACGACCACGCGCACGATCATGGACACCATCCCGACCACGCGCATCACCATGATCACGCGCACGGAAATCCGGCGCATGGCGAGGCGGGCCACGTGCATGACGAGCACTGCGGCCATTCGCATGGGCCGACGCCGGACCAGCTCGCCGGCCCGGGCGGCTGGAAGCGTGGCCTGATGGCGATCTTCGCCGTCGGCCTGCGACCGTGCTCGGGCGCGATCTTGGTGCTGGTGTTCGCGCTGGCGCAGGGCATCTTCTGGGCCGGGATCGCCGCCACCCTCGTGATGGGGCTCGGCACCGCCATCACGGTCGCGGTCATCGCGACACTGACCGTGATGGCCACCGGTCTTGCCGCCCGCTTCGCCGCGACGCGCACCGGCTACGGGACGCTGGCGCTGCGCGGCATCGAGGTCGCGGCCGCTGTCTTTGTCCTGCTGTTCGGCATTGCGCTGCTCGCCGGCTATATGGTGAACGAGCGGATGGTCGGGATCGCCTGATCCACCGGGAGGAGGCTCGGATGCCGCAGACCCGCTGCTGCATTGTGGGCGGCGGGCCCGCCGGGATGATGCTCGCCCTTCTGCTCGCGCGCGCCGGCATCGATGTCACGGTGCTCGAGAAGCACGCCGACTTCCTGCGCGATTTCCGCGGCGACACCGTGCACCCTTCCACGCTGGAGATCATGCACGAGCTCGGCCTGCTCGATGAGTTCCTGACGCTGCCGCACCAGAAGGTGTCGCGCCTCTCGTTCCAGGTCGGCGACGAACGCCTGCAGATGATCGACTTTGCCCATGTGCCGACGCGCTGCAAGTTCGTCGCGCTGATGCCGCAGTGGGACTTTCTCAACTTCCTCGCCTCGCACGCGCAGCGCTATCCGGGCTTTCACCTGTCGATGAAGGCCGAAGCCACCGATCTCATCACGGCGGATGGGGTCGTCACCGGGGTGCGGGCGACGACGCCGAACGGTGAACTGGCAATCAGTGCCGACCTCGTGATCGGCTGCGACGGCCGCCATTCCACGGTGCGCGAGCGCGCCGGGCTCGCCGTCGAGGATGTCGGCGTCCCGATCGACGTGCTCTGGTTCCGCATCTCGCGGCGCGCGAGCGACGGCGACGAGGTCTTCGGCCATCTCGAAGCCGGACAGATGATGGTGATGCTCAACCGCGGCGACTACTGGCAGTGCGCCTACGTGATCCCGAAGGGCGGCATCGAGAAGGTGACGAGCGAGGGATTGGCCGCGTTCCGCGCGCGCGTGCTCGCGCTCTCGCCGTTCCTGCGCGACCGCATCGACGAGATCCGCGGCTTCGATGACCTGAAGCTGCTGACCGTGGCCATCGACCGGCTGCGCGAATGGCACAAGCCGGGCCTGCTCTGCATCGGCGATGCCGCACATGCGATGTCGCCGGTCGGCGGGGTCGGGATCAATCTGGCGATCCAGGATGCGGTCGCGGCCGCGAACATCCTGGCCGAACCGCTGCGCAACGGCGCGGTCACGCGCGCGCAGCTTGCGGCGGTGCAGCGGCGCCGCGAATTCCCGGTGCGGGTGATCCAGCGGATCCAGGTGCTGATCCAGAACCGGCTGCTGTCGCCGGCACTGGCGAGCAGCGCGCGCCCGAAGCCGCCCTGGCCGATGCGGCTGATCGCGTCGATGCCGCTCCTGCGCGGCATTCCGGCGCGTGTGCTGGGTGTTGGGGTGCGCCCGGAGCATGTGCGCACGCCTGTCGCGTCATCGTATTGCAGCACGCTTAAGTAGTGTACTGTTAGGTGGATTGTACCGACACGAGAGGTCCCGATGCGAAAACTGATTCCAGGCCTTGGCGCAGTGCTGTGTGCCGTGGCGTTTGTCGTGCCCGGACCCGCGCATGCGGTGCGCGCGACCGAATGCACCGCCATCAACATCTGCTACTGCGTCGAGCAGGACCTCAAGGGCGCGATCGGCACCAATGTCAGCAAGGTCCGCCAGGCGATCGCCGAGCAGAAAAGCGCCGGCAAGGCGGTTGGCTATCTGAGCATCCCGATCTCGACCGTCGGCGGCGCCTATTTCGGCGTCAATGTCAAAGCCGCCGCCGACATCAAGGCAGCCGTCGAGAAGCGTTTCGGCGAGAAGTCGCTCTGGATTCTCAATCCCGGCGACTCGCAATTCTCGCTGCCGAGCGGCGCGAACGGCGCCGACTACATGTTGCAATGGACGCGCGCGCTGGAAGGGCCGAGCGGCAACGGCGAGGATTTCGACTTCTTCTATTTCTCGGGCCCCTCGGATTTCGCCCGCGCGCTCGGTCTGACCGGCGAAGGCGACATGGAGAAGATCGACGCGTTGTTCGACCAGCGCTATGCGGCGGACGACAAACTCCGCGAGGCGGTGGCGCAGGGAAAGGTCAGCAAGGCGACGTTCCGCAATTACTACGGGCTGAAAGCCTCGGTCTCCTTCAGTTACGGCTCGCACGACGAGTGGAACATCCTGCGCCTGATCAACGTGAAGCGGCTCGGCGGCACGCAGTTCGGCGTCGCCAACCAGATCGCCAGCTTCTACGACGGGCGGGCGACGCCGCCCTCGGCTGCCGAGCAGCCGGTGTCGAACGGCTATATGGGCCGCTGCAATTTCTGACTACACAAACCGCGGCGTAAATCCGTCGCCCTTCGCGTCGATGTGACAGATGTGCGGCGCGCCGAAATGCTGCGGCAGCAGCAGCGCGCCCGAGCCCGCGCATTTTTCCAGCGTCATGCGCCGCGACGCGCGCGCCTTCGGCTGGTCGGCGCAGGCGAAGCTGTTCCAGGTGGGGTGATAGACCTGGATCACGTGGTGAATGATGTCGCCCGAGAAGTACGCCTGCTTTCCCTGCGAGGTGAGATTGATCAGGACGTGGCCCGGCGAATGCCCGGGCGCGGGGGTCAGCGACAAATGCTCCTCGATCGTCTCGGTGCCGTCGACCATCTGGGCGAGACCCGCCTCGACGATCGGGTAGACGCTGTCGCGCATCGCGCCGCCGATGGCGGGCTTCTCCGGATCGCGGTCGAGGCCTGAGAAGTGGTCGAAGTCGGTCTTGCTCCAGACATACTTCGCGTTCGGGAAGGTCGGCACCCAGCGCCCGTTGTCGAGCTTCGTGTTCCAGCCGACGTGGTCGACGTGCAGGTGCGTGCACATCACCATGTCGATCTCCTCCGGCTTGGCGCCGGCCGCGGCGAGCCGCTCGACATAGGGCGTGTTGAGCTGGTCCCAGAACGGGCGGTGCTTGCGCGACTTGTGATTGCCGACGCAGGTATCGATCAGGATCTTTTTGCCGCCGATTTCGAGCAGCCAGGAATGGATGCTGAGCTTCAGGAAGCCGGATTTCGGATCGTAGTGATCCGGCACCATCCAGCTCATGTGCTCGGCCACGATCTCGTCGCGCCAGTCGGCGAAGAACTGCTTCGCCTCGAAGAAGAAGCCGTAGGTCTCCTCGATGCGCGTGATCCTGGCCGCGCCGACGGTGGCGATGGTCATGCGGTGATCCCGGTTAGGTGTGATCGTGAAAATCTGTAGGCTGTAGCTCGATCGGCTCGCCGTGCGGCGTGCGGTCGGCCGCATGGTCCCAGGCATGCTGGTAGCGCGCCAGCGTGGCGGCGTCGGTAACGCCCTTCGCGGCGACGAGCCGCTCCAGCGCATTGAGCCAGTGGCGATAATAGGTCTCGCCGGTGTCGGGGTCGCCCTGGCCTTGAGCGCGCTTGATTTCCGCGGCGAGCGCTGCGGCCCATTCGGGCCACTTGAACAGTCCGCGCTCATGCAGCGCGAGCGTCATCGCAAAAGCCTGCGCTTCCCACGGCTCGCGGAACACCGGGCCTTCGGCATCCTGCGGCAGGTCCGGCAGCGCGGCTGCGGCCGCGCGCGCGGCCTTGGGATCGACTGACAGGTCACGCCGGTTCAAGGTACGGCTCCCACGCATCGACCGATACCTTCACACCCGGATCGCTGTCCGAGCCCCACAGCTCGCGCCCTTCGAAGCGCACCGTGTAGAGCCATTGCGGGTTTTCGCCCTGGCCGAGCGAATTCGAATCCGGAAACACGTGACAGCCGCGCACCTTCTCGATCACGCCTTCGTGCCCGCGCACATAGCGCGGCAGCCGCGTGTGGGTTTTCGGATGCATGTTCTTGGCGCGCACGCGGTCGCCCGCCGCAAAGCGCGGCGCGCTGTTGGTGTCGCGCTCGGTCGCGCCGCCGCGATAGAGTACTTTTGCGACATCCTCCGGCTTGAGCGTGCGGGCGATCGGCTTCGGCGGCCCGATGGGATGGCCGGTGGCGGTCTCCTCCGGCGAGACGAGCCCGCGCTCGGCCGTCAGCGCCTGCAGCCCGGCGAACCAGATCTCGTAATACGTCATGCGCAGATATTCGCCGGGCGGCCGGTTCTCGCGCGCGAAGCGCGACATGTCGATGTTCCAGCCGCCGGGCATTCCCATCGCCAGCGTCAGCGCGAAGGCGCGCTTCTCCCACTCGGCATGAAACACCGGTTCGTTCGGCTCCGGGATGACCGGGCCATGGCCTTGGGCGCCGCCGAGGTCCTGACCGCCGTTCATTGGACCTCCGTGGGCGACTTGGGCAGGCCGGTGCCGATCATCGAGTCGCGCGTCACGAGCGCGGCGAGCTTCTCCTCGCTCCAGCCCTCCGTTCCGGCGGGCCGCATCGGCACCACGAGGTAGCGCAGCTCGGCGGTCGAATCCCACACCCGGATGTCTGTGTCGGCCGACAACTCCACGCCGAAGTCCTTGAGCACGCCGCGCGGATCGATCACGGCCTTGGCCCTATACGGTGCGGCTTTGTACCAGACCGGCGGGAGGCCGAGCACCGGCCACGGGTAGCATGAGCACAAGGTGCACACGACCATGTTGTGGGTCTGCGGCGTGTTCTCCAGCGCGATGATGTGCTCGCCCTGGCGGCCCGCATAGCCGACGGTGGCGATGGCAGGCGTCGCGTCGTCGAGCAGGCGGCGGCGGAAGTCCGCATCGCTCCAGGCCTTGGCGATCACGCGCGCGCCGTTGTGCGGGCCGACCTTGGTCTCGTAGGTCTCGATCAGCAGGTCGAGCGCGGCGGGATCGACATAGCCCTTTTCGGTGAGGATCGATTCGAGCGCGCGCACGCGGATCTGCATCTCGGACAATTCCGAGCCCTGGTCATGGTCGTGATGATGATCGTGGTCGTCGTGATCGTGCGCCATGCGGAACCTCGTTTTGCGCTAGTATAGAGCATGGGAATGGCGCGTTTCACCACCCTCAGCGAGCGGATCGACCGGTTGAACACGGCCATCGGCCGCGCGGCGTCGTGGTGCGCGCTTGGCGTGGTGCTGATCGGATTTGCGGTGGTGCTGCTGCGCTATGTGCTCGGGCTTGGCTCGATTTGGCTGCAGGAGTCGATCCTCTACGCGCATGCGGCGCTGTTCCTGCTCGCGGCGGGCTGGACGCTGAAAGAGGGCGGCCATGTGCGGGTCGACGTGTTCTACGCGGATGCGTCGCCGCGCGCGAAGGCGTGGGTCGATCTGCTGGGTGCGCTGCTGTTGCTGCTGCCGTTCTGCATCGCGGTCATCGCCTTCTCGTGGCCGTACGTGGCGCGCTCATGGGCGATCCTTGAGCGCTCGCGCGAAACCAGCGGCCTTCCGCTGGTATTTCTGCTGAAGACCTTGATTCCGGTTTTCGCCGCGCTGCTTGCGCTGCAAGGCCTCTCGCAGGCGATCAAATCGATCGCGATGCTGACGATGCTTCGCATCGGGCGCCGCAGGGCGGCAAAGGCGCCGCGCTGATGCCTTTCCCTGAGCTCCTCGCCATCCTGATGGTGATCGCCGTCTGCGCGCTGCTGTTCGCCGGGTATCCGGTCGCGCTCACGCTCGGCGGCGTGTCGTTCGCCTTCGCGGCGCTGGCGCATTTCATTGGCGCGATGGACATCGGCCTTCTCTACGCACTGCCGCAGCGCATGTTCGGCGTGATGACCAACACGGTGCTGCTCGCGATCCCGCTGTTCATCTTCATGGGCGTGATGCTCGAGCGATCGCGCATCGCCGAGGATCTGCTGGAAACCATGGGCCGCCTGTTCGGCGCGTTGCCCGGGGGCTTGGGCATTTCGGTGGTGCTGGTGGGCGTGCTGCTCGCGGCCGCCAAGGGCGTGGTCGGCGCAACCGTCGTGACCATCGCGCTGATCACGCTGCCGACCATGCTGCGCCAGGGCTATGACAAGCGCCTCGCCGCCGGCACCGTCGCGGCGACCGCCACGCTCGCGCAAATCCTGCCGCCCGCGACCGTGCTGGTGCTGCTCGGCGACCAGCTCAACAATTCGTTTCAGGCCGCCCAGCTCGCCAGGGGCAACTTCGCGCCGGATTCGGTCTCGGTCAGCGACTTGTTCGCCGGTGCGATCGTACCGGGGCTGACCTTGGTGGCGCTCTATCTCGCCTTCATCGTCGCCGTTGCCGTTTGCCGCCCAGCCGCCGTGCCGCCGATTCGCGACAGCGCGCCCACTGAGGGCGCGTTCGTGCGTGTGCTCAAGGCGCTGGTCGCGCCGGTGCTGCTGATCATCGTGGTGCTCGGCTCGATCCTGATCGGGCTCGCGACCCCGACCGAAGCGGCGGCCGTCGGCGCCGTCGGTGCGGTGTTGCTCGCCGCGTTGCGCAGCGAACGCGCGCGATGGTCCGTCGCGCTCTGCCTCGGCGCCTTCGCGCTGCTGATGCTGCTGCGCGCACTGCTCGACCTGCGCGACGGCGTCGGCTTCGCGCTCGCGCTGATCGTGATGGCGGCGCTCGCATTCGGCCTCCTGTTTGCGCTGCGCGAGGTGCACCGCGCCGGCTATCTCGTCCCCACGATCACGAAGACCGCCCAGACCACCGCGATGATCTTCACCATCCTGATCGGCGCAACGCTGTTCAGCCTCGTGTTCCGCGGGCTCGGCGGCGACGACATGGTGCATCGCGCGCTGGCAAATCTCCCCGGCGGCGCGGCAGGCGCGATCCTTGCCGTGATGATCGCGATGTTCCTGCTCGGCTTCGTGATGGACGCGTTCGAGATCATCTTCGTGGTGATCCCGATCGTCGCGCCGCCGCTGTTGCAGATGCCGGGCGTCGACCCGGTGTGGCTCGGCATCATGATGGCGGTGAACCTGCAGACCTCCTACATGCACCCGCCGCTCGGGCCGACGCTGTTTTTCCTGCGCGGCGCCGCTCCCCCGGAGATCACGACGCGGCACATCTATGTCGGGATCATTCCGTTCGTGCTGATCCAGCTGGTCATGCTGGTGGTGCTGTGGTTCGCGCCGGCCCTTGCGACCGCACTGCCGCGGCTGTTGTATGGCGGGTAGCCGCGTGTCCCGCACGCCGCGCCCGGGACACAAGAGGGTAGCGATGAAAGCATCCGAACTGTTCGATCTCACCGGCGGTGTCGCGTTGGTCACCGGCGCATCGAGCGGCCTCGGCGCGCATTTTGCGCAAACGCTCGCCGGGAACGGCGCGAAGGTCGTGCTGGTGGCGCGGCGTGCCGAACGGCTGGAGGCATTAGGGAAAAAGATCGAGACCGCGGGCGGGCAGGCGGTCGCCGTCGAGGCCGACGTCCTCGATCGCGCCGCGATGGTGCGCGCCTTCGATGCCGCCGAGAAGGCCTTCGGCACCGTCACGATCCTGATCAACAATGCCGGTGTCGGCCACGCCGACCGCGTCCACGAGATGCCGGAAGAGACCTGGCGCAATGTGCTCGGCACCAATCTCGATGCGGTGCACTACTGGGCGCAGGAGGCGGCGCGCCGCATGATCGCAGCCAAGAAGCAGGGAGCGATCGTCAACATCGCCTCGATCCTCGGCTTCAACGTCTCCAAGGGCGTGGCGGCCTATTCGGTCGCCAAGGCCGGCGTGGTGCAGCTCACCCGGGCGCTCGCGCTCGAGCTGTCGTTCCGCGGGGTGCGGGTGAACGCCATCGCGCCCGGCTTCTTCGCGACCGAGATCAACGAAGAGTACCTGAAGGACAATGCCGCCCTGACGCGCAGCATTCCGGCCGGCCGGATTGGCCAGTTGGGCGACCTCGACGGCGTGCTGCTGCTGCTCGTCTCCGACGCCGGACGCTTCATGGCCGGCACCACCGTCGTGGTCGACGGCGGACAGTCGGTCGCGCTCTCTGGAGCGTAGCTTTTCCGCGCACCGGCAGGGTTTCGATTTGCCTGACCGCGAACCCAGCGGCGGACATGACTTCATCCTGGGATAGTGATTGCGCAAACGAGGCGACTAGATCTTCGTCAGTCCAACATCACTCAACGACTCTAGAACCTACGGACAATTTGTCTCTGAATGTGAGGTGTATCACCAACTTCGTTGCGAATCCGCGGCATAACGTCGCCGTTCCAATCGATACGAAACTTCGTTTTGGCCCGCCGTGTGCAGGACGTTCCGCTGCCTCCACGGCTCAACCTTGAGAGGTATACAATGCGTTATTTTATGTTCGCGGCCGTGCTGGCGCTGGTAGGCACGAGCAGTCAGACCTTCGCGATTGAGCTCAGGGGAGCACAGATCAAGCCGGTCCATAGTGACAAATGTCTGGACGTCTCTGGAGGATCGACGAGTGCGGGCACTCAAATCATTCAGTTTCCCTGCAGTGGGGGCGCCAATCAAAAGTGGAACATCCATGACACGGGAAAAGGCTTGCATGAGATCAGGGCTGTCCACAGCGACATGTGCATGGACGTGTCGGGGGCTTCGCTCGACAACGGAGCGGCGGTCATACAGTTTCCCTGTACGGGGCGAACAAACCAAAAATTCCTGCTAACCGCGTTAGGAGACCGTTTCCGGATCAGAAGCGTTCACGCAAGCAAATGTCTGGATGTTGAAGGTGGCTCGCTGTTCGACAATGCAAGGCTCATCCAGTTCGAGTGCATCAAGCAAAACAACAATCAGCGATTCCGTTTCAAGTGAACTAAGCCGGGAAGAACTCCGCTGACGCGACTCGCGGTGCGCCGCCGTCCTTCAACGCGGCTGAAGGTCGGCGGCCCAGCTGGGGCATGATCCGGGAAAGCGCGCCTCGCACTTGACCCGAGGCGGCACCTATTGTCGGAAGGGGTCATGCCTACTCGATCCTGGGCTTCACCGTCTCGAAAGGCGTTTGGGGCCTATGCGGTCGCCAAGGCGGGCGTGGCAGCTTACCCGGGCACTCGCGCTCGACGGCGGACAGTCAGTCGCGCTCGCGCAACCTCAGCGGTCGGCCCCAACGGCAGCTTCGCGCCTTGCAATCCCACGCCGCCGGATATCGTGCGCCGCCATTCCTGCGGTCATCGCAGCGACGAACAGCAGCACGGCCGGTGAGAGAGTCGCGAGATTGGCAATCGCGGGACCCGGACAGAGGCCGACCAGACCCCAGCCCGCACCGAACAGCGCGGCTCCCGCCAGCAGCGGCCGGTCGATGTCCTTTCGCGTCGGCCAAGCCGCGGCCTCCGCGAGAAGAGGGCGTGAGCGGCGCCCTGCCAGCACGAACCCCGGCATCGAGACCGCGAGCGCTGCCGCCATCACGATCAGGAGCGTCGGGTCCCATTTGCCTTTTGGAATCGCCAGCACGTCGAGGAAGCCGAGCACTTTGGCGGTATCGGTCATGCCCGAGATGACGAGTCCGAGCCCGAAGATCAGTCCGCACAGGAATGCCGAGAGAATTCGCATGGCCTGCCTCAGATCGCGTGCCGGGTGATCGCGACGACAAGCATCCCGACAGCCACGAACGTCAGGGTCGCGACGATCGAGCGCGGCGAGAGCCGCGCGATGCCGCAGATGCCGTGACCGGAGGTGCAGCCGCTGCCGAGGCGCGTTCCGAATCCGACCAGCAGTCCCGCAGCGATGACGATGCTCCAGCCGGGCATGGACGGAGCGGATGGCGCATGCCCGGCGGCTGCAAGCACGAGCGGCGCCGCGATCAGTCCGGCGAGGAATGCCAGGCGCCACAGCCGATCGCCGCCCGCGAGATCGACAAGGTCGCCGAGGATCCCGGAAATCCCCGCGATGCGTCCGCTGAGCAGCATCAGCAGGGTCGCGGCGAGGCCGATGAGTGCGCCGCCGATGGCGGCTGAGACAGGATCGAAAGGGGCCATCGAGTCCCTCGTTTGCGTGCCCGATCCCCAATAGGATCGGCACGACCATTGTATCGACCTCCCGGGACACTGGCATGAAATTCTACGATTGCACCACCGCACCGAGTCCGCGCCGCGTGCGCATCTTCGCGGCCGAGAAGGGCATTGTGTTGCCGACCGTGCAGGTCGACCTGCGCAACGGCGAGCAGTTCACCGACGCGTTCCGCGCCATCAATCCGGACTGCACCGTGCCGGCGCTGCAACTCGACGACGGCACCGTGATCGCCGATGCGGTCGCGATCTGCGGCTATCTGGAGGAACTGCATCCCGATCCGCCGCTGATCGGGACCAATGCGCAGGAGCGCGCGGTCGTGACGGCGCTCAACCGCCAGATCGAGCGCGACGGCTTCTTCGCCGCGATGGATTCGCTCCGCAATGTCGCCAAGGGCCTCAAGGACCGAGCGCTGCCCGGCCCGCACAACTACGCGCAGATCCCGGAACTCGCGGAGCGCGGCCGTGCGCGACTTGGACATTTCTTTCACGCCATGGATACGCGGCTCGCGGGGCACCAGTTCGTCGCGGGCAGCCGCTACACCCTTGCGGATATCTCGACGATGGTGCTGATCGACCTGGCGGGCTGGACCAAGATCACGGTGCCGGACGAATGCGCGCATCTGCGCCGCTGGTATGAGGCGGTGTCCGCAAGGCCGAGCGCGAAGGCGTGACGGACTGCGCCGTCACAGGCAGGATTGGCCGCTCGCCTTGCAGCCGGTCGTGTCGGAGAGCACATCGATGCGCTTGCGCGCCTCGTTTTGCGCGGCGACATCGAAGAATCCGTTCGCCTTGAGCTCCAGCACCTTCTGGTAGTCGGCGAGCGCCTCAGGCTTGTTGCGCAGCGCCTCATGGGCTTTTGCCCGGCCGTGATACGCCCTCAGGTTCTTCGCGTTGATTTCGAGCGCGCGGCTGAAGTCCTCGACGGCGCGCTGGTGCTCGCCTTTCTCGGACAGGATAGTGGCGCGGATGGCGTAGGCAGCACCTTGCTTCGGATTGAGCGACACGGCGCGGTCGAGATCCGCCAGTGCCTGATCGTGGTTCTTTTTGGACGCGTAGGCGGTGGCGCGATAGGTGTAGGCGTCCGCGTCCTTGGGATTGAGCTCGAGCGCGCGTTCGAGGGTCGCGATCGCGCGCTCATGCTCGCCGCGGGCGCTGAACACATAGCCACGATTGGTGAACGCGGCCGCATGCCGTGGATTCAGCGCGATCGCGCGCTCAATGTCGGCGAGGGCATTGTCGAAACGTCCTTTGCGCCCAAGCGCCAGACCGCGGCTGGCGTAGGCCTCGGCGAATTTGGGGTCGAGGTCGAGCGCGCGGTCAAACTCGGCAAGCGCGCGATCCACATCGGCCTTGGCCAGGAATAGCCTGCCGCGCCAGTGATAGGCGCGGGCATGCTTCGGATCGAGCTTGATCGCGAGGTCGATGTCCGCCTCGGCCCGTTCGCTGTTGCCTTTGCCACTCTCGGCGAGCGCGCGATTGTAGATGATGTTGGCGTCCTGCGGGCGCAGTGCGGCCGCCCGATTGTAGTCGCCGATGGCCTTGTCGAATTCGCGCTTTTGCTGAAGCGCGACCGCGCGCAGGAAGAAGGCTTCCCCGTCCTTCGGATCGAGCGTCAGCGCATGCCCCATCTCCGAGACGACCTTGTCGTACTCGCCGCGTTGCAGCAGCGCTTGCGCGTTGCGGCGGATCGCTGCCCCGTCGGTCGCGGGGCCTGTCGCAATCACGGTTGAAGGCGCCGGTTTAGGCTGCTCGGCCGGTGCGGGAGGGCTGGCGCTGTTTGCGTCGGCCGTGTCGGGCAAACCCGGTGTGCCCGCCAGGGCAGCCTTCTTGAGCGCCGCAGCGCGCGGATTGTTCGGCTCGAGTGCGATCGCCCTGTCGTAGTCGTCGATCGCGCGTTTCAGGTCGCCTTTGGCTTCGTAGACCTGCGCGCGATTGGTGAGCGCGAGAGCATCGTTCGGCTTGATCGCGAGCAGGCGGTCGAATTCAGCGAGCGCGCGATCGAACTGGCCAAGCTCGCGGAAACTGACGCCGCGGTTGTTGATGGCCGGCAGGTAGTTCGGATCGAAGATCAGCGCGCGCTCATAATCGGCCATCGCTTTCTTGGAATCGCCCGAATTCTTGTAGGTCACGCCGCGCGTGTTCAGAAGCTCGGGATTGTTGGGCCGAAGCTCGAGCAGCCGGTTGTGATCGGCAATCGCACGATCGAATTCGCGATTGTAGCCGTAAACCGTTGCCCTGAGGCGCAGCACGGCGAAATTGTTGTTGTCGATCGCGAGCGCACGGCTGTAGCGGTCGATGGCGCCCGTCCATTCTTTCTTGGTTACGAGCTCGTTGCCCTGCCCGACGAGCCCAATCATCTGCAGGGTGGTGGCCGGGATGTCGCTTTCCATGCTTGCGGGCAATTGCCGGGCGACGATCGCGTCGTCGCGATACCGGCGCGCGAAAGCGTTGCCGGGATCGAGGGCAAGCGCGCGGTCGAAATCGGTGATCGCCTTGTCGACCTGCCGCTGCCAAAGGAAAGTAAGGCCGCGATTGACGTAGGCGTTGGCGAGCTTGGGGTTGAGCGAGATCGCCTTGTTGTAGTCGTCGAGCGCAAGCTTGTAGCTGCCTTTGAAGCGATGAACGTGCCCGCGGTTGACGTAGGCCTCCGCCATGTCAGGCCGGGCTTCGATCACCCGCGTGAACGTGACGAGGTCGGCGTTGAAATCACGTCCGGCGAGGATCTGGGAGTGGCGCGCGCGCAGCGCGGCGTTGGTTTCCTTCTGGAACGGAACAGGCGATGCCTGGCGCGCGGCCTTGTCGGCGTCTGCCGGCGTTGCGTTCTTCTGAGGGCCGTTCGGCGAGGGTGGTACCGTCCGGTTGGCCGCCGGCCCCGACGGATCGACTTGCGCGACCATCAAGCACGATGCGCGTTCGCGCGGGCAGCTCTGCGCGCTCGTCACGGAAACCCAGGTTGGGGAGGTCAGCAGTATCCCTGCAAGAACAAGTCCTTTCCGCATCCGCGGGTCCCCGAATGGCGCGACGTTCTGGCCTTCTCGCGTCTGGCGCTGCCGTCTTTGCCGATTTCCCCGATGTGTGCAACGGTCCGCGCGTGAATGCGACGGACGTTCCGGTGCTGGAACTCATCAATCGTGTCGACACGTTGCGTTGCGTCAAATTTCTCTGCCGCCGTCATGCCGGCAACTTCATTCTGGCATCCCAACGGCAAACGAAATTGACCCCACAGGACTGAAATGTCAGCATTATTGACGCTTCTATTTGGTCGAGTCGCTGCCTAAATTGCGTGGTGGCGGCGTTATGGTGGTGGTGGCGGCTGTCGCGTACACCGCCTCGCGGAGGCTTTAATGACGCTCAAGAACGTCACCCTCGACGACAAATACGATCTCGCGAAGGACCGCGTGTTCGTCACCGGCTATCAGGCGCTGATCCGTGCCTGCCTGATGCAGCAGGAGCGCGACGCCCGCGCCGGGCTCAACACCGCAGGCTACGTCTCCGGCTATCGCGGCTCGCCGCTGGGCGGGCTCGATCAGCAGTTCATGCGCGCCAAGACCGCACTGGAGCGGCACAATGTTCTGTTCCAGTCGGGGCTGAATGAGGATCTCGCCGCGACCGCGATCTGGGGCACGCAGCAAGCCGAGCTGCGCGGCGAAGGTAAATACGATGGCGTGTTCGGCATGTGGTACGGCAAGGGCCCGGGCGTCGACCGCACCGGCGACGTGTTCCGCCATGCCAATTTCGCCGGCTCCTCCAAGAACGGCGGCGTCGTCGCCCTGATGGGCGACGACCACACGGCGGAATCCTCGACCACCGCGCACCAGTCCGAGTTTCATTTCGTCGATGTGATGATCCCGATCCTGAATCCGGCGGGTGTGCAGGAGTTCATCGACTACGCGCTCTACGGCTGGGCGATGTCGCGCTTCTGCGGGTCGTGGGTTGCGCTCAAATGCATGCACGAGACCGTGGAGTCGACCGGCGTGGTTGAAGCCGGGCTCGATAGCCTCAAGATCGTCATTCCTGGCGAGGATGAGTTCAAGATGCCGCCGGGCGGGCTCAACATCCGCCTTGTCGACGGCATCCTCGACATGGAAGCGCGCCTGCACGACTACAAGCGCGACGCGATGCTGGCTTTCGTGCACGCGAACAAGCTCAACCGCATTATTACGTCCGGTGGGCCGAACGCGAAGATCGGCATCGTCACGGTGGGAAAAAGCTATCTCGACGTGCGCCAGGCGTTCGATCAGCTCGGCATCGACGAGGTGAAATGCAACGATCTCGGTATCCGGCTGTTCAAGATCGGCTGCCCGTGGCCGATCTCGCGTGCGGAATTGCGCGATTTCGCCAAGGGGCTCGAACTCATCATCGTGGTCGAGGAGAAGCGCTCGCTGATCGAAGTGCAGGTGCGCGAGGAGCTTTACGGTATCGCGAACCCGCCGGTCGTGATCGGCAAGCGTAACGAAAAGGAAGAATGGCTCTTTCCGGTGAAGGGCGCGCTCGATCCGCATGACATCGCGATTGCGGTCGGCGAGCGTGTGCTGCGGCGCGGCCACGTCGAAGAGATCGCCAACAAGGTATCGCGGCTGAAGCAGGCGCAGAGCGCGGTTGCGGCGATGACCGATGTGTCGGCGCGCACGCCCTATTTCTGCTCGGGCTGCCCGCACAACTCATCGACCGTCGTCCCGCAGGGCATGCGCGCCTATGCGGGCATCGGCTGCCACTTCATGTCGCAGTGGATGGACCGCAACACGCTCGGCTGGACCCACATGGGGGGCGAGGGCGCGAACTGGATCGGCGAGGCGCCGTTCTCCAAGCGCAAGCATGTTTTCCAGAATTTGGGTGACGGCACCTACAATCACTCCGGCTATCTGGCGATCCGCGCTTCTGCCGCCTCCGGCGTCAACGTCACCTACAAGATCCTGTTCAACGACGCGGTCGCGATGACGGGCGGGCAGCGCAACGACGGCGGGCTGACCGTGCCGATCATTGCGCGGCAGGTGGCGGCGGAGGGCGCGAAGAAGATCGTCATCGTCACCGACGAGCCGAAAAAGTATCCGTCGGGTACGGATTGGCCGCCCGGCATCACGATCCATCACCGCGACGACCTCATGGCGGTGCAGACCGGGCTCGCCGACGTTCCCGGCCTCACCGTGCTGATCTACGACCAGACCTGCGCGGCCGAGAAGCGGCGGCGCCGCAAGCGCGGCCAGTTCCCCGATCCCGACAAGCGCGTGGTCATCAACGAGCTCGTCTGCGAGGGCTGCGGCGACTGCGGCGTGCAGTCGAACTGCGTCTCGGTGCAGCCGCTCGAGACCGAGTGGGGCCGCAAGCGCACCATCGACCAGTCGAGCTGCAATAAGGACTATTCGTGCCTGAAGGGCTTCTGTCCCTCGTTTGTCACCGTCGAGGGCGCGAAGCTCAAGCGCGGCACGGGCGTCGAAGCGCCAGCCGATCTCCCGGCGCTGCCCGAGCCCACGCAGCCTGCGGTCGGCCAGACCTATTCGATCATCGTGACCGGCATCGGCGGCACCGGCATCGTGACGATCGGCGGCGTGCTCGGCATGGCGGCGCATCTCGAGGGCAAGGGCGTCGGCATCATCGATCAGGCCGGCCTCGCGCAGAAGGGCGGAGCCGTCTACAGCCACATCCGCATCGCCAAGAAACCGGAGGACATCCATGCGATTCGCGTGGCAGCCGGCGAGTGCGATCTCGTGCTCGGCGGCGACATGGTCGTGGTCGGCAACAAGAAGATCCTCTCGACCGCGAAGCTCGGCGGCACCACCATGGTGATCAACACCGCCGAGATCCTGCCGGGCGATTTCACGCGCAATGCGGACTTCTCGCTGCCGACTGAGCGGCTGAAGCGCGCCATCAGGACCGCGGCGGGCGCCGAGAAGACGAACTTCGTCGATGCGACGCGGCTCGCGACCGCACTGCTCGGCAATTCGATCGGCGCCAACATCTTCATGGTCGGCTACGCCTATCAGCTCGGCGCCCTGCCGCTCTCGGCCGAGTCGATCGAGAAGGCGATCGAGCTCAACGGCGAAGCCGTGCCGATGAACCTCGCGGCGTTCCAGTTCGGGCGCCGCGCGGCGCACGACCTGGCCTCGGTCGAAGCGCTGATCAAGCCGGCGCCGGAGGCCGCCAGCGACGCGCGGCGGCTGTCGCAGTCGTTGGACGAGATGGTGGCGCGGCGAGTCGATTTCCTCACCGCGTATCAGAACGCCGACTATGCGGCGCGCTACCGGATGCTGGTCGAGAATGCCAGGGACGCCGAAGCCGCAAGGGCCCCGGGCAAGACCGGCCTCGCCGAGGCGGTCGCGCGCTACGCATTTAAGCTGATGGCCTACAAGGACGAGTATGAGGTGGCGCGGCTCTACGCCGATCCGGCTTTCCTCGCGCAGGTGAAGAACGAGGTCGCGGGTGATAACCTCACACTCAAATTCCATCTCGCGCCGCCGCTACTCTCCAAGAAGGACCCGGTGACGGGCGTCGCGAAGAAGATGACGTTCGGGCCTTGGATGCTGCCGGCGTTCCGACTGCTGGCGAAATTCAAGTTCCTGCGCGGCACGCCATTCGATATCTTCGGCTATTCGGAGGAACGCCGCACCGAGCGCAAGCTCGTTTCCGACTATGCGGCACTGGTGGTCGAGTTCATGATGAAGCTGACACCCGAAAACCACCACATCGCGGTCGGGCTTGCGAACATTCCGGAGAAGATCCGCGGTTTCGGCCACGTGAAGGCGCGGCATCTGGTGGCCGCGAAAGCCGATGAGGCGGCGCTGCTCGAGCAGTTCCGCTCCGGCCAGGCGCCGGTACTCAAGGCGGCGGAGTAATGAGGCTGTCATCCCGGCCGAGCGGAGCGAGAGCCGGGATCCAGTAGACACCGCCAGGGCGTCATAATTTCAGTCGGCAATTACTGGGTCCCGGATAGCCGCCTGCGGCGGCTTCCGGGATGACGACCGAGTGTGCGGCGCAGCCGTTCCTACTTCTGCTTCTCCACCCAAGCCTTCAGCACCGCGATGGCCTCGTCGTCGAGCTTCGTCTCGGCGGGCAGCATGCTGCGCTTGTCGGCGGATTGGCCGACCTGCTCGCGCACCAGCAGCGCCGGCGGCGGCATCGTCGGCCGCGGCACGACCTCCGCGGACTGCGCAAGCGATGCGCCGTAATACATGCGGCTGATGCCGGCCATGATCATGGCGGAAACGCACACCGAGCACGGCTCGCACGAGGTGTAGAGCTGGCAGCCGGTGAGGTCGGTGGTCTTGAGATTGCGGCAGGCATCGCGCACCGCTTCCACCTCGCCGTGCGAGGTCGGATCGAATTTCTTCGCCGACTCGTTCAGTCCCTCACCGACGATCGTGCCGTCCTTCACCACCACCGCGCCGTAGGGGCGCGCGCCGGGGATATCGAGCGCCGTCGCGGACAGCTCGATTGCGCGCCGCATGAATTTTTCGTCGTACATATCGTCCTCAAACGCAGTTCAAGCCGACGCTGAAGCGTGCCATCCTATGGACAACAACGCAAAGGGGAGGGCGCCATGCGTCCGTTCGAGGGAATCCGCGTCATCGACGTGACACATGTGCTGGCCGGGCCGTTTGCCGCCTACCAGCTTGCGCTGCTCGGCGCCGACGTCATCAAGGTGGACGATCCGAACGATCCGGACCAGAGCCGCATCAGCGGCACCGATGCGGAGCTGAACCGCCGCCACATGGGCACCGGCTTTCTCACCCAGGCCTCCAACAAGCGCGCCATCACGCTCGACCTGAAGACCGAGCGCGGCCGCGAGATCCTGAAGAAGCTCGCCGCGACCGCCGACGTGTTCGTCGAGAACTACCGGCCCGGCGCGTTCGATGCGCTCGGGCTCGGCTACGAGGACCTGTCGAAGATCAATCCGCGGCTGATCTACGCCTCCTTCTCCGCCTTCGGCCGCACCGGGCCGCGCCGCGAGCAGACTGCCTACGACCACGTCATCCAGGCGACCTCGGGCATCATGGCGATGACCGGCAGCAAGGACGTGCACCCGATCAAGTTCGGCTCACCGGCGATCGACTATGCGACCGGCATGAGCGGCGCCTTCGCGCTCTCCGCCGCGCTCTTCCAGCGCGAGAAGACCGGCAAGGGGCAGCGCATCGACATGGCCATGCTCGACGTCGCGATGATCCTGATGGCCTCGCACCTCACCGGCTATCTGCGCAATGGCGCGCATCCCAAGCCGCACGGCAATCACCACAATCACGCGACCAACGGGGCGTTCGCCACCAAGGACGGCGCGCTGGTGATGCTCGGGGCGAGCAACGTGCGCCAGCAGAAGCGGCTGTGGACCGTGCTCGGGCGTCCCGACATGGCGAAGAAAAACAACGACGAACGCGACGCGGACCACGACTTCGAGATGAAGGTGCTCGCCGAGATCATGCTGACGCGCACCGCGGACGAATGGGAGGAATTCCTGCAGGCGCGGCATGTGCCGGCCTGCCGCGTGCGCACCATGGGCGAGGCGGTCGCCGACCCGCAGGTTTCTTCACGCGGCATTTTGCATCGCCACGACGGCGCGACCGGCATGGATGGCGCCTTTGGCGTGCCGATGGCGCCCTTCATGTTCGCGCACGGCGGCCCGCGCATCGACTCAGCCCCGCCCGCGCTCGGCGAGCACAACGACGAGATCCTTGCCGAGCTGGGCTACGGACCGGCCCAGACCGCGGCGGAGTAGTCAGGCCCGCCGGCGCTCCACATTGCCGCTGCGCGTCGGCACGCCGAACTCGCGCCGGCACACGTCGGCCAAAATCGCGACGCCCTCGCGAATCTGCGCATGCGTCGGGCTCGCGAAGCAAAGCCGCAGGCGCGAATGGCTGTGAGGCTTGTCGGTTGACCATTCATTGCCGGGATTGATCGCGACGCCTTCCTTCAGCGCCGCAGAATAGAGCTTCATCGTGTCGACATTGTCGGGCAACTTCACCCACAGGAAGATGCCGCCCTTGGGGTCCTCGAACTCGGCCGCCGTGCCGAACTGCTCGTTCAGCGTTTCCATCAGCGTCTCGACCTTCTTGCGCAGCGCCTTGCGCAGCACGGGGAGGTGCGTGGCGAATTGCGCCGCGCAATACTCGGCGAGCAGCATCTGCTCGACCGCGCCGGAACCGGCATCCGTCTTGAGCGGCAGGATGCGCGACATGATCGGCCACGGCGCGACGAGGAAACCGACGCGCAGCGCGGGCGCGATCGACTTCGAGAACGAGCCGATATGGATGACGTTCTGCGCCTTGCTCATCGCATAGAGCGCGGGCGGGCGCGTCCCATCCCAGATCAGGTCGGAATAGCAGTCGTCCTCGAACACCGCGACGCCGTATTGCTCGGAGAGCCGCAGCAACTCGGCGCGCCGCGTTTCGGGCATGATCGTGGCGGTCGGGTTTTGCACCGTCGGGATGGTGTAGATCATCTTCGGCTGCACGCCGCGCGCCTTGCAGTCTGCGAGCGCGGCGGCAAGCGCATCCATGCGCATGCCCTCCTTGTCGAGCGGAATGCCGATGGCGTTGACGCCGAGCCGCGCGAAGCGCGTCAGCGTGCTCTGGTAGTTGTCCTTCTCGCAGATGACGGTGTCGCCGCGCGCCAGCAGCGCGCCGTTGACCAGGTCGAGCGCCTGCGATGATCCGGACAGCATCAGGATGTCGTCGGCGCTGCATGTAATGCCAGCATCGCGCCTGAGCTTCGCCACCAGGAACTCGCGCAGCGGGCGATAGCCGTGCGGGCCGTGCGCCAGATTGTAGGTCGCGAGATTGCGCCCCTCGCGCTTGAGCGAGGCCGTCGCCGCCGAGATCAGGTCATCGACCGGAACTTCATCCGCATCGTTGTTGCCGCCGGTGAAATTGTATTTGGCAAGGCCCGGCCAGCGCACCGCGGCCGGCGGCAATCCGGCGGGCAGCAAGGGCGTGAAGTCGAAAGCGGTCATCCAGTCCTCCATTTGGGAAACGGATAGCATGGACCGCGTTGCCGGGGAGGGGTTTCCGCGCAGACGAGCCCTGCGTGGGCAGGCGCTTTCGCCGTCTGCCCGCGAGATGTGCGGCATGCTAGGGTCGGAAAAATAAGCAATGTCAGGGAGGCGACAAATGACGACGCGCAGGAATCTTCTGAAAGGCGCAGGCTCGCTCGCCGGCCTGGTCTTCTGCGGCTGCGGACTGCCAATGGCTGCGCATGCGCAAACAGCGCCCGCGCGGTTGCCCGTGACGGTGAAGGGCAAACGCATCAAGACCGTCGACGTTCATGCCCATTGCTATTTCCAGGAAGCGCTCGATATCGCGGGCGTGAAGGTCGAACAGGTCATCGCGCCCGTGAAGGGCATCCCCGATCATTTCGTCGGCACAAACGCGATTCTCGAAAAGCGGCTCGCGCAGATGGATGCGATGGCGATCGACATGGAGATCCTGTCGATCAATCCGTTCTGGTACCGCCAGGAGCGCGACAAGGCCGAGGCGGTCTGCAAAACCAACAACGAAAAGCTCGCCGAACTGTGCGGCCAGAAACCGGACCGGTTCGGCGCCTTCGCGTCGCTGCCGATGCAGTTTCCCGATCTTGCGGCCGAGATGCTCGAGACCGCGGTGAAGAAGCAGGGGCTGCGCGGCGCCGCGATCGGCGGCAGCGTCGCCGGCGACGATTTCGCGCGGCCCAAGTACCATCCCGTGCTGCAGAAGGCCGAGGAAATCGGCGCCGTGCTGTTCATCCATCCGCAGTCGACGCCGCAGCTTGCCGAGCGCTTCAAGGGCAACGGCTGGCTCGGAAACACGATCGGCAATCCGCTCGACACGACGATCGCGCTGCAGCACCTGATCTTCGAGGGCACGCTCGACAAATTCCCCGGGCTCAAGGTCATTGCGGCGCACGGCGGCGGGTATCTGCCGTCCTATGCGATGCGCGGCGATCACGCCTGCTTCGTCTCGCCGCCCGGCTGCGATCCGACCATCCAGCTCAAGAAGAAGCCGTCGGAATATCTCAACCAGCTCTATTTCGACGGGATGGTGTTTTCCGGCGAAGGCCTGCGCCATCTGGTGGCGCAGGTGGGGCCAAGCCAGGTCATGCTCGGCACCGATCATCCGATTCCATGGGAGCAGCACCCGGTCGATCACGTGATGGGCGCGCCTCTCTCCGACGAGGACAAGGTGGCGATCCTCGGCGAGAACGCCGCGAAGCTGTTCGGATTGAAGAGCGGCTGATGCAACGAGGAGGCGGCTTGATGCGGGGCCTGGGTATCCTTCTCGCTTGCCTTGCCTGGAGCGCGCCGATGTCCGCCCAGAACGCCGACCGGACTATCGAGGAAATCAAGACAGAAGCGCTTGCGCGTGCGCAAACCGGCGCCTACCCGACGCTCGGTATCGCGCCGGATGACGCGCGCGACGCGCTCGCCCTGATCAACACCCGCGATCCGGACGAGTGGGCGGCGGGCTGGAGCAGGGTCGCCGACCGCTACATCGTGAAGGCGAAAGCCGCGTCGGATCCCAAGATCGCGGACGCGAACTATCTGAAGGCCTGGCGTCTCTATTATTTCGGGCAGTGGCCAGCGCCGACCTCGCCCGGCAAGCTTGCCGCCTATCGCAAGGCCGTCGACGCCTACCTGATGCATGCGAAGAGCTTCGATCCGCCGCTCGAAGTCCTGCGCATTCCGTTCGAGGATTCCGAAATCGTCGGCTACCTGCGCCTACCGGCGACGAATGTGGCGCGCCCGGTGCCTCTGGTGCTGGCGATTTCAGGTCTCGACAGCCGCAAGGAAACCGTGAGCGAGACCTACGCGGCGGCGATCGCCGCTGGAGTCGGCTTCTTCGCGGTCGACAGTCCCGGAACCGGCCAGGCGCCCGTGAAGGCGAGCGAGACCGCGGACAAGATGTATTCGCGCGTGCTCGATTATCTTGCCGCGCGGCCCGAAATCGACAAGAGCCGTATCGTCGTGCATGGGCAGAGCTTCGGTGCCTATTGGGCCGCGAAGCTCGCGCACACCGAAAGCACGCGGCTTGCCGGCGCGGTGGTGCAATCACCGCCGGTCCACGAGACGTTCCAGCCCGACTTCTATCGAAAGCGCATGTACACGCGTGAGTATCTGTTCGACCTGCTGCCGGCCTCGTTGTTCGTCTACGGGATGAAATCGACGGACGATTTGCTCGCCTATCTGCCGAAGATGTCGCTGCAGGCGCAGGGGCTGCTCGGCAAGCCGGCGGCTCCAATCTTTGTGGTCGGCGGCACGCGCGACACGCAGGTGCCCATCGCCGACCTCACGCTGCTGATCAACAGCGGGACGGAGCCGCGCGAGGCCTGGATCAACCCGGCCGGCGGACACATGGGGCGCACCGCGGGGAAATGGCCCGATCCGGTGATCTTCCGTGACGTGATCCTGCCCTGGGAGCTGCGGCACCTGAGCGCGAAGCGCTGATCTCCACCCTATAGCGGGTGATGCATCCAGACGTTCGGCTCGACGTAGACGCCGTGATCGTGCTCGAGCGAGATGCTGACCGGCGTCAGCGCGCCTTCGATCATGTGCTGACCTGAGCGCGTAAACGTCAGGCCGGTCCAACGCGACCATTCGGCGATCGTGCCGACGATCGTCATCGAGCACGGCGCGACCTTCACGATGTGGGCGCCGTCGCGCACGTGCGTGCGCAGCCAGGCATCGGCGGGCAGGCCGTCGGGGCGCAGTTGCTTGACGTACTCTGCCATCGGGACATGCGGCTGCAGCTGCTTCTGGTTCGGCCGCAGCGGCGCGTAGAGATCGGCGAAGCCGCGCGCCCGCGCGTTCGCCTTCATCGCGGCGAGCATGGTGCGGGAATGGCCGGCGCCACGCAGGCGCGGCAGCAGGCTGATCTCAAGCGCGCTGACGGCGTTCGGCTTGCGGCCCACGACATGGTCCTCGTGCGCCCAGCGGATCACCGCGTCCCAGCCGGCGTCGGGCAATTCGGTGCGGCCCGCGATGTTGAAACAGAAAGGCACGCTGAAGGCGCGCGCCACCACATGTCCGTCTTCCAGCCCCACGAGCACGAAATCGAGATAGCGGTCGAGTGCGGCACCGCTGAAGTAGAGATCGGCAACCGGGTCGTGGCGCATGAATTCGGGCCACAGCGAGCCCTGCATCGCGTCGGCGAAGATCGCCGCGCGCAGGTCCGGCCGCTCGGAGAGCGTGACGATTTGCAAGGTCATCGGGCGACCACTGCTGTTCTTTCGATTGGATTGTCAAACAGCCAGCGCCCGGAGCCCTTTGGGGCGCCGCCGGATGGTGCTACGCAAGTGCCGTGTACCCGACCGACCTCACATCCTTCCTTGAGCTGATCCGCCAGCACGGCGAGGCGGTCTACAGCTTCATGTTCGCCTTCGCGGCGTCACACAATCTGCTGCTCACCCTGTTTGCCGGATACGCGGCAAGCGCCGGTGCGCTTGCCGCCGGCACGCTGATCCTGGTGTGCTGGCTCGGCAGCTTTCTCGGTGACGTGGTCCGCTTCTGGATCGGCCGGCGTTACGGCGCGAGCCTGTCTGCGCGCTTTCCGCGCTTCGAGCGCATGGTGAAGATCGTGGCGCGGCTTGCCGAGCGCCATTTCGTCTGGATGATCCTGTTCCACCGCTACCCGAACGGCATCCGCAGCGTCGGTGCCTTCGCCTACGGCCTTTCGTCGCTGCCGTGGAGCACGTTCCTGGTGCTCAACTTCGTCGCGGCGGGCCTGTGGGCCTGCGCGGTCGTCTCCGCCGGCTATGCGTTCGGGCAGCTCTCCGAGAAGATGATGAGCGATGCCTCGCAAGGCGTCGGGCTGGTGATGCTCGCCCTGTTCCTCGGCCTGTCATGGTTCTTGAGCCGCAAGCTGGAGCAGGCGGCGGAGCGCACGACGAGCTGACCTGGAAAGTGTCGCGGCACTTTCGAATACCCGACCTCCGCATTGTCTTTCCGCTGCTGCCGTCGCATTCTTGGCGCAATCACGCCGTTCGCGCGCCACACCTGTTCTGGGAGGACCATCGTGAACCGTTTCATCGGAACATCGCGCCGCGCGGCCTTGGCTGTCTGCCTTGCTGTTCTCGGCCTCGCGCCTGTGGCTAACGCGCAGGAGACGCTTAACGTCTATTCGATCTGGCCCGAGAACTGGGCGCGGCCGATGCTGCAGGAATTCGAGGCCGCGAGCGGCGTCAAGGTGAACTTCCTGCGTTTCTCCTCGGGCGAGGCGCTCGCGCGCATCATCGCCGAGAAGAACAATCCGCGCGTCGACGTGCTGTTCGGCGGGCCGGTCGAGACCTTCGCGGCCGGCATCAAGGAGAATGTGTTCGAGAGCTACAAGCCGCCGGCTGCCGCCGTGCTGCCGGCGCGCTTCAAGCAGGCCGACGGCCAGTGGACTGCGATCGCGGACGATCCGCTGGTATTCATGACCAATGCGAAATTCCTCGCCGACAACAAGCTGCAGCCGCCGGCCTCATGGGACGATCTCACCCATCCGGCCTACAAGGGCATGCTGCAGATGGCCGACGCGCGCACGTCCGGCACCGCGGTGACGCGCATCTTTTCGGTGCTGGAGGTGAACGGGCGCGACGAGGAAAAGGCCTTCGCGTTCCTGAAGAAAATGCGCCAGAGCGTGCAGCTCTACACCAAGAGCGGCGGCGGCGGCACGTTGCCGGTCGGCCTCGGCCAGGCGGGCGGCGGCATCTTCTTCATCGTCGATGCGCTCGACACCAAGGCGAAGGGCTACGACGTCGTGATCTCGTTCCCCAAGGAAGGCATCGGCACCGCGGCGGAAGGCATCGCACTTCTCAAAGGGGCGAAGAACGCGGCGGCCGGCAAGAAGCTGATCGACTGGGCGACCAGCCCGGCGATGCAGAACCTCTATGCCAAGCACAAGATCAATTTCGTTCCCGCGCATCCCGAGGTAAAGACCGAGGCTTCGCTCGCCGCGATCCTGAAGGATGCGAAGATCTTCGCCATCGACGACGCCTATGCGGGCGCGAACCGCAAGCGCATCGTGGACCGTTGGGTGGCCGAGATCTTGCCGTAACGGTGTGACGCCACGGCCATGACGGGGGCGCGCATCGCCCGCGATCCGGCGCTCGCCATCACGGTGGCGGCGCTCTGGGCGCTGCTCGCGCTGTTCGTGATCTATCCGCTGCTGATGCTGGCGGGCACTGCCTTCCTCGACGAGGGAAAGCCGGCACTCGGACCGCTGGTGAGCGTGCTGCAGAAGCCGCAGACGCAGCGCGCGTTCATGAACTCGCTGCTGCTTGGGTTCCTGGTCGGGCTCATCGGCACCGCGCTCGGCTTCCTGTTCGCCTTCACGGTGAGCCGCGCCAACTTGGCCACCGGCTGGGTGCGCGTCATCGACGCAATGACGCTGCTGCCGCTGATCTCGCCGCCGTTCACCACCTCGATCGCGTTCATCTTCTCGTTCGGACCGCGCGGGCTGATCACCTACGAGCTGCTCGGCATGCGCGGCACCAATGTGTATGGCCTGTCGAGCACGCTCGCCGCCGAAGTGCTGACCTATTTCCCGATCGCGTATCTCACGCTGCGGCCCGTGCTCGCGGCGATCGGCGGAAATCTGGAGGAAATGGCATTCAGCCTCGGGTCCTCGCGGCTGAATGTGTTTCGCACCGTGACGCTTCCGCTCGCGCTGCCGGGGTTGGCGAACGCATTCCTGCTGCTGTTCGCCGCATCGCTCGCCGATTTTGCGACGCCGCTGATCCTCGCCGGCAATTCGTTTCCGGTGCTGCCGACCGAGGCCTACCTGCAGATCACCGGGCTGTTCGACCTGAAGGGCGGCGCCGCGATGTCGCTGCTGCTGCTCGTCCCCGCAGCGCTCGTCTACTTCGTGCAGCGCACCTGGGTCGAGCGCGGCTACTACGTCACCATCAGCGGCAAGGCCGGACCGCAGTCCGCGATCCGCAGCGTGACGCCGGTCGCGCGGGTTGCGCTGATCCTCATCTGTCTCGCGGTCGCGTTCTTCATCGCCTATCTCTATGCGCTGCTGCTGCATGCCTCGCTGGTCAGGGCCTTCGGCGCGAACCACACCTTCACGCTCGCGCATTACCACGTGATCTTCACCGAAGGCCGCAAGGCGATCGTCGACACGATGATCATCGCCCTGATCGGCATGCCGCTCGGCGGTCTTTACGGCGTGCTGGTCGGTTATCTCGTCGCGCGCAAGGACTTCGCCGGACGGCGCGCGATGGAAATCGTCTCGATGATCAACTATGCGCTGCCCGGCACCATTGTCGGCATCGCGTATCTGATCGCGTTCAACGATCCGCCGCTCGCGCTCACCGGCACCGCGCTGATCATCATCGCGTGCTATGTGTTCCGCTATTCGCCGACCGGCATCCGCACCACGATCGCGCTGCTGCACCAGATCGATAAGTCGCTGGAGGAGGCCTCGCGCAGCCTCGGCGCGCGCAGCATGATGACGTTCCGCCGCATTACGCTGCCGCTGGTGATGCCGGCGTTCTTCGCCGGCGTCGGCGTGGTGTTCATCCGCTCGATGACGGCGATCAGCGCAACGATCTTCCTCGTCTCGATCGGCTGGACGCTGATCACCGTGCGCATTCTGGAGAACATGACCGAGCTGTCGCTCGGGCCCGCGGCGGCATTCTCGGTGTTCGTGATCGTGATCGTCATGCTGGTGACGGCGGCGGTGAATGCGCTGCTGCGCCGCCTGCCGGCGGCGGCCGCCGAGCAGGCGCAATGGGGCGTCGGGGGCGGCTGACATGGACGGCATCCGGCTCAAATCGGTTTCGGCGCGCTTTCGCCATCAAGTGAAGGGCGAGGTCGCGGCGGTGCACGACGTCAGCCTCGACGTCGCGCCGGGCGAGCTCATGACGCTGCTCGGCCCGTCGGGCTGCGGCAAGACCACGACCTTGCGCATGATCGCGGGCTTCCAGCAGCCGAGCGCGGGTGAAATCTGGATCGGCGCGCGCAACGTCACCGAGGTCGAGGCGAATGCGCGCAACATCGGTTTCGTGTTCCAGAATTACGCGCTGTTCCCGCATCTCTCGGTATTCGAGAACGTCGCGTATGGGCTACGCGTGCAGCGGCTCGCGGCCGCCGATATCGGCAAGGCGGTCGCCGACGTGCTCGCACTGGTCGGGCTTGCCGGTTACGAACGGCAGATGCCGCATCAGCTCTCCGGCGGCGAGCAGCAGCGCGTCGCGCTCGCGCGCGCGATCGTGATCAAGCCGCGCGTGCTGCTGTTCGATGAGCCGCTCTCCAACCTGGACGCCAAGCTGCGCACGTCGATGCGCGGCGAAATCCGCGACCTGCAGCGCCGCCTCGGCATCACCACGGTGTACGTCACGCACGACCAGGAAGAGGCGATGGCGATTTCCGATCGCATCGCCGTGATGAACAAGGGCGTGATCGAACAGCTCGGCACGGCGGAGGATCTCTACCGCGCGCCGGCTTCGGTTTTCGTCGCGCGGTTCATCGGGCGCTCCAATCTCATCGAGGCGGTTGTGACGGCGGCGGGTCCGGGCCGTGCGGATGTGACGATCGCCGGACAGTCCCATGCGGTCGAAGGCGTCAAGGCGGAGGTGAAACCGGGCGAGACGGTGCTGGCGAATGTGCGGCCGGAGGCGATTGCGATCGGACCGCCTGGTGGGGGCCTTGCCGGCACAGTGCTCACGCGCACCTATCTCGGCGAGAAGATGGAATACGAGGTCGAGGTCGCGGGCCAGCGCGTGCAGGTCGTGCGCTTCAATCCGCCGCCGGCGGAGCGTTTCGCGCCGGGCGACGCGGTGAGCCTCCAGCTCCCGCGCGAGGGCGTGCAGCTGCTGGCGCAGGAGAAGCCATGAGTTCGCGCTGGCTCGCGTCAATCGCCCTGGCGGCCGTGCTGCTCGGTCCGGCCGCTGCGCAGGAAACACGCGTGCATGGCGAGAATTCGATCTTCGCCTCAGCCGGCGTGAAGCTTGGCTGGGCGGTCAAGCGCGGCGCCAGCGAAACCGAGACGCTTGTCATCGTGCGTGTGGTCGCTGCCGATGCCGGCTACCGCACGGTGAGTGTCGATGGCGTCGATCCGTTCACCAAGGACCGCAAGGTGTTCGTGCCGGCGCGCCCGCTCGAACGTCAGACCGATCTCTCCATTCCGCGCGCCCAGTTCTCCGATCATCCGAGCACCGAGTTTCATTTTTTTGCGAGCGCCGAGGACGCCGCCGCCAACAGGCCGAAGCTCACCGTGTTCTATCTCGGGGTGCCGGACACCACGCCGGAATTCGCCGACCAGGCAGCGGCGGAAGCGTATTTCGCCAAGATGCTGAAGGAGTGACGCGCCCGGCGCGCGATCTGCGTCATTGTCATTTCCGATTCAATTGTCAAAAAGCCAACGCTTCGCCGCCCGGTTGTTTGAGAGGCGTGGGCGCCGCCTGTCCCTTTTTCCTTCCCGCGAGGGGAATGGAGCGCCGAGAGACGCCTGGGGGAGTGCGAATCCCCCCGTGGGGCAATCTTAGGATTGCGAGTCCCGCCCCTGGCCGTAGCCGC
>JBAVXH010000416.1:0-2069 GCA_049698215.1 Xanthobacteraceae bacterium | reverse complement strand
CGTCTGGGCGCTGGTGCGCTGGGCTTGGCAAGGATCGCGGGAGAGCGGAACGCCGCCCGCCGCGTAAGCTCGTCCCTTCCGTTGAAGGGAAGGATCGTTGCATTGGCCCCCCGAAGCTCAATCCGCTAGGTTCCGAGCCACCGGATCACCCAACAAGCGGAGGCGATGATGGAGCGGCGGCTTCTTGCGGCGTTGTTGGCATTCGGAGCGGCGGTCTGGTCTGTTGCCGCGCAAGCGCAGCCCTATCCGTCGCGGCCGATCACGATGGTGGTGCCATACGCCGCAGGTGGCGCCTTCGACACGCTCGCTCGCATCATCGCAACGCGAATGAGCGAACTGCTCGGCCAATCGATTGTTGTCGAGAACGTGACCGGGGCGGCGGGTATCATCGGCGTCACGCGCGTCATCAACGCCAAGCCGGACGGCTACACGGTGTTGCTCGGGACCGTCGGCACGCACGCCTATAACCAGACGATGTACCGCAAGCGCCGCTACGATGCGGTGGCGGACTTTACCCCGGTCACGCTCTTCTCCGACCAGCCGATGGTGCTCGAAGGCCGCAAGGATCTGCCGGCCAACAACCTTGCGGAATTCGCCGCGCTCTTGAAGCAGAACGGCGCGAAAATGCAGTACGGCTCGGCCGGCGCGGGGTCCACCACGCATCTTGCATGCGCGCTGCTCAACGCGCGGATCGGTGTCGATGTCACGCACGTGCCGTACCGGGGTGGCGGGCCGGTCGCGAACGACCTGATCGGCGGCCAGATCGACTACATGTGCGGCAACATGGGCACGTCCGTGGCGCGTGCCGCCGCGAAGCAGTCGAAGCCGCTTGCGATGTTGTCGCGCGAACGCGCGGCGCTGATGCCGGAGCTTGCGACCGCGCACGAGCAGGGCATCGCGGACTATGACGTGGTCACCTGGACGGCGTTCTTCCTGCCGAAGGGCGCGCCGAAAGAGATCGTCGGCAAGCTCAACGAGGCGACGCACGCCGCGATGGAGACGCCTGCAATCAAGACGCGGCTCAACGATATCGGCGTGGTCGGCATGCCTCCCGAGCGGCGCGGGCCCGAGTACCTTGCGAAATACGTGGTCGAGGAGATCGCGCGCTGGGAAGGTCCGATCAAGGCTGGTGGCCTGCAGGTCGACTGACAACGCGGTCGGGATCGCTCGCGGCCGGCCGCTACCCGCCTTGACCCCCTGCCGCGGCGCAGATAAGCCGCCGACATGGTCAAGGCCCTCATTACCGACGCCGCAGGGCTTCTCTTGAGCGCGGACGAGCGCGCCTTTTTCCGTGACGCGGACCCTTGGGGTTTCATCATCTTCAAGCGCAATGTTGAGACGCCGGATCAACTCCGCGCGCTCACCGACAGCATGCGCGAATCGGTCGGGCGCAACGCTCCCGTTCTGGTCGATCAGGAGGGCGGGCGGGTGCAGCGGCTCGGCCCCCCGCACTGGCCGAAGTATCCGCCGGGTGTGGTCTACGGCGCACTCTACGAACGAGACGCAAAGGCCGGCCTGCGGGCCGCCTGGCTCGGCGCGCGGCTGATCGCCGACGACCTCTCTGCGGTCGGCATCGATGTCGACTGCCTGCCGCTCGCCGACGTGCCGGTCAGCGAGGCCGATCCCGTGATCGGCAATCGGGCCTACGGAATGACGCCCGGGCAGGTCGCGGCGATCGGCGCAGCAGTGGCCGAGGGGCTGCTCGCCGGTGGCGTGCTGCCCGTGCTCAAGCACATCCCGGGGCATGGGCGCGCGACGGCCGACAGCCACCACGCGCTTCCAGCCGTCAGCACGGACCGCGCCACGCTACAGTCAACCGATTTCGCCGCGTTCCACCCGCTCGCCAAACTTCCTTTGGGTATGACCGCGCATGTTGTGTTTACCGCGATCGACCCCGTCGCGCCCGCCACCACTTCAGTCACAATGGTGCGCGAAGTGATTCGCGGTCACATCGGATTCGACGGCCTGTTGATGAGTGACGACATCTCGATGAATGCGCTTGCGGGTACGCTCGCAGAGCGCGCGCGTGCGACGCTCGCGGCGGGCTGCGATGTGGTGCTCCATTGCAA
>JBAVXH010000415.1:0-3895 GCA_049698215.1 Xanthobacteraceae bacterium | reverse complement strand
CTCTTGCCGGTGTTCGCGCGCGACATCCACGCAGCGGGCCCGTGGGCGCTCGGCCTGCTGCGCGCCGCGCCGGCGGTTGGCGCGCTCGGCATGGCGATCGTGCTGACGCGCTGGTCGTTCGACCGCAACGCCGGACGCATCATGTTCGCGGCGGTGATTGCGTTCGGCCTCTCGACCATCGTGTTTGCGCTGTCGAGCTCCTTCACCGTCGCGCTGATGGCGCTGGTCGTGCTGGGTGCGTCCGACATGGCGAGCGTCGTGATCCGCATGACGCTGGTGCAACTCGGCACCCCGGACGAGATGCGTGGACGCGTGACGTCGGTCAACGCGCTGTTCATCGGCGCATCGAATCAGCTGGGGGAATTCCGCGCCGGTGCAGCCGCGGCCTGGCTCGGCGCGGTGCCGACCGTGCTGATCGGCGGCGTCGGCACGCTGGTCATCGTGGCGCTGTGGATGTGGCTCTTCCCGCCGCTCGCGCGGGTCAACCGGCTGGAAGATGTGAAGCCGTAATTACTCGGCCGCCACCAAACGCGGGCGCTGCACGCCGCAGGCAAGCCAGTGGTCCATGAAATCGGAGAGCCAGCGGCGGATGCCGTGGTCGTAGACCGGCCGGTCGGCGAAGTGCTCGTGGCGCTGCTTGGCGCCGGGCAACTCCATGCGGGCCGCACCGCGCGTGGTCCAGCGGCACATCATGGCGTGCGTGACCTCGGCGTGGAACTGGATCGCGTAAGCCGTGCGATAGCGGAACGCCTGCATCGGGAAGATGTCGCCCTCGGCGAGTAATTCGGTGCCGCGCGGCAGATCGAAGCCCTCGCGATGCCACTGATACATGTGGGACGGCCAGTCGCAGAGCGCGCGGCCCGCGGCCGTCGGCCTGACGGGATAGTAGCCGATCTCGGCCTTGCCTTCGGGATGGGTTGCGACGCGTTCGCCGAGATGCCGCGCGAGCATCTGCGCGCCGAGGCAGATGCCGAGAAACGGCTTCCCCTCGCGCAACGGCACGCCGATGAAATCGGTCTCCGCCTTGATGAAATCGTCGGGATCGTTGGCGCTTTGCGGGCCGCCGAAGATCACGGCCCCGGCGTGCTCCGCCATGGTCTTCGGCAAAGGATCGCCGTAGCGCGGGCGCCGGATGTCGAGCTCGTAGCCGTGGTCGCGCAACGCGTATCCGACGCGGCCGGGCGTCGATTGCTCCTGGTGCAGGACGAGCAGAACTTTGTCGGTCATCGCGTCATGATGGTTCGAAGTACCGATTGAACTCCTAACCGATTAACAAGCAATTTCAAGACCAAGCGCGGCTAGAGTTTCGGTTTGCGCCGACCCTCGGCGCGACGCCCGCGATCGCGCTGATAGGACTCGATAAATTTGACGACGGCGCCACGCGGCAGGAAGCGGGGCAGGGAACTCACCACCTTGTTGCCGAACCCGGGGATCACTACGCGCTTGCCCTTCATGAAGCCGTCGTAACCCGCCTGCGCGACCTGGTCGGCGGTGCGTCCGAGCAGCAGCGGGGGCTTGCGCGCGTCGAGACCGGCGCGCAGCTGGAATTCGGTCTTGACCGGACCCGGGCAGAGCACCGTGACGCGCACGCCGAGCGGCTCAAGCTCGCGCGCCAGCGCCTCGGTGAACGAGAGCACATAGGCCTTCGAGGCGTAATACACCGCCATGCTCGGACCCGGCATGAAGGCCGCGACGGACGCGACGTTCAGGATGCCGCCCTTGTGCTTCACGATGCCGTCGATCCAGCGCAGCGACAGGTCGGTCAGCGCACGTACATTGAGGTCGATCATCGCGAGCTGCTCGGCGCGGTCGATTTCCGCGGCGGGCCCGTGCAGGCCGAAGCCCGCGTTGTTGACGACGATCGCGGGCTCGAGTCCGCGGCCCAAGAGTTCATGCGCAATGCGCGCGGGCGCGTCGGCGCGCTGCAGATCCTGAGCGATCACGATAGGCTTGTGCTTCGCCGACACCGCGATCTCGGTTGCGAGCAGCGTCATTTCCTTTTCGCGGCGGGAGACGAGGGCAACCGCGTGACCATTCCTGGCGAACACGCGCGCCAGCGACGCGCCGATGCCGACCGACGCACCGGTGATGACTGTGACAGGTCTGAAGATCGAGCTTGCCATTCTCAGTCCCGCCCCCAAGTTGATAGATGTTAGGCGCCGCTGCTCTCCGCGCTCGCGCCGGCAACGCGCTGGCGGAGCGCAATGCGGTCACGCGACGACACGTTCAGCAGATCGGCGACGCGCCACATCAGATTGTCTTCGAACTCCGTGACCCGGCCGTCCGCAAACACCATCTCCCACAGCATCTCGACGATCCCAAGGCGGCCCCGGTCGTCGAGCGAGCGGTTGATCAGGCTGGTGAAGTGATAAAGGTCGATCGCCTCGTGCTCGGCCAGCGTCGCGGCATCGATCAAGTCGCCGGTCGCGGCCTCGTCGAGGGCAAAACGGGATTTGAGCACGTCGTGCAGCTTGCCGCGCTCGGTTGCCGTCATGTTGCCGTCGATGGTCGAGGCATGAATCAGTAGCCCGGCGGCTGCCAGCCGGTAATCATTCCCCTCGAACCGGGCCGCGTGCTTTTCGCCGCCGGTCAGTTCCGCGACAAGATTACGCAATGAATCCAGCATGTTGGGTTCGCCGAGCGGCTGATGTTGGTGGGAATGGCACGGGCTCTGAAGATAAATCCAGCGCAGCGCAGGGTTTGGCGCCGCCGAGGGTTAAATAGGCATGAACCGCCATGTTTCCCACAGCCCCTGCGCCTACGGCGTCCCGTCAGCGAGGACAATGCGGTGGCCTGCAGGCAGAATGTCGTCATGGTGCGCCCCCGGCACGACGGCTGAGCTTGCGCCTCAATGGACGGGCCTGCCGATCATGACCTCATGGCGCGCGCCGCAAAGGGCGACGAGCGGGCATTTCGGACGTTGGCGGAACGGCATGCGGGGGCAGCGCTCAGGCTGGCGCGGCGCATCCTCGGCAACGAGGCGATGGCCGAGGATGTCGTGCAGGACGCACTCCTGCGCGTCTGGATCAATGCGCCGCGATGGCGGCCCGAGGCCGCGTTCCGCACCTGGCTCTACCGCATCGTGGTCAACCTCTGCCTCAACGCGAAGCGCCGCGCAGGCGACCTGCCGCTCGATGCCGCCGAGCAGGTTGTGGATGCGCAACCTGCTCCCGACGAACAGCTTTCGCTGCGTGAACGCGACAGGAAGCTTGCATCGGCCATCGATGCGTTGCCGCCACGTCAGCGCGCCGCCGTCGTGCTCACCTATCAGGAAGGGCTCAGCAATGCGGACGTCGCGGAGGTGCTTGATACCTCGGTCTCGAGCGTCGAGACGTTGCTGGTTCGTGCCCGGCGCACCCTGCGCGACGCATTCGGATCAGATCAGGAGGAGGGGACCTCATGAGCGATGAAGAGCTGGAGGCAGCACTGCGCCGCGTGCTTTCGACGAGTCCCGAGGAATTGGCCGCCAAGCGCCTGCTCGGACGACTGCAGTCGCTGCCGCCGCAGAAGCGTACATTCGCCTGGTGGCCGGCCGCGCTGATGGACGTGAGTTTCGCGCCGGCGTGGCCGCGCGTTGCGGCATTGGCCGGTGCGGCGATGCTTGGCATTTCGATCGGACTTTCGAGTTTCGGCACGCGCATCGCGACCGATCTCGAGCTTGTGCGCGTCGCGGCCGCCGACGACGCGAGCATCAACGCCTTCGATTCGGATGCAGGACTACGCCCATGACGATGACCATGACGATGCCGGATCGTTCGTCGCGCTGGCTGCTGATCGGCTCGCTTGCGCTGAATTTATTTTTCATTGGCACGATCGCCTCGATCGCGGCGCGTCACTACGTGATGCCGGCACAGCCGGCCGCGACAGAACGCCCGCGCACGGCAGCGGCGCGCAT
>JBAVXH010000414.1:0-15316 GCA_049698215.1 Xanthobacteraceae bacterium | reverse complement strand
ACCGAGAGGTGGCCTGGCTCCGGCGCAAGGCCCTCGACCGTACGGATGCTAGCGCCGTCGGCCTGCACGGCGAGCGTGAGGCAGGCGCGCGCCGGCGCGCCGTCGATCTCAATCGTGCAGGCGCCGCACACGCCGTGCTCGCAGCCGACATGCGTGCCGGTGAGGCCGAGCCTCTGGCGCAGGAAGTCGGTCAGCAACATGCGTGGCTCAGCTTCGCCCTCATGAATGCGGCCGTTGATCTTCAGGCGGATTGGATGGCGGGCGTCAGCGCTCAGGCGCGGCATCGGAGCGCCTCGTCGATGGTGATGCGCCCGAGCCGGCGCACCAGATTGCGGCGATACACCGCGGTCGCGTGCAGGTCGTCGCGCGCGTCAAATTCGCCTGCGAACGCGGCCAGCGCCTCCTCGCTTGGATCATCGAAGTCGCGCACGACAGGTCGATCGGCGACACCCCCCACCGCAAGCCGCACTGTGTCCCCTCTCGCAACCGCCGCACAGGCCACGATGGCGAAGTCGCCGTGCCGGCGCGCGAACTCGCGGAACGCAAAGCCTTCGCCGGGGCGGCGGCAGGGGAATGACACCGCCTCGACCAGTTCGTCATCGCGCCGCTCGGTCGACATCAGGCCGGTGAAGAAGTCATCCGCTGGCAGGGTCCGCCGCCCATTCTTCGATGACAGAGCGATCTCGCCACCGAGCACGGCGAGCACGAGCGGCAGTTCGGCACTCGGATCGGCGAGCGCAATCGATCCGCACACCGTGCCCCGCGCGCGCGTCTGCCAATGCCCGATCCAAGGCAATGCCTGCGCAAGCAAGGGCTGATGCCGCGATAGCTCGGGCCATGCGAGCAATTCGGCCTGCCGCGCCGATGCGCCGACGCGGATCGCGTCGTCCTCGATGGTGATGCTGCCGAGTCCCGCATGCATGATGTCGACCACCACCTTCGGGCGTGCCATGCGCATCGAGAGCAGCGGCAACAGCGACTGGCCGCCCGCAAGGACGGCGGCATCACCTGCTTCCGCGGCGAGCACGTCGTGCGCCTCGGTCAACGTTGCGGCGCGAACGTAATCGAACCGCGCCGGCTTCATGCGGCCTCGTCGATCAACGCCGCCAGCTTCGCGGGCGTCAGCGGCAGGTCGAGTTCGGCGACGCCAAGCGCATCCGCGACGGCGTTCGCGATGCAGACCGGCGTGCTCATGCAGTTGCCCTCGCCCACGCCCTTGGCTCCGAGCGGCGTGAAGGGCGAGGCTGTCTCAAAATGCAGGATCAACGGCGCAGGCACTTCGGTCGTCGTCGGCATCAGATAGTCGGCCAAGGTTCCTGAGATGAAGCTGCCGTCGTCGGCGTACGCATATTCCTCATAGAGCGCCGCGCCGACCGCCTGCGCGAAGCCGCCGGTCACCTGCCCCGCCACCATCCCGGGATGCAGCACACGGCCGCAGTCGTGCATTGTCACATACTTGTCGATGCGCGCCGCGCCGGTGACGCGATCCACCTCGACGCCGCAGAAATCGAAGATGAAGCCGTGGCAAAGCGAGGAGTTGATGCCGTCTTCTTCCGTCGGCGCGGTGAGTTGCGGCGGCGTCCAGAACACGGTCTCGCGGATCGCCTGATCGTCTTCGGCGAGCGTGCCGGGCGCCCAGTGTGCGGCGGCGGCCACCCGGCTGAACGACAGCGCATTGTCGGGGTTGCCCTTCGCGCGCACGCGTCCTGCCGCGAACTCAATCTCGTCGGCCGGCACATTGAGCTGCGCCGCAGCGGCACGCGCGAGCTTCGCCTTGATCCGATCGGCCGCAAGCTGCACGGCGCCACAGACTGCAGGCCCGAAGCGGCTCGCGTAATTGCCCGACGCGATCGACCAGGCGTCGTGCGCGGTGTCCATGTCGGTTGCGACGCGGATGTCGGCGGGCTTGAGCCCCAGCGCATCGGCGACCACCTGCGACACCACGGTGCGGTGCCCCTGCCCCTGCGGGACCGAGGAGACATGCACCGACACCGCGCCGCCCGGATCGAGCGCGATCGTGGCCGTCGCCTGCGCGCCGTTCTTCGGGCCGGCCTTGCGGCGCTCCTCGGGCGTGAGCACGGTCGTGATGTAGCCCATGTTCGAGACGCTCGGCTCCACCACGGCGGTCATGCCGATGCCGTAGAGCCTGCCTTCTGCGCGCGCTGCTTTCTGCCGCACCCGCAGCTCGGCGAGGCCGCCCTCCTGCACCGCCTGCTCGACGCATGCTGGATAGTCGCCCGAATCGAGCAGTCCGCCGGTCGCGGTGCGGTACGGGAACGCGCCGCTCGCCACGAGATTGCGGCGAATGATGTCAAGCGGATCGAGCTTCAGCTCGACCGCGATGCGCTGCATCAGCCGCTCCAGCGCGTAATAGACCTGCGGACCGCCGAAGCCGCGGTTGAGCCCGGTCGGCGTCTTGTTGGTCATGACCACGCGGTTGCGTACCGAGACGTTGCGGATGTCGTAGGCGCCGGTGAGGTTGCCGTGCATGCGGTAGAGCGTGGCGGGCTCGGGCGCGCGGATATGCGCGCCGACATCTTCCACTTGATCCCACGCGAGCGCTGTGACGCGGCCATCCGTCTCGACGGCAGCTTCGAGCGTGATCAGGCGGTTCGTGGCCGACACCGACGCGGTCAGATGCTCGAGCCGGTCCTCGATCCACTTCACCGGACGGCCCGCGACGCGCGCCGCAATCGCCATCAGCGGGATGTAGGGAAAGATGCCCTGCTTCACGCCGAAGCTGCCGCCGGAATCGGGCGGTGTGCGCAGCCGCAGGCGGTTGCCCGGCACTTTCAGCGCGCGCGCCAGCACCGCATGGATGCTGAACGGGCCCTGGAAGGTGGCGAGCACATCGTAGGCGTCCTCGCCCGGGTCGTAGTCCGCGATCAGCCCATAGGTTTCGATCGGCGTGCAGGAGTTGCGCGGGTAGTTGACCTTGACCGACATGCGATGCGCGGCGCGCGCGAAAGCGGTTTCTGGGTCGCCGTAGCGGAACGAGCGGTCGCTCGCGATGTTGCCGCCGAGCCCTTCGTGCAGCACCGCGCTGTCGGATTTCAGCGCATCGGCGGGCCGCAGCGTCACCGGCAGCGGCTCGTACTCGACCGCGATCAGCTCCAGCGCGTCCTCGGCGAGATAGCGGTCCGCCGCGACCACGACCGCAATCGGCTCGCCGACATAGCGCGCCTTCCCGACCGCGATCGGCCAGCACTCGATGTTCGCCTTGACGCCCGCAAGCAGCGGCGAACCAAATCGCGTGACATCCTCGGCGGTGATGACTGCAGCGACGCCCTTCGCGGCGCGGGCTGCACTCGCATCGATCGAGCGGATCACCGCATGGGGATGCGGCGAGCGCAGCACGGCGGCGTGCGGCGTGCCCGGAGACACCGGCAGGTCGTCGATATAGCGCCCGCGCCCGGTAAGTAACGCAGCGTCCTCGACGCGCTCGATCGACTGTCCGACCCACGCCATCCCGTGTCCTCTCCGAGCCATTGTCGCGCAACCGCGCGCCGTCCGACAACCCGGCGTCGATTGATCTTGGGCCATGCGGCCTGCAAGATCGGCGCAACGGGGTGTGCAATGGCCTGGATGATCGGTGTCGATGTCGGCGGCACCTTCACGGATTTCTTCGCGTTCGACGATACAGACGACCGCATCGTCCTGCACAAGGTCCCCTCCACGCCGGCCAACCCGGCGCAGGCGGTCATCGCGGGCCTGCGCGAGCTGACCCGGCGCGGCGTCGACCTCAGTGCGATCACGCGGCTCTCGCACGGCACCACCGTTGCGACCAACGCGCTGATCCAGCGGCGCGGGGGAAAGGTGGCGCTGGTCGTCACCGAAGGCTTTCGCGACCTGATCGAGATCGGACGGCAGATCCGCCCCAAGGTGTTCGACCTGCAGGCGGACTATCCGGTGCCGCTGGTGCCGCGCGAGCTGCGCTTCGAGGCGGCGGAGCGCATCACGGCGGACGGCAGCACGGTGCGCGCGCTCGAGCCCCACGCGCTAGACGAGCTGGTGAAGCAGATCGGCGAGGCTAAGCCGGACGCTTGTGCCGTGTGCCTGCTGTTCTCCTTTCTCAACCCCGCGCACGAGGCGATGATCCGCGATGCGCTCGCCGCCGCCTACCCGGACATGTATCTGTCGATCTCATCCGGGGTGCAGCCGGAATTCCGCGAATACGAACGGCTCTCCACTACGGTGCTCAACGCCTATCTGCAGCCCGTGATGGAGCGCTACCTCGGCGAATTCGCCGAGGGTGTCGGCAAGGCCGCGCCGAAGGCTTCGCTCGGCATCAACCAGTCCTCCGGCGGCCTGATGTCGGTTGCGCGCGCGCGGCACATGCCGATCCGCACCGCGCTGTCGGGGCCTGCCGCCGGCGCCGTCGGCGCGATCCACATGGCGCGGCTCTCCGGCCTGCCGGATGTCATCTCGCTCGACATGGGCGGCACCAGCGCGGACGTCGCGCTGATCCGCAACCACACGGCCGGCACCACCTTCAACAAATGGATCGAGGGATATCCGGCACGCATCGCCTCGCTCGACATCAACGCGGTCGGCGCAGGCGGCGGCTCGATCGCGTGGTTCGACCGCGACGGGCTGATGAAGGTCGGTCCGCAGAGCGCGGGCGCGCAGCCGGGCCCTGCCTGCTACGGCCGTGGTGGCCAGGAGGCCACCGTCACCGACGCGAACCTCGTGCTCGGGCGGCTTTCGCCAAAAGGTCTGCTCGGCGGCGGCATGGCGCTTGATGACGGACTGGCGCGCAAGGCGATTGCGCCGCTCGCGGAGCGCCTCGGCTTTTCGGTCGAGCGCACCGCGCATGGCATGCTCGGGATCGTTGTCGCCAACATGGTGCGCGCGATCCGCGCGGTGTCGGTCGAGCGCGGGCACGACCCGCGCAATTTCGCGCTGCTGCCGTTCGGCGGCGCGGGACCGCTGCATGCAACCGACGTCGCCAAGAGTCTCGGCATCCGCCGCTCTCTGGTGCCGTTCGCGCCGGGCATCCTCTGTGCGCAGGGGCTGATCGTATCGGATTTGCGCGAGACCTTCGTGCGAACGGCGGTCACGCCGCTCAATGATGCGCGGATGGCGGATGTGGCGACGCGCATCAAGGAATTGAAGGCGCAGGCCAGCGCTTGGTTCGACGCCGAGGGCGTGGAGAAACCAAGCCGCACCATCGATGTCGTGCTCGACGCACGTTACGTGGGCCAGAACTTCGAGCTGGCAATCGGGCTGGGCGGTGCCGAGCCACTGGCGTCCCCGGACGAGATCAAGCAGCGCTTCTTCACCGAGCACGAACGCGCCTACGGCTTCCACAACCCGGCCGACCCGATCGAGATCGTAAACTTCCGCCTGATCGCGGTCGGCAAGCTGCGCCAGCCCGCCGCGCGCCCCGGCGAAGCGCGCAAGACCGGCAAGGCGGAGCCTGCGTCGCACCGCGCGGTCTGGTTCGCGGCCGATACCGCCGAGGACACGCCGGTCTACGATCGCGCGACCTTGCTTCCGGGCGACACCATCGCGGGACCTGCGGTGATCGAGCAGCTCGACGCCACCACGCTCCTCTTCCCCGGCGATCGCGCGATCGTCGATCCTTATCTCAACCTCGTCGTGGACATTTCCGCATGAGTATCGATCCGATCACGCTGGAAATCATCTCGAATGGCCTGAAGTCGATCGTCGACGAGGCCTATATCGCGCTGATGAAGAGCGCCTATTCCACGAACATCAAGGAGCGGCACGATCATTCGACGGCGATCATCGATCCGCGCGGGCGGCTGATCGTGCAGGCGGAGAATTCGCTGGCGATCCACCTCGGCTCGATGATGGGCCTGATGAACACGCTGCTCGCCAAGGTGCCGCTCTCGGATGTGCGCGAGGGCGACATCTTCCTCTCCAACGACCCGTTCGTGGCCGGCGGCACGCATCTGCCCGACGTGAACATGGCGATGCCGGTGTTCGCGGACGGCACGCTCGTCTGCTTCATGTGCGACATCGCGCATCACGCCGACATCGGCGGCATCACGCCCGGCAGCATGGCGGGCGGCACCGAGATCTACCAGGAAGGCACGCGCATCCCGCTGATCCGGCTGTTCCGCGAGGGCCAGCTGCAGGAGGACATCCTCGACCTCCTGCTGCTCAACGCGCGCGTCCCCGAAGAGCGACGCGGCGACTACTTCGCGCAGGTGGCGGCCTGCCGGCTCGGCGTGCGGCGTATTTCCGAGATGATCGAGGCGCGCGGCGTGCCAATGCTGCAGGCTGCGTTCGACGACATCATTCGCCGTACCGGTGACCGGCTGCGCGAGGCGCTCACCCGCATTGCGCCCGGCGAATACACGTTCGACGACGTGATGGACGACGACGGCGTCGGCACCACCAACATCCCGGTCAAGCTGCGCATCACCGTGCCGCCGCACGGCAGCAACCGCAAAGTGCTGTTCGATTTCGCCGGCACCGGCCCGCAGGTGAAGGGCAACATCAATGTCACCATGTCGGCGACATCGGCGGGCGTGCTCTATTCGCTGAAAGCGCTGCTCGATCCGGACGTGCCGAACAATCAGGGTCTGATCGACCTCGTCGACATCTCGGCGCCGCTCGGCTCGCTGCTCAACGCGAAATTTCCGGCCGCGGTCGCGGCGCGCGCCAACACAGCGCAGCGCATCGTCGATGTCGTGATCGGCGCGCTCGCGCCAGCCATCCCGGAGGCGGCAGTCGGCGCCGCGAACGGTGCGAACACGACCGCGGTCTTCTTCGGGCACGATCCGCGCTACGGCCGCGACTACGTCTATCTGGAAACGCTCGGCGGCGGCTTCGGCGGTCGCTTCACCAAAGACGGCAAGGACGGCGTGCAGGTGCACATCACCAACACGTCGAATCTGCCGGTGGAATCGATCGAAATGGAGTATCCGCTGCTGGTCGAAAGCTACGGCTTCGTCCCGGATTCGGGCGGCGCCGGAAAACATCGCGGCGGCCTTGGCCTGCGCCGCGTGGTGCGTCCGGTCGGCCATACCATGACCTTCTCCGGTCAAGGCGAGCGGTTCGTGAACCGACCGTGGGGCGTGTTCGGCGGGCACAGTGGCGGCACGGGGAAATTCGTGAAGCTCGTAGGCAGCGCAGAAGTGATGCTGCCAACCAAGCCCGCGAACCTGCTGATCACCGAAAACGAAGCGGTTGTGGTGGAGACACCCGGCTCCGGCGGTTACGGCAAGCCGGAAGAGCGCGACAAGGCTGCGGTCCAGAACGATTTCACGTCGGGCAAGTTCTCGCGCGATTTCATCAAGGAGCATTACGGCGTGGAGCCGAAGGGATGAGCTACGACGCGATCGTTGTCGGCGCAGGCATCAGTGGCGCCGCGACCGCCTACCACCTGCGCAAGGCCGGCGCGAAGACGCTGCTGCTCGAGCGCGGCGAGCCGGCAAGCGGCGGCACAGGCAAGAGTGCGGCGATCATCCGGCAAAGCTATTCGACGCCGCTGCTGGTGCGGCTCGCGCATGCCAGCATCGCGATGTTTGAAAACGCCAACGCCGAGCTTGGCCGCGACGCCGGCTTCGTGCAGTCGGGTTATTGCTTCGTGCTGTCGCGCGAGATGCTGGAGGGCGGACGCAAGAACGTCGCGATGCAGCGCGGCCTCGGCATCGTCAACGAATGGTCGGAGGGCGCGGGCTTCCCCCAGCACCTGCCGGAGATCAATGCCGAAGGCATCGCCGGGATCGTCTATGAGCCGCACGGCGGCTACGCCGATCCGGTGCAGGCGACGGAAGCCTATGTCGACGCGTTCAAGGCGCTCGGCGGGGAATTCCGCGCGCGCACGCCAGTGCGGCGGCTCACGCGCAAGGGCGACCGCGTCGCGGGCATCGAGCTGGATAGCGGCGATGTGACAGCGAGCATCGTCGTCAACGCCGCCGGCCCGTGGGCGAGGCCGCTCGCCGAAAGCGCTGGTCTTGATCTGCCACTGCGCTCGGTGCGCGAGCAGGACACCGTGTGGCAAGTGCCGGCCGGCCGCGCGGTGCCGAAGACCTCGATCTCGATGGGCGTCGATGCGACTTATTACCGCCCGCTCGGAAGCAACCGCTTCATCATCGGGCGCGGCTTTCCGAAGGAATACGTCGACGCCGACCCCTACAATTACAAAACCACCGCGGACGCGGACTTCATCGCCGATGTCCAGGCGCGCGTCGAGCGCCGCTTTCCCGCGTTCGCCGGGATGAAGCTGATCGAAGCCTACGCGGCGCTCTACGATGTGACGCCGGACTGGTATCCGATCGTCGGGCCGCGCAGCGATATTGCCGGCTACGCGGATTTCTCCGGCGGCTCGGGCCACGGGTTCAAGATCGCGCCGTCGATCGCGCGCGAATTGGCCGACTGGTTGCTGACCGGCAAGGTGGCGGATGACTTCCGCCAGTTCAGCCACGATCGCATCGCGGCCAAGAACCTGTTCGTGCAATCCTTCGGGGGAAATAGGGGCTAGCCGTTATGGCGTTGCTCGAAGTCAAAGGCCTGCGACGCCGCTTCGGCGGCGTGACCGCGCTCGACGGCGCTGACCTTGCCGTCGAGCGCGGCCGCATCACCGGACTGATCGGGCCGAACGGCGCCGGCAAGACCACGCTATTCAATGCCGTCACCGGCGCGCTCAAGCCAAACGGCGGCACAGTCACGTTCGACGGCACGGACGTGACCGCCTGGCGCGCGGACCGGCTCGCGAACGTTGGCCTCTCGCGCACGTTCCAGATCGCGCGCGGGCTGGCGCAGCTCACCGTGATCGAGAACCTCATGCTTTACGGCAAGCATCAGCCGGGTGAGACCTTCTGCGCGGCAGTGCTGCGCACCCGCGCCGCGCGCGCCCGCGAGGAGGAGCTGCGCCAGCGCGCGATCGCGGTCGCACGCGAGCTCGAGCTTCTGCAGGTCGGCGACAACCGCGCGATCGATCTCTCCGGCGGGCAGAAAAAACTGCTCGAGCTCGGACGTGCACTGATGGCCGAACCGAAGCTGATCATGCTCGACGAGCCTGCCGCCGGCATCAATCCGACACTCGCGAAGAGACTGAGCGAGCACATTCTGGCGCTGAAAGCACGCGGCATCACGTTTCTGATCATCGAGCACAACATGGGGCTCGTCGCAGCACTGTGCGATCACGTCGTGGTGCTGGTGCAAGGCAAGCCGTTCGCGCAAGGCCGCTTCGCAGATCTGCGCTCCAACCCGCGCGTGCAGGAAGCCTACATGGGACATCGCGCATGATGCTCTCCGTCACCAACGTCGTCGCCGGTTACGGCGCGCATGACGAGGTGCTGAAGGGCGTGGGCCTGACCGTCGCGGAGCGCGAGCTGGTGGTGCTGATCGGGCCGAACGGCGCCGGCAAGTCGACCCTGCTCAAGTCGATCGCCGGATTCCTCAGGCCCCGCGAAGGCGCGATCACCTTCGAGGGGAAGCCGATCGGCGGGCTACGCCCACGCGAGATCACCCGGTTGGGGCTGGCCTTCGTGCCGCAGGAGGCGAACGTGTTTCCCTCGCTGAGCGTCGAGGCCAACCTCGAGATCGGCGGCTATGTGGACCGCCGCGCGACCAAAGACCGCATCCAGGCCAACTTCGCCCGGTTCCCCCTGCTGGCGGAGCGTCGCACGCAGGAAGCGCGCACGCTCTCCGGCGGGCAGCGCCAGATGCTCGCGGTCGCGATGGCGCTGATGGCGGCGCCGCGCCTGATGCTGCTGGACGAGCCGTCCGCCGGCCTCTCGCCTGCTGCTTCGGCCGAGCTGTTCGGTCTGATCAAGGCGCTGCACCACGAGGGCATGACCGTCATCATGGTTGAGCAGAATGCGCTCGATGCCCTTGCGATTGCAGATCGCGGCTATCTGCTGGTCGACGGATCCAACGCCCGCGAGGGACCGGCGGAGGCGCTCGCCGCGGATGCGGAGGTGCGCCACGCATTCCTTGGCGGCTGATCGCTGCTATCATCGGTGAAACTTCCAAAGGGGACTGTCATGCCGTCACGCCTGATTACACGCCGCAACGCGCTGCTCACCGGCGCGGGTGCAATCGCTGCGCCGTTCGTCATCACCACGCCCGGCTTCGGGCAGACCGGGCCGATCAGGATCGCGGGCCTCGTGTCGCTCACCGGCTCGGGCTCGCCGTTCGGACCGAACAATCGGATCTCCCATCAGGCCGTGGTCGATCAGGTGAACGCCGCGGGCGGCCTGCTCGGCCGCAAACTCGAGTATCTCTCCGAGGACGACCAGACCAACGCCGAAGCCGGCGTGCGCGGCGCGCGCAAGCTGATCGACGTGGACAAGGTACAGGCGCTGATGAGCGTGTGGGCGTCGGCGGTCGGCAGCGCGGTGCTGCCGCTCTGCTGGGAAAACAAGGTGATGATGCTGGCGATCTCGGCCGCCGACACGATCGCCGAGCTGCCGCACCAGGGTTATTTCGTGCGCACGCAGCCGCACACGGTCCTGCAGGCCAGGCAATTCGCCAAGTTCATTCTCGCGCAGAACGCGAAGAGCGCCTACCTGATCATGCCACAGACGCCGTTCACCGAATCGGTGTTCAAGACAATCCGCGAGGACGTCGAACCAAAGGGCGTCAAGATCACCAGCGTCATCATCGACAACAAGAAGAACTCGTTCCGCTCCGAGATCGACGAGATGGTGCGGGCGAACCCCGACATCTTCATGATGGGCGGCTACGTGGCGGAAAACATCGTGATGGCGAAAGACCTGTTCCGGGCGAACTTCAAGGGCAAGGTGATGGGCTTTGCCTATGGCATCGTGCCGGCCTTCATCGACGGCGCCGGCAAGGAAGCCGCCGAGGGCATCTTCTCGATCGCGGACCCGTCACCAGCCCTCGACTCGAGCGCCTATGCCAAGCTCAAGGCGCTGGTGAAGAAGGACCAGCTCGATACCTTCATGTGCCAGGCTTACGACCACGCCAATATGGCGATCCTCTCGATGGCCAAGGGCAAGGACGCGACCGGCACCGGCATCCGCGACAACATCCGCAAGATCGCAAATAACGACGGCGGCACGGTTGTCGACAACGCGGTCGATGGGCTGAAGCTGATCGCCGAGGGCAAGGAGATCAAGTACTCGGGCGCTTCGGGACCCTGCAAGTTTGCCGACAACGGCAACATCATCGAGGTCGCATTCCGCACCGCGCAGGTGAAGGACGGAAAGCTGGTCGAGGTGAAGATGTGAGGCGCGCACCGCTCGTCCCCGCGAAAGCGGGGACCCAGTCCTTTGGCCAAGAACTGGATGCCCGCTTTCGCGGGCATGAGCGGAGAATGTGTCAACGCCGATCGACTCTGTACTAGCTTGGAAAAACTCCTCCAGCTTTCCCTGAACGGCCTAATGGCGGGCGCCGTGCTGGCGGTGCCCGCCATCGGTTTGACGATGATCTACGCGGTGCTGCGCTTCGTGAATTTCTCGGTCGCGGCGCACATGGCGGTCGGAGCTTTCGCCGGCTACATCCTCAACGTCTGGCTCGGCCTGCCGGCTTGGGCCGCAATCCTCGGCGCCTTCATCGGCGCAGGCGCGGTCGGCATGGCGAGCGACCACGTCGGGCTGCGTCCGCTGCGCGGCCAGAGCGCGCTCACGCTCGCGATCGCCTCCATCGCCGTCAATCTGATGATCGAGAGCACGATCCGCTTCTTCTTCGGCGGAAGCCCGCGCGACTATGCGATCCCACTGCGGCGCGACTGGCATTTCGGCTTCCTGCATGTGGGGCCGCAGCAGGTCGAGAATTTCGTCATCGCGGTGATCGCAATGGGATTGTTGTTCCTCTTCCTCACCCTCACTTTGACCGGCAAGGCAATGCGCGCGGTCGCCGACAACCCGATGCTGGCGGACTCAAAGGGCATCGACCCGGATCGAATGGCGCGGCTCGCGATCGGCATCGGCATGGGACTCGCCGGCATCGGCGGCATGCTGGTCGGGCTCGACACCTCGATCGATCCGCTGGTCGGCTTCCGCGCGATCCTCTCGGTGTTCGCCGCGGCGGTCGTCGGCGGGCTCGGCAGCGTGCCCGGCGCGGTGGTCGGCGGGCTCGCGATCGGGCTCGCGGAAGAGCTGTCGCTGCTCGTGCTGGCTCCGACCTACAAGGGCGTGGTCGGATTTCTGGCGATCCTGGTGATCCTCCTGTTGCGGCCCGGCGGTTTGCTCGGAGCACGCACAGCATGACCAGCTATTTGATCGCGATGGCGACCTTCGCGGCGATCTACGCGATCCTCGCGCTCGGCCTCAACGTGATGTGGGGCATGGCCGGGATGGTCAATCTCGGCATCGTCGGGTTCTACGGCTTTGGCGCCTACATCTCGGCGCTGCTGACGGTGAAGGCGCATACGCCGATCGCGCTCGGCTTTGCCGCCGCGATGATCGGCACCGCGATCATGGGCGCGCTGGTGACGCTCGGGTTGACCCGCCTGCGCGACGATTATCTCGCCATCGTCACGCTCGGCTTTGCCGAAGCCGTGCGCATCGTGGCCGAGAACGAGATCTGGCTGACCAAGGGCACCGACGGCATTTCCGGCATTCCGCAGCCGCTGAAGTCCGTGCTCGGCCCGGATTTCAACGCGGCCTACTTGGTGTTCTGCCTCGTTATCCTCGCCATCGTGCTTTTCATCCTGGAGCGGGTGCGCGCATCGCCGTTCGGGCGCGTGCTGCGCGCCATCCGCGAGGACGCGCAGGTCGCGGCCTTCGCCAGCAAGGACGTGCTCAAGTTCAAAGTGAAGGCGTTTGCGCTCGGCGGCGCGCTCGCCGGTCTCGCCGGCGCGCTCTACGCGCACTATTCGAGCTACATCGTGCCGGAAATTTATGTGCCGCTGCTGACGATCTACATCTTCCTTGCGCTCACCGCCGGAGGCATCGGCAACAACTGGGGCGCGGTGATCGGCGCATTCGTGGTGGTGTTCTTTCTGGAATCGACGCGCTTTCTGACCGGCGTCGTTCCGTGGCTGCCGGCCGAGCAGCTCGCGGCGCTGCGCGAGTTCCTGGTCGGTCTGCTGCTGCTGCTGGTGCTGTTGCTGCGCCCGCGCGGGCTCATGCCCGAGCCGCTGCCGAAGCTGGCCGCGCGCTAGGCCCTCTTTGCCCGCTCGATCGCCTCCGCGATCAGCTTGCGTGCTTCGGCGGCATCGCCCCAGCCGAGCATCTTGACCCATTTGCCGGGCTCCAGATCCTTGTAGTGCTCGAAGAAGTGCTGCATCTGCGCCAGCGTGATCTCCGGCAAGTCGGTGTACTCCCTCACATGCTCATAGCGCTTGGTGAGCTTCGGGACCGGGACGGCGAGCACCTTCTCGTCGCCGCCCGCCTCGTCCTGCATCTTCAGCACGCCGACAGGCCGCACATTGATGACTGCGCCGGGCACGATCGGCCGTGTATTGGCGACCAGCACGTCGATCGGGTCGCCGTCTTCCGAGAGCGTGTGCGGCACGAAACCGTAATTGCCCGGGTAGCGCATCGGCGTATGCAGGAAACGATCCACCACCAGCGTGCCGGCGGCCTTGTCCATCTCGTACTTGATCGGCTCGCCGCCGATCGGCACCTCAATGATCACGTTCACGTCGTGCGGCGGATTCTGGCCGATCGCGATGGCGTCGATGCGCATGAAAGACCTGCTTTGCTAGAACCCCAACCTACCGTGTAAGCAGGCTACGTGAAACCAATCCTCGAAGTGCTGTCCGGCCGCTCGCAGGCGATGCCGCCCGTGTGGTTCATGCGCCAGGCCGGGCGCTATCTGCCGGAATATCGCGCGTTGCGCGAGCGCGCCGGGAGCTTTCTCGATCTGTGCTTCACGCCCGAACTTGCGACCGAAGTCACGCTGCAGCCGATCCGCCGCTTCGGCTTCGATGCCGCGATCCTGTTTTCCGACATTCTGGTAGTGCCGCACGCGCTCGGGCGAACCGTTACCTTCGAGGCCGGCGAAGGGCCGCGGCTTGAGCCGCTGGACGACGCGGCGAAGTTGAACGCGCTTGCGACCGAGGCCGATGAGGCGGTGTTTGCGCCCGTTTACGAGACAGTTCGGCGCGTGAGGCGCGAGTTGCCGCCGAGCGTCGCGCTCCTTGGCTTCTGCGGCGCGCCGTGGACGGTTGCGACCTACATGGTGGCTGGCCGCGGCACACCGGATCAGGCCCCTGCCCGGCTGATGGCTTACCGCGAAGCGCAAGGGTTCGCCCGCATGATCGACATCCTGGTTTCGGTGTCGTCGCGCTATCTCGTCGAGCAGCTGCGCGCCGGTGCGGAGGCGGTGCAAATCTTCGACACCTGGGCGGGCGTGCTGCCGCCGGCCGAATTCGCGCGCTGGTGCATCGCGCCGGTGCAGAAGATCATCACCAATGTGCGCGCCGAAATCCCGGATGCGAAGATCATCGGATTCCCGCGCGGCGCTGGTGCCTCTTTGGGTCGCTACGTCGCCAATGTGCCGGTGAATGCCGTCAGCATCGATTGGACCGCCGAGCCTGCCTTCGTACGGCAGAACGTGCAGAGCAAGGTCGCCGTGCAGGGCAATCTCGATCCGCTCGCGCTGCTTGCGGGAGGCGCGGCGCTCGACCGCGCCATCGACGAAATTCTGGAAAACTTCCGCCAGGGGCCTTTCATCTTCAATCTGGGTCACGGCATCCTGCCGGAAACACCGATTGCGCACGTCGAGCAGACGCTGCGCCGGATCCGAAATCGATAAGGGGGCAAATCATGGCGAAAGAAGTCTCACCGGAACGCGTCGCCGCCGTGGCGGCGGCCGCGCGTGTCCCGCTTCCGCGCGATGGCGCGGCGCGGATCGCGCGCGCCGTGACCATGCCGGTCACGCGCTTTGCCGCCGCCGATATCGCGCTCGACATGGAGGTCGAGCCCGCGACCTTCGTCGTCGTACAGCGCAAGGATGCGCAGTCGTGAGCGACCCAGCCGAACTGAGCCTCGCGGACCTCGCAGCCGCGATCCGCCGCCGCAAGGTTTCCTCCACCGAAGTCACCAAGGCGCTGCTCGCGCGCATCAAGACATGGCAGCCGAAGATCAACGCGTTCGCGCGGGTCGAGACCGAAGATGCCATGAAGGCCGCGCGCGCCGCCGATCGCGCGCTTGCCAACGGCAAGATCAGAGGTCCGCTGCACGGCGTGCCGCTCGCCCACAAGGACATGTACTACGTCAAGGGCAAGCTCGCCGAATGCGGCTCCAAGATCCGCAAGGGCTGGATCGCGCCCGCCACCGCAACCGCGCTGGTGAAGCTCGAAGCCGCCGGTGCGTTCCGGCTCGGTGCGCTCAACATGGTGGAGTTCGCGTTCGGGCCGACCGGGCACAACGTGCACACCGGCCACGTCCGCAATCCGTGGCATCCGGCGCATGTGACCGGG
>JBAVXH010000413.1:0-5460 GCA_049698215.1 Xanthobacteraceae bacterium | reverse complement strand
GGCGTAACCCCGTGGCGCTCCAGCGCCATCACGGCGAGCATCGCCGTGTAGCCGGCGGTGCCGATCGCCATCGCCTCGCGGCCGGTCATGCCGGCCGGTACGGGGACGAGCCAGTTGCCGTTGACGCGCGCCTTCTCGCCGTACGCGCCGAGATGCGTCTCCCCCAAGCCCCAGCCATTGAGGATGACGCGATCGCCCGGCTTCCAGTCCGGATGTGTGGAGCTCTCCACCATCCCGACGAAATCGATGCCGGGGATCATCGGGAAGCGGCGCACCACCGGCGCCTTGCCGCTCACCGCGAGCCCATCCTTGTAATTGACGGTGGACCACTCGACGCGAACGGTCACGTCGCCGTCCATCAATTCGCTTTCGTCGAAGTCGACGAGCTTTGCGGTCTGACCGGTCTCGGTCTTGTCGATACGCACCGCCCTGAATGTGCCCACGCGGAAAACTCCCGGCCCTCACAGAAAAGAAGCCCGGATTAGTGGACCGGCCGGGGCAGCAAAGCAAGGGAGATCAAGCGCTTGCGATTGGCGCTTCGTATTCCATGCCGCCCGCGGAAGCACCGCGCTTTCCCTTCAATTGAGGATAAAGCCGCGCCATCTCGGCGATGAGGAATTTCGCCGGCACGTCGTGGAAGGCGCCATGCAGCACCTCGTATTTCATGAAGGTGCGCCCCTCGCCGTCATAGGCCTGCAGCAACGCGTCCGCGCCGCCATCGAAGTCGAGCGGCGCGACCCCGAAGAGGCTGCACAGCGTCGAATTGAAAGTCGGGCTCGCCTTCACCCAGAGGCCATCGAGGAACACCTCGGTGAAGCCGTGCCAGGCGAAATAGTTGGTGCCCATCTTGTCGCGCAGCTTCTCGCTGGAGAGATGGTTGGTCACGTCCGCGAAGGCGACGCGCGCCGGAATGCCGCCGGCGCGGCAGAGCGCAGCAAACAAGGCGGCCTTGCCGACGCAGTAGGCGTGGCCGGCTTCGAGCACGCTCGAGGCGCGATAGATGTCCGGATCGGCGTAATCGAGGTCCGGATCGTAACGGATCTCGCGCGCCGCGAGATAGAAGCGCCGCGCCTTCTCGGCCGCCGGCATATCGGGCGTCACCGCCTTGGCGACGAACGCCGTAATCGCCGGATGATCGCTGTCGATATACTCGGCGGCGCTGAGATAGACCGCGTTCTTTTCGCTTTGCAAAAAAATACTCCGTCAGGCCCGCGCAGCAGCCAATCGCTCCACCGGCCGCTCGCGGATCGGCAAATGCACCAACGCGGCGAAAATGCCAAGCCCGACGCCAAGCCACCAGACGACATCGTAGGAACCGGTCCGCTCGTAAAGGTAGCCGCCGAGGTACACGCCAATGAACGAGCCGACTTGGTGCGAGAAGAACACGAAGCCGAACAACGTCGCCATGTAGCGCACCCCGAACATCAGCGCGACGAGGCCGGAAGTCAGCGGCACGGTCGAGAGCCAGAGAACACCCATGCAGGCGCCGAAAATCAACGCACTCGCGGGTGTGAGCGGCACCAGCAGGAACACCGAGATGGTCACCGCGCGCAGCGCATAGATCGTGGACAGGAGATAGCGCTTGGGCAGCCTGCTGCCCAGGACGCCCGCCGTAATCGAACCGATGATGTTGAACAGGCCGATGAAGGCGATCACCCAGCCGCCCCACTTCGCATCGAGTCCCTTGTCGACGAGATACGGCGGCAAATGCGTAGTGATAAACGCAACATGGAAGCCGCAGGTGAAGAAGCCGAGGATCAGCAGCACATAGGAGCCGTGCCCGAACGCTTCGCCCAGCGCCTGACGGAAGGATTGCGGGACGGCCGCGGTTGAGCTGCCCGTCATGTTGCCGGGCGAGATGATGAAAGCGAGCGGAAGCACCAGCAGCACGATCCCGGCGAAGACCAGCAGCGTCGAATGCCATCCGATCTCGCCCATCAGCGCAACGGCGAGCGGCGAGAACAGGAACTGGCCGAACGAGCCTGCCGCGGTGCCGACGCCGAATGCGAACGAACGCCACTCCTCGGGCATCAGCTTGCCGAAGGCGGCGAGCACAATCGGGAAACTCGCGCCCGAAAGGCCAAAGCCGATCAGCACCCCCACGGAGAGATGCAGCATGCCGGGCGTGGTCGCATACGACATCAGCACGAGGCCGGTCGCGTAAAGCAGGGCACCCGCGATCAGCGCGCGCAGCGTACCGAAGCGGTCGGCGACCGCACCGGCGAACGGCTGGCCGACGCCGTTGAGCAAATTCTGGATCGCCACCGCGAGCGCAAACACGTCGCGCCCCCAGCCGAGCTCCTGGCTCATCGGCTGGAGGAAGAAGCCGAAGGTCGAACGTGGGCCGAAGGTGAAGACCGAGATCAGGCAGCCGCATACAAGAATGACGGCCGGTGTGCGCCAGCCGAATGACCGGGCCGGCGCCGTCGTCGTCGCCATGTCGCGTCCCCCTTGTCGCGCCCCGCGGCGATCAGGCGGCGGCGGGTTGAGCCCGCAGCACGGGCTTCTCCTCGATCGGCAGGTTGATCACGGCCGACAATATGCCGAATGCCACCGCAAGCCACCACACAATGTCGTAGGAGCCGGTGCGCTCATAGAGCAGACCGCCCATCCAGGCGCCGAGGAAGCCGCCGACCTGATGGCTGAAGAACGCAAACCCATAGAGCGTCGCAAGCCAGCGCGTGCCGAACATCAGCGAGACGAGGCCGGAGGTCGGCGGAACGGTAGAGAGCCACATCAGGCCCATGCCGGCGGCGAACAGCAGCGTCGTGACCGGGCTCGCGGGCAGCAGCACGAAGGCCGCGATGAACACCGCGCGCAGGAAGTAGTTGATCGCGAGCAGGTAGCGGCGCGGATAGCGCGTCGCGAGCCAGCCGACCGAAATCGAACCAATGATGTTGAACAGCCCGATGGTCGCGAGCGCCCAGCCGCCGACCTGCGCGGAGAGGCCCCGGTCGATGAGATAGGCCGGAAGGTGCAGTGTGATGAACGCGAGCTGGAAGCCGCAGGTGAAGAAACCGAACACGAGCAGCACATAGGAGCGGTGGCCGAACGCCTCGGCGAGCGCGCTCATGAGCGATTGGGACTGAGGTGCGCTCGATCCGGCCTGTGCCGGCGTGTTCGGCGGCGTCGCCAGTGCAAGCGCCATCGGAACGATCAGCAGCAGCAGTCCGGCGAAGATCAGCAAGGCCTGCTGCCAGCCGACGCTGCTGATCAGCGCGACGCCGAACGGAGCGAACAGGAACTGGCCAAATGAGCCGGCGGCCGTGCCGGCGCCGATCGCAATCATCCGGTAGCGCTCGTCCAGGAGCTTGCCGAACGCCGCAATCACCAGATTGAACGAGCAGCCCGAGAGGCCGAGGCCCACCAGCACACCCGCGGTGACCTGCAACGTGACCGGCGAGGTCGTGTAGGCCATCAGCACGAGGCCGGCGGCGTAGAGGATCCCGCCGACCGTCAAAACCCGAAGCATCCCGAAGCGGTCCGCCACTGCCCCCGCGAATGGCTGTGCCATACCCCACACAAGGTTCTGCAGCGCGAAGGCGAGCGCGAACACGTCGCGGCCCCAGCCGTTCGCCTGCGACATCGGGGTGAGAAAGAAACCGAAGGTGGAGCGAGGGCCGAACCCGAGCAACGAGATCAGACAGCCGCAAAGGATGATGACCAGCGGCGTCCGCCAGCCAATCGCGCGCGCTGCCGCAGAAATCTGTGTCATGGAATTCCGACCTTCAAACCCTGGGCCCACCAGCAAGGTGGGTGCGGCAATGTCATTGACCTAACGAATATTGGTGATCCGATTGATCAGAAAATGTGACCTTCGTCCGAATGGCAGCCCTGCGCCCGGGGACTCGCAATTCGCCCGGACACATGCTATATCTGATTTGCTCGGAGTGAGGATAAGCCTTCGAGCGGAGATGACCTCAGCCGGCGGAAGCCGGATGTTTTCGTCCCCAGATATGCTCATATTGAGCATATAACAATGGGAGGCAGCAATGCCGGTGTTTGCGTCGCATGGCCCGACACGTGGCCATCCCTTCATGCCGTCGGCCTCGGCTCCCGGCGAGCTGGCCGCTGCGGCGCGCCGCTACGGCGTGAAGCCGATGCCGCCGCTGGAATGGAACGCCCAGGTCGAGCGCGAGACCGCGCATCTCTACGAGCGCGTCCAGGCCGTCGTGCCGTCGGTCGAGTGGCCGTTCTTTGCGCCTTACGTGAAAGCGATCAACGACCTGAAGAAAGAGCGGAACGCCGTCATCCTGGCACATAATTACCAGACCCCGGAGATCTACAATTGCGTCGCCGATTTCGTCGGCGACTCGCTGCAGCTTGCCATCGAGGCGACCAAGACCAAGGCGCCGATCATCGTGCAGGCCGGCGTGCACTTCATGGCCGAGACCTCCAAGATCCTGAATCCCGACAAGACCGTGCTGATCCCGGACGTGCGCGCGGGCTGCTCGCTCGCCTCCTCGATCACCGGGGAGGACGTTCGGCTCCTGCGCGACCGGTATCCGGGCGTGCCGATTGTGGCCTACGTCAACACATCGGCCGACGTGAAGGCCGAGGTCGACATCTGCTGCACCTCGGCGAACGCCTTGCAGGTGGTCGAGAGCCTCGGCGCCGAGACGGTGATCTTCCTGCCTGACCAGTATCTGGCGAGCTACGTGGCGTCGCAGACCAAGGTGAAGATCATCGCCTGGAAGGGCGCTTGCGAGGTGCACGAGCGCTTCACCGCCGACGAGCTCGAGAAGTATCGCGCCGACGATCCGTCGGTGCAGATCATCGCGCACCCCGAGTGCCCGCCCGACGTGATCGAGGCCGCCGACTACACCGGCTCGACCAAGGGCATGATCGACTGGGTGCGCAAGAACAAGCCGAAGCGCGTCGTGATGGTCACCGAGTGCTCGATGGCCGACAACGTGAAGGCCGAATTGCCCGGCGTGGACTTCGTCAAGCCGTGCAACTTGTGCCCGCACATGAAGCGCATCACGCTGCCGAAGATCCTCGACAGCCTCGTCGCCATGAAAGAGGAAGTCCTGATCGATCCGCTGATCGCCGCCAAGGCGCGGCGCTCGGTCGAGCGGATGATCCAGCTGAAGAACTGACTTCGAAATGCAGTCATCCCGGAAGCTGCGCGCCGCGCAGCTATCCGGGATCGAACGGGCGCATCCATGCCATATCAATACAGCGACACCCTCATCGTCGGTGGCGGCCTGGCCGGGCTGTTCTGCGCCCTGAAGCTTAGCCCCCAGCCGGTGACCATCATCACGGCGGCGCCGCTCGGCGACGGTGCATCGAGCGCGTGGGCGCAGGGCGGCATCGCGGCGGCGGTCGCCGAGGGCGACACACCCGAGGCACATGCGCGCGACACCGTCGCAGCGGGCGCAGGTCTCGTCGACGAAGCCGTTGCGCTGGCGATGGTGCGCGAGGCGCCGGACCGCATTCGCGACTTGCTCGCCTATGGTG
>JBAVXH010000412.1:0-4812 GCA_049698215.1 Xanthobacteraceae bacterium | reverse complement strand
GGTGTGGCCCGATCCTGCGTTGTAAGGCGGGCAAAGCGCGTAGCGCGTGCCCGCCACCTTCACCTCGCTTCGGCGGGCACGCTTCGCTTTGCCCGCCCTACGCGCTTCGACCTCACTCCAGCGGCGCGACGATGCCGTCTTTCTTCAGCGCACCCGCATCCAGCTTCCTCTCGATCATCTTCTCGTTGGTGTAGACGTCGAACATCGCCTGGATGCCGGCAAAGTTCGGCGCGGCGCCGGGTTCGCGCGCGAAGTCGTTGCCCTTCAGCAGATACGTGTCGAGCACCGCGACCGGCGCCTTGGTGATCTCGCTCACCACCTTCATGGTCTCGTCGCGATCCGCGAGCGCCATCTTCAGCCCGGCCGTGATGTCTTTCACGTACTGCTTCACCAGCTCGGGATTCTTGTCGACGAAATCCTTCCGGCACGCTTCGACGATGTGCACGATGTTCGGCACCGCTTCAGAGAGCGCGAACAGCTTGCGTACCCCGCCCTTCGCCTCGGCGCGTGCCGCGAACGGCTGGTTCATGTTCACGGCGTCGACCCGGCCCTGCCGCAGCGCGTCCTCCGAAAGCGAGAACGACACCTCGACCAGCTTGATGTCCTTGTCGGGATCGACGCCGGCGCGCTTGAGCATCAGGTTGAACGGCCCCTGCGTGCCGCCGCCGATCACCGAGATGCCGACGGTCTTGCCCTTCAGGTCCGCCACCGTCTTGATCGGGGAGTCTTCCTTCACGGCCCAGTAGACCGAGAACGAGCCCGGCTTCTCGCCGACGTGCTGCGCGATCACGTAGGTCGCGAGCGTGCCCTTATCCATGGTCTGCGCGATCGGCAGCACGCCCTGCGTCGCGCAGTCGAGCGCGCCTGCGATCAGCGCCTGCGACATGGGGGACGTGCCCTGGAATTGCGACCACTCGATCTTGTAGCCCTTGCCGAGGTTGGGGAATTTCTCCGGCCGCCGCATCATCCAGTATTTCGACTCCTCGGCCGGAATGGTCCAGCCGACGCGGATGGTGTCCTGCGCCTTGGCAACCGAGACGCACGCGCTCGCAGCCAGCAACACCGCAACAATTCGCTTCATGATCATCCCTCTGCGGCGGCTTTCCTGCCGCCGTTGCCGCCATGGAACGACACGGGCGCCCTGAAGGCAAGGTGGCGGAGGTTGTGCCGGAATCGTAGGGCGGGCAAAGCGAAGCGTGCCCGCCATCGCGTTGCGGCGGGCACGTCGCTTGCGCTCCTTTGCCCGCCCTATTGACATTACCAAACATGCCTATTAATTAATGCACCAGTTAATTAATGACACGCGCAAATGGCCCGCACGCAAACCCTCGATCCCCTCTTCTCGGCCCTCGCCGACCCGACCCGACGCGCGATCGTCGAACGCCTGCTCGCCGAGGGTGACAAGACGGTCGGCGAGATCGCCAAGCCCTTCCGCATCTCGGCGCCCGCGATCACGCGCCATCTGCAGGTGCTGGAGAGCGCCGGCCTGATCGAGAAGCGCGTCGAGCGCCAGTTCCGCGTGGTGCACGCGCGCCCCGAAGCGCTGCGCCCGCTCGGCTCCTGGTACGAGCGCCAGCAGCGCCACTGGTCCGACGCGTTCGACCGGCTCGAAGCCGTCATCGCCGCCGAAACCCCGAAACGGAGGAAGTCATGAGTACAGCCACCAAGGAGAAGATCACGCTGCGCATGGAGCGCATCATCGCTGCAACTCCGGAGCGCCTGTTCGCGTTGTGGACTGAGCCGGAGGAACTCATCAAATGGTGGGGCCCTGAGGGTTTCACCACACCGAAACACGCGATGGACGTGCGGCCCGGCGGGCGCTGGCGCACCACGATGCGCTCGCCCGATGGCAAGGATCACACCGTGAGCGGCATCTATCGCGCGCTCGAGCCGCCGCGCCGCCTCGTCTTCACTTGGGGCTGGGACGACGACGCCGGCATGCGCGGCCACGAGACCGAGGTGACGGTGACGTTCGAGCCGACCACCGGCGGCACGCGCATGGTGCTCACGCAGCAGGGCTTCGCCGACACGGACAGCCGCGGGCGCCACGAGCATGGCTGGGGCTCGAGCTTCGTGTGCCTGGAGCGTGAAGCAACGCGGGGGGCGTGAAAGGAGAACGCCCATGACGATGCACAAGACCGTCGCCCACACGGACTGGACCGCAGCCCGCCGCGCCTTCCTCGAAAAGGAAAAGGCGTTCACCCACGCCCGCGACGAACTCTCGGCAGCGCGCCGCGCGCTGCCGTGGGAGAAAGTGGGAAGGAACTACGTCTTCGAAGGCGAACGTGGCAGCGTGACCATGTCTGACCTGTTCCGCGGCAAGAGCCAGCTCATCGTCTATCACTTCATGTTCGGCCCGGACTGGGAGGCCGGCTGCAAGAGCTGCACGTTCTGGGCCGACAATCTCGAACGCAGCGTCGTGCATCTCAATCATCGCGACACCAATCTCGTGCTGGTGTCACGCGGTCCGATCGAGAAGCTACTCGCCTATCGCGAGCGCTTCGGTTGGACGATGGAGTGGGTCTCCTCGCTGAACAATACGTTCAACCAGGATTTCGCCGTGTCGTTCACGCCGGATGAGGCCGCGAAGAAGACCTACAACTTCGGGACCATTGCACCCGAGAGCGAGGAAATGCCCGGCATCAGCGTGTTCGCGAAGGACGGCGGCGCGATCTATCACACCTACTCGACCTACGCCCGCGGCATCGACATGCTCAACGAGACCTATAATCTGCTCGACCTCGTGCCAAAGGGCCGCGACGAGGACGATCTCGATTTCACGATGGAATGGGTGCGCCGGCGCGACGAGTACGGCAAAGCCTAAACAGGCAATTCGGGAGAGAACAGATGGCTACACTGGAAATCATCGGCATACCGCAGTCGAACTATGTCTGGGTGGTGCGTATGGTCTGCGAGGAGAAGGGCGTGCCCTACGAGCACAAGCCTGATCGGCCGCACTCGCCCGCCATTGACGCGATCCATCCCTTCGGCAAGGTCCCGGTGATGCGCCACGGCGACGTCACGCTCTGCGAGTCGAAGGCGATCGCGACCTACATCGACCGCGTGTTCGACGGCCCGAAGGTGATCCCGGAGGATCCGGCGCGCGCCGCGCAGGTCGAGCAATGGGTGTCGCTCGGCAACGTCGAGTTCGACAAGCTGATGATCCGCCAGTACGTCGTCGGCTACGTCTTCCCCAAGGAGCCGGGCAAGCCGGACATGGCGGCGATCAAGGCGGCGGCCGAGAAGATGAAGGGCCAGGTCGACGTGCTCGACCGCGCGGTTGCGAAGACCGGCTATCTGGCGGGCGACTCATTTACGCTCGCCGACATCAACATCCTGCCGATGCTGTTCTATGCGAACCGCTTCGAGGAGGGCAAAGAAATGCTCGGCGCGGCGAAGAACCTCTCCGCCTACATGGAGCGCCACTTCGCGCGCCCAAGCTTCCAGGCCTCCAAGCCCCCGCCTCCACCGAAGAGCTGAAGTCCTCATGGTGAGGAGCGCCCGTAGGGCGCGTCTCGAACCATGGCCCGACGCACTGGCCATCCTTCGAGACGCGGAGCTTTGCGCCGCTCCTCAGGATGAGGTTCGGTGTATGTTGCGCCGCATGGACCTCTCCCGACGGCATTTTCTGGCCCTCGCTGCGATCACGGCGAGCGCGCGGGCTGCATCGGCACAGAGCTATCCGGATCGCCCGGTGCGCGTGATCGTCGGGTTTCCGGCCGGCGGCTCGGTCGACATCTTCGTGCGGATCGTCGCGCAGTCGCTCTCCGAGCAACTCGGCCAACCCTTCGTGATCGAGAACCGCCCCGGTGCGAGCGGCAACATCGGGACGGAAGCGGTGGTGCGCGCCGCGCCCGACGGCTACACGCTGCTTGCCGTCGGCGTGACCAACGCCACTGGCGCCGCGCTCTACGACAATCTCAAGTTCGATTTCCTGCGTGACATCGTGCCGATCGCCAGCACCGTGCGCGGCGTCGGCGTGCTGGTGGTGAACCCCTCGCTCCCGGTGACCAGCATCGAGACGTTCATCGCGCACGCACGAGCCAATCCCGGCAAGATCAACTTCACCTCGTCCGGCTCCGGAACGCCGCAGCACCTTTACGGCGAGCTGTTCATGCAGATGACCGGCGTCGCCATGGTGCACGTGCCCTATCGCGGCTCGCCGCAATCCTTGACCGGCCTCATCGCCGGCGAGATGCAGGCGATGTTCGACACGCTCTCGACCTCGATCGAGCACATCAAGGCGGGCCGGCTGCGCGCGCTCGGCGTCACCTCGGCGCAGCGGACCGAGGCGCTGCCCGACACGCCGGCGCTGAGCGAAGTCGTCCGCGGCTACGAGGCGACGAGCTGGCAGGGATTTGGCGCGCCGAAGGATACGCCCCCTGAGATCGTCGAGAAGCTCAGCCGGGCGATCAACGCCGCGCTCGCCGACGCGACCGTGAAGGCGCGCATCGAGGCGACCGGCTATTCGACCTTTGCGAGCTCGCCCGCCGAATTCCGGGCGCATATCGCCGCCGAGACCGCCAAGTGGGGCAAGGTGATCCGCACCGCGGGCATCCGGCTGAATTGAGGGCTGGCCCACGCCCGACGATTGGCTGTCATCCCGGACGGCGAGCGGAGCGAGCCGAGCCGGGACCCAGTAAACACCAGGGTCGAGATCGGCACTAAGTCGAGAAATCGGTGTCTACTGGGTCCCTGTGTGTTCGAGATGTGGCATGTTGGGTGCGGGCGGGAAGATCGTTGGGTCCCAGGTCTTGTAGACCGTGAGCCGGCTCGATCCCCGCCCGCCCTTGAACACCCAAACCTGAACAG
>JBAVXH010000411.1:0-22205 GCA_049698215.1 Xanthobacteraceae bacterium | reverse complement strand
CATCCGACCGTGGCGATCGGCGGCGCGCTGGTGATCCTCATGGTGCTGATGGCGGTGCTCGCGCCGTATCTCTGGACCGTCGATCCAACCACGCTCAACACCGGGCGGCGCACGCGCGAGCCGTCTTCGCTGTACTGGTTCGGCACCGATATGCTGGGGCGCGACATCTATTCGCGTGTCGTCTACGGCGCGCGCGTCTCGCTCACCGTCGGGTTCTCGGTCGCGATCCTCGCCTCGCTCGCGGGGCTCGCCATCGGACTCGTCTCCGGCATGCTGCGCTGGGCCGACGGCTTCATCATGCGCGTGATGGACGGCCTGATGTCGATCCCGCCGATCCTGCTCGCCGTCGCCCTGATGGCGCTCACCCGCGGCAGCATCGGCAACGTCATCATGGCGATCACCATCGCGGAAATCCCGCGCGTGTCGCGCCTGGTGCGCGGCGTGGTGCTGTCGCTGCGCGAGCAACCCTATGTGGATGCCGCAGTGGCAGCCGGTACGCGCACGCCGATGCTGATCCTGCGCCATATCCTGCCGAACACGGTCGCGCCGATGACCGTACAGGCGACTTACATCTGCGCCAGCGCGATGATCATCGAGGCGATCCTCTCGTTCATTGGCGCCGGAGTTCCGCCGACCGTCCCCTCCTGGGGCAACATCATGGCGGAGGGCCGCGCGCTCTGGCAGGTGAAGCCCTTCATCGTGTTCTTCCCCGCCGTGTTTCTGTCGATCACGGTGCTTGCCGTGAACCTGCTCGGCGACGGCATGCGCGACGCGCTCGATCCGCGCCTTGCGAAGGCGCTCTGAGCATGATCCCAAAAAGTGGGTACCGGTTTTCGGACAAGATCATGCTCCAACAAAAGGCCGGAGCCCATCTCCGGCCAAGCCACACACGATAGGCTCCGGGCATGATGCTGCTGGAAGTCGAAAACCTGCAGACGCATTTCCGCACGCCGGACGGCGTGAACCGTGCGGTCGATGGCGTGTCCTTCGAAGTCGCCGAAGGCGAGACGCTCGCGGTCGTCGGCGAGAGCGGTTGCGGCAAGTCGGTTACCGCGAACTCGATCCTGCGGCTGGTTCCGGAGCCGCCCGGCAAGATCGCGGGATCGATCCGATTTCAGGGCACCGACCTGTTGCAGCTCGACGAAGCCGCGATGCGCGACATCCGCGGCAACGAGATCAGCATGATCTTCCAGGAGCCGATGACGAGCCTCAATCCGGTGCTCACCATCGGCCGGCAACTGCGCGAGACGTTGCAGCTGCATGAAGGGCTCGACAGGAACGCGGCCGAGAAACGTGCGGTGGAGATGCTGACGCTCGTCGGCATCGCCGAGCCGCAACGCCGCGTGCGTGAATATCCGCACCAGCTCTCCGGCGGCATGCGCCAGCGCGTCATGATCGCGATGGCGCTTGCCTGCAATCCCAAGCTCTTGATCGCCGACGAGCCGACCACCGCGCTCGACGTGACCATCCAGGCGCAGATCCTCGACCTGATGCGCGATCTCAAGCGCCGGGTCGGCGCCGCCATCATCCTGATCACCCACGACCTCGGCGTCGTCGCGGAAGTCGCGGAGCGCGTCATGGTCATGTACGCGGGCCGCAAGGTGGAGGAGGCCTCGGTCGGCGATCTGTTCCGCACGCCGCGCCACCCCTATACGCAGGGTCTTCTCGGCGCCGTGCCGAAGCTTGGCTCATCGGTGACCGGTGAGGAGACGCGGCTCGCCGAGATTCCGGGGCTGGTGCCGAGTCTCAAGAGCCGCATCGAAGGCTGCGTGTTCGCGAGCCGCTGTCCGCTGGCGACGGACTTGTGTCGTGAAGTTGCGCCGCCGCTTGAGCGCAAGGCCGCTGGCCACATCGCGGCGTGCCATTACGCGCCACGCGAGGAGGTCGCGGCCGCATGAGCGCGCTCCTACCGCGGCCGTCATACCCCGCGAAGGCGGGGTATCCAGTAATCGCAAGAGTTGCGATTGAGATGGAAGCGCCGCTGTTTACTGGATCATCCGCTTTCGCGGATGATGACGAAGCGAGTGCGCCGCGCGAAGAGGTTGCGGCTGCATGAGCGCGCTCCTCGAAATCAACGATCTCAAGAAGCACTTCCCGGTGGGGCGGGGCTTCCTCAAGCCGTCCGCATGGGTCTATGCGGTCGACGGCGTCTCGTTCGAGATTGCGCGCGGCGAAACCCTTGCGCTCGTCGGCGAAAGCGGCTGCGGCAAGTCGACCGTCGGCCGCGCGATCCTGAAACTGTTCGACGTCACCGCCGGCCAGGTGGTGCTCGACGGGCAGCGCATCGACGATCTTTCGCCCGGCGCATTGTGGCCGATGCGGCGGCGAATGCAGGTCGTGTTCCAGGACCCGTTCTCGAGCCTCAACCCGCGCATGCGCGTGAAGGACATCGTGGCCGAGCCGATCCGCAATTTCGGACTCGCAGCATCCGCGGCCGATCTCGATGCGCGCGTCGCCGCGCTGCTCGACCGCGTGCGGCTTCCCCGCGATGCCGCGGACCGCTGGCCGCACGAGTTCTCCGGCGGCCAGCGCCAGCGCATCGGCATCGCCCGCGCACTGGCCGCCGAGCCCGATCTGATCATCTGCGATGAGGCCGTGTCGGCGCTCGATGTCTCGGTGAAGGCACAGATCATCAATCTCCTGCAGGACCTGCAGCGCGAACTCGGGCTGGCGATGCTGTTCATCAGCCATGATCTGGCGATCGTCGAGCACATGACGCATCGCGTCGCGGTCATGTATCTTGGCAAGATCGTGGAGATCGCGCCGAAGCGCGCGATCTTCTCGGGCCCGAAGCATCCCTACACGCAGGCCCTGCTATCGGCCGTGCCCGTGCCTGACCCCACTGCGAAGCGCCAGCGCATCATCCTCAAGGGCGACGTGCCAAGCCCGATCAACCCGCCGAAGGGTTGCCGGTTTCACACGCGCTGCCCTTACGTGTTCGACCGCTGCCGCACCGAGGAGCCGGTCCTGCAGCCGGTCGGCGAGCAGCACGCGGTGGCGTGCCATCTCATGGACAACGCCGCTTAGCTATCGTCCCACGAACACCGGTGCCCGCTTCTCCACGAACGCGCGCGCGGCTTCCCTGTGATCCTCGGTCTTGCCGGTCTCGATCTGGCGGCGCGCTTCAAGATCGAGCAGCTCGGTCAGCGTGCCATTTTCCGCCGCATTGAAATTCTGCTTCATCAGCCCGAGCGCGATGCGCGGTCCCTGCGCCAGTTTCCGGGCAAAGTCCTGCACGGCGCCCGCGAGTTCCCCGTCGGGAACGACCCGGTTCACGATGCCGAGTGACAACGCCTGCGCAGCGTCGAGCGGTTCAGCCGTGAAGTAGAGCTCGCGCGCCTTGCCGGTGCCGACCAGCTTGGAGAGGAAGTAGCTCCCGCCGAAGTCGCCCGAGAAACCGACCTTGGCGAAAGCGGTCACGAAGCGCGCCGACTGGCCGGCGATGCGCATATCGCACGCGAGCGCCATGGCGAGGCCCGCGCCCGCCGCGGGCCCGTTCACCATCGCGATGGTGGGCTTGGGGATCTCGTGCAGCAGCCGCGAGATTTCCATGCGGCTGCGCAGCCGGGCGACGTCCTCCTCCGAGCTGCGCGGGACGGTTTCCGCGGCCATGCGCTTCACGTCGCCGCCGGCACAGAAGGCACGGCCTGCACCCGTCAGCACGATCGCTCCAACCTCCGGATCGGCGGCAAGGCGCGGCAAGGCCTCGAGCAGGGCCTCCATGATCGGCGCCGAAAGCGCATTGAGCCGGTCCGGCCGGTTCAGCGTCAGGGTCGCAACGCCATCCGAGCGCGTCTCAACCAGTTCCTTGTCCATGCCCGGTCCTCCCTTGAAGGGCTATCTGACATGCACCGGGGCGGATTGTCCAAGCTGCCGCCGGGGCGCATGATGCGGCTGTCAACCGCCCGGGAGCCCGTTCATGCACGACATCGTCATTCGTGGTGGCAGCGTTATCGATGGCAGCGGAAAGCCTGCATTCAGTGGCGATGTTGCGATTGCGGGGGGCCGGATCGTTGGCGTGGGGGGAAAGCAAGGTCCGGCCCGGCGCGACATCGATGCCGACGGGTTGCTGGTCACGCCCGGCTGGGTCGACGTGCACACGCACTACGACGGTCAGGCGATGTGGGATCCGCTGCTCGCGCCCTCATGCTGGCACGGCGTCACCACGGTGATGTTCGGCAATTGCGGCGTCGGCTTCGCGCCGGTGAAGAAGGAACATCACGGCGCGCTGATGGATCTCATGGAGGGCGTCGAGGAAATCCCCAATCCGGTGCTCGCTGCCGGCCTCAACTGGGAGTGGGAGACTTTCCCGCAATACATGAATGAGCTCGACCGGCGCGAGCGCGCCATCGACATCGCGGCGCAGATCGCGCACCTGCCGCTGCGCGTCTACGTGATGGGCGATCGCGCGATCCGCCGCGAGCCAGCGACCGCGGACGACATCGCCGAGATGCGCCGCCTGACCGTCGAGGCGCTGCAATGCGGCGCATTCGGCTTCACCACCTCGCGCACCGACTCACACAAGACCCCGGACGGCGATTTCGTGCCCTCGCGCGACGCCGACGATCATGAGCTGCTCGGCATCGGCGCCGCGATGAGCGTGACCGGGACCGGCGCGTTCGGGATGAACAGCGATTTTGACGACGAAGAGTTCGAGCTGCGCTGGATGCGCAAGCTCGCCAAGGACACCGGCCGCCCGATCTGGTTCCTGCTCACCGACCGCTATTCCGATCCGCAGCGCTGGCGCCGCCTGATGGGCGCCGTGCACGAGGCACGCGCGCAGGGCCTCTCGCTCACCGCGCAGATGGCGGGCCGCCCGATCGGCGTGATGATGGGAATCGGCACCGCGCTCAATCCGTTCACGGTGCGGCCGACCTACAAGCAAATCGAAAGCCTGCCGATCGAGGAACAACGCCGGCGGCTACGCGATCCCGAGCTGCGGGCGAAGATCCTGTCCGAGAAGCCGTCTGACGCCGAGGTCGCCAAGCTGGCGCAGTTCCGCCAGTACATCACCACGCGGTTCGACAAGTTCTTCACCATGGGCAATCCGCCCGACTATGAGCCGGGTCCGGAGAAGAGTGTTGCGGCGATCGCGGCGCGCACCGGCAAGACTCCGGATGAAGTCGCCTACGACTACATCCTCGAAGACGGGCACTATCTCTACTTCCCGGTGGTGAACTACACGACCGGCGACCACGAGCCGATCCGCGAGATGCTCAACGATCCGGGCTGCCTGCTCGGCCTCTCCGACGGCGGCGCGCATTGCACCTCGATCATCGATGCGGGCGTGCCGAGCTACATGCTGACCCACTGGGGCCGCGATCGCACGCGCGGGCCGCGCCTGCCGCTCGAAATGCTGGTGAAGCGCCAGACCAGCGAGACCGCGGATTTCTTCGGGCTGACCGACCGCGGCCGCCTTGCGCCGGGACTGCGCGCCGATGTGAACCTGATCGACTTCGGCGGGATGCGCATGCAGAAGCCGGAGTTGATCCACGATATGCCGGCGAACGGGCGGCGCTTCGTGCAGCGCGTGACCGGCTACGAGGCGACGCTGGTCGCGGGCCAGCCGATCTTCGAGTGCGGCGAGCACACCGGTGCATTGCCGGGCAAGCTGGTGCGTGCGGGGCAGGTGGGTCAGGCCTCGAAGGCGGCCTAGGTTCCCTCGCTGCGGTCGCAGCAGCGCGCCGTGATTTTGGGGATTGCGGCCGGAGCCGGTTCGCAACAGACTCCCTCGATAACTATCGCGCCGACAAGAAAATCGGGAGGAGTGCGAGCGTGACGACCAACAGCGATGGCGCGTGGGAGCTGCCGCACGAATTCCGCCAAATGCAGGAGACGGCGCGGCGCTTCATGCGCGAGCGGGTCGTCCCGACCGAGAAGCCGCTGCCGCATGATGCGATCGCGCTCCCCGACGAGGTGCTGAAACCCCTGCAGGAGGAGGCGAAGAAGCTCGGCTTCTGGCACGTGGAGTCGCCGTCAGAATGGGGCGGCGCCGGGCTCAATCTGCTGGGCCAGGCGATCGTCGCCGAGGAGTCCTCACAGTGCAAGATGGGGCTCTACATCCCGGCCTGTCACGCCTTCGGCTACGACCCGCCGAATTCGATCTTCCTCGGCCGCAAGGATCAGATCGAGAAGTACGCGGTGCCCGCCATCCAGAACGGCGACAAGACCTTCGTGGCAATCTCGGAGCCGAGCGGCGGCGCCGATCCCGGCCGCGCGATCCAGACCCGCGCCGAGAAGCGCGGCGACCGGTATGTCCTCAACGGCACCAAGCTCTGGATCACCGGTGTCGGCCAATCGAACTGGGGTCTCGTGTTCGCGCGCACCGGCGGGAAGGGCCGCGACGGGGTCACCTCGTTCATCGTTGAGAAGAAATCCAAAGGCTTTTCCTACAAGCCGGTTCCGGTCATCCGCTCGTACTTCCCGTACGAGATCAGCTTCCAGGATTGCGAGGTGCCGGAGGAAAACCGCCTCGGCAACGAGGGCGAAGGCTTCAAGCTCGCCGAGACCTGGCTGGTTCATGCGCGCATTCCCTACGCGGCGGCCGTGATCGGGGTCGCCAAGGCCGCGCTCCAGCTTGCGATCGACTGGGCCAAGGAGCGCGAAACCTTCGGCTCCAAGCTCGCCGACAAGCAGGCGATCCAGTGGATGATCGCCGATAGCGAGATCGAGCTGCGCGCCGCGCGCCTGCTCGTCTACCAGGCGGCCTGGAAAGGCGATCTCGGGCAGGACATCAAGGTCGATGCCTCGATCGCCAAGGTCTACGCGACGGAGATCGCCGGCAAGGTGGTCGACCGCTGCATCCAGATGTTCGGCGGGCTTGGCGTCGCGCGCGAGATGCCGCTGGAGCGTTGGTATCGCGAGATGCGCATCAAGCGCATCGGCGAGGGGCCGTCCGAGGTGCACCGCATGGTGGTCGCGCGCGACCTGCTCGGCGGCCAGCGCAGGAAGGCGTGACATGTCGATCGACGTCGATGTGACGGACGGCATCGCCACCATCACGATCAACCGCCCCGAGCGGATGAACGCGATGGATGCCGACCACTACAAGGGGCTGTCGCAGGCGTGGATGCGCGTGCGCGACGATGCGGCGATCCGCGTCGCCATCATCACGGGCGCGGGGGAGAAATCGTTCAGCGCAGGCGCGGACCTGAAAAGCTTCATCACGGCGCCTGCGGGCCTCGACGAGATGTGGCTGACGCAGCGCGATCAGCTGCTCAATCGTGGGCTTGAGGTGTGGAAGCCGGTGATCGCCGCGGTGAATGGCTATTGCCTCGCCGGCGGCATGACGCTGCTGCTCGGCACCGATATCCGCATCGCGGCCGAGCACGCGACGTTCAACATCGCGGAGGTGAAGCGCGGCATCCTGCCCGGCAACGGCGGCACGCAGCGCATCCTCGACCAGCTCCCGTATGCGATCGGCATGGAGCTGCTGCTCACCGGCGACTCGATCGACGCACAGAAAGCGCTGCATTACGGCCTCATCAACAAGGTCGTCCCCAAAGAGAAGCTGATGGACGAGGCGCGCGCGATGGCGAAGAAGATCGCCGCGAACGCGCCGCTCGCCGTGCAGGCCGCGAAGGAAATGGCGGTGCGTTCGCGCGAGATGGACCGGGTGACCGGATTGCGGTTCGAGGCGGTGACTAATCGCATGCTACAGTTCACCGAGGACGCCAAGGAGGGCCCTGCGGCCTTCGCCGAAAAGCGCGCTCCGAATTTCAAGGGCCGCTGAGATGGCTTCGCCCTATCCGCTCGCCGGCATCAAGGTTGTCGATCTCTCCCAGATCTACAACGGCCCCTATGCGACGTTCCTGTGCGCGCAGGCCGGCGCCGACGTGATCAAGGTCGAGCCGAAGGGGGGCGAGCATCTGCGCCGGCGCGGCGTGGTCGGCGGCGCCGCGCTTCCCTTCGCGATGCTCAATGCCAACAAGCGCTCGGTCTCGCTCGACCTGAAGAACCCGCAAGGCCGCGACCTGCTCATCGATATGGTCAAGCGCGCCGACGTGCTGGTCGAGAACTTCGCGCCCGGCGTGGTGGAGCGGCTCGGCCTCGGCGTCGAGGCGATGCACAAGGTCAACCCGCGCCTCGTCTATGCGCAAAGCTCGGGCTACGGACAGGACGGCCTCTATCGCGATTATCCCGCGATGGACCTGACCGTGCAGGCGATGTCCGGCATCATGGACATCACCGGTTTCCCCGAGCGCGAGCCCGTCAAGGCCGGCCCCGCGCTGTGCGACTTCTTCGCCGGCGTGCATCTCTATGGCGGCATTGTCACCGCGTTGCTCGACCGCGAGCGCACCGGGCGCGGGCGCGCGGTCGAGGTCGCGATGCTCGATTCGGTTTATGCCTCGCTCGCCTCGACGCTCGGCATGTCGTTCGGCATCGGCTGGGAAGACGCGGGCCGCACCGGCAATCGCCATGGCGGCCTCGCGGAATCGCCCTACAATGTCTATCCGACCAGCGACGGCTACATCGCAATCATCTGCGTCGGCGAGCAGCACTGGAAGAATTTGCTCGATGCCATGGGCCGCGCCGAGCTTGGCGCCGACCCGCGCTTCGCGAACCTGAAGACCCGCGTCGCCCACATGGACGTGATCGACGATCTCGTGAGCGGCTTCACCAAGCAATACAAGAAGCAAGATCTCTTCGCGTTGCTGATGAAACACCGCGTGCCATGCGCGCCGGTACGCACCTTGAAGGAAGTCGTGAACGATCCGCACCTGCATCAGCGCGGCATGCTGCAGTGGATCGATCATCCCGAGCTGGGACGGATCGTCGTGCAGTCGAGCCCGATGCGCTACGACGGCACCCCGCAATTGCCGCATCAGCCGAGCCGCAGGCTCGGCGAGGACAACGAGGGCGTGCTCACCGGCTGGCTCGGCCTCTCGCGCGACGAGGTCACGCGCCTCGGACGCGAGGGCGTCATTTGATGCGCGGCAAGTACGTCATCGCCGGCATCGGGCACACCAAGTTCGGCCGCCTGCCGGGCCGCGGCACCGTCTCGATGAACGTCGAGGCCTGCCGCAATGCGCTCGCCGACGCCGGCATTGAGAAGTCAGCGGTTGACGCGCTGTTCGTCAAGGTCCCGACCTCGCGCTACCAGTCGATGTACGGCCAGACGCTCGCGGAGGCGATGCGGCTGCAGCCGAAGGTCGGCGGCGTGTGGGATCAGGGCGGCGCCACCAACATCAGCATGATATCGTTCGCCTGCATGGCGATCGATGCGGGCCAGTGCGAGGTCGCGCTCGTCGCGCTCGCGGACGACCCGAAGACCGGCACGCGTCAGGCCTATGAAAAAGCATGGGGGGACGATGCCGCCTACGGCTGGTTCTCGATCGCGGCCGGTTACGCGCTGACCATGCAGCGGCACATGGCCGAGTACGGAACGAAGCCGGAGCAATTCGGCGAGATCGCGGTCGCGGTGCGCAACCATGGCGCCAACAATCCGCACGCGGCGCTGCGCGTGCCGCTCACGCTCGATAAGTACATGGAATCGCCGTTCATCGTGGAGCCGTTGCGGCGCGACGATATCTGTCTCGTTTCGGACGGTGCCGCCGCGGTCGTGGTCATGAGCAAGCAGCGTGCGCGCGAGCTTGGCGTGAAGGCGCCGGTGAAAATCCTCGGCTTCGGGCAGGGGCAGACGTCGTATGACGTGCCGCTGCGCCCGGTGCTCACCGAGACAATGGCGAAGGCATCCGCCCAGACCGCGTTCAAGATGGCCGGCTTATCGCCGAAGGACATCGACGTCGCGCAGATCTACGACTGCTACACCATCGCGGTGATGATGACGCTGGAAGACTACGGCTTCTGCCGCAAGGGCGAGGGCGGCAAGTGGGTCGAAGGCGGGCGCGTCGCGGCTGGCGGTGAACTGCCGATCAACACCTCGGGCGGGCTTCTCTCCGAGACCGGTATGCCCGGGATGCAGCTCGTGATTGAAGGCGTGCGGCAGATGCGCGGCACGTCGATCAATCAGGTGAAGGATGCCGAAACCTGCGTGGTGTCGAACCAGGGCGGCATCATGACCACGCATTCGACCATGATTCTGAGCCGCCAATGAGTTTCCCGCTCCCCGAACCGACGCCGCTGTCCAAGCCCTATTGGGACGGGCTTGCTCAGGGCCGTCTGACGTTCCAGCGCTGCCGCAAATGCGGGCAGGCGTGGCTGCCGGCGCGCGCCGAATGTCCCGAATGTCTCGCCGCCGAATGGGAGTGGCAGGCGGCGTCCGGCAAGGGCCGGGTGATTTCGTGGGTGATTTATCACCACGTCTATCATGAGGCGTTCAAGGAGCGCGTCCCCTACAACGTCACGCTGGTCGAACTGGATGAAGGCCCGCGGCTCATCACCAACATCGTCAATCCGGAAGCCGGCATGCGGGCCGAACGGCCAGTGCAATTGCGCATCGAAAACGAACACGGCGTGGCGCTCGCCCGCTTCGCGCTCGTATGAGTCAGCAAGTCGTCATCGTCACCGGAGGAAGCCGCGGCATCGGTGCCGCGACCGCGCGGCTACTCGGCGAGCAGAAAGCCAGCGTGGTCGTGAATTACCGCGCCGCCAAAGGTCAAGCCGACGCGGTCGTGCGTGACATCGAGGCTTCCGGCGGGCGCGCGGTCGTCGTGCAGGGCGACATGGGTAACGAAGCCGACATCCTGCGTCTGTTCACCGAAGCCGACCGCGCATTCGGCCCGCTGACCGGGCTGGTCAACAACGCCGGCGTCGTGGGCGGGCAGAAGCGGCGCATCGATGCCATCACGTTCGACGGCGCCATGGAGGTGATGCGCGTCAACGTCGCGGGGCCGCTGCTATGTGCGCGCGAGGCGATCCGGCGGATGTCGACCAAGACCGGCGGCAAGGGTGGCGCCATCGTCAATGTGTCCTCGCTCGGGGCGCTGACCGGCTCACCGAATGCCTTCATCGATTACGCGGCGTCCAAGGGCGCACTCGACACCATGACCATCGGGCTTGCTGCCGAGACCGTTGACTGCGGCATCCGGGTGAACGCGGTGCGGCCGGGCCTGATCGATACGGAAATTCACAACGACGTCGGCATTCCCGATCGCGTCAAGCGCTTCGGCCCAAAAATGCCGATCGGCCGGGCGGGCGATGCGCGCGAGGTGGCTGAGGCGATCGTGTGGCTCCTCTCGGACAAGGCTTCCTACGTCACTGGCGACTTCATCAATGTCACCGGCGGCGCCCGCTGACGCAACGCCTCTCGCAAGTATCTTTACTTTGCCCTGGCCGCCCGGCAAACCGGGAGCGGAGGCTCACCCTTGATCCGTTTTATCTTCCGCTTCATCGGGCTGTGGATTCTGGCGGCCGGCTTCGTGGCGCTGGTTCGCGACGGCACGAAATCGATTGCCGGCAACGCGGTCTTCACCACCAGGCTCGCGGACGACTGGAACAATATCCAGGCGAGCAGCCTGGAATCGCTGAAGGCTCTGGTCGAGCGTTATGCCGGCCCCTCGGGCTGGGAGATCGTCTCGGCCTATGTGCTCGCAGCGCCGACCTGGCTGGTGCTCGGCATTCTGGGCTCGATCCTGATCCTGATCGGCCGGAAGAAAAAGGCGCTGATCGGCTACGGGCGGGACTGAAAGCAGCAAGGCCGCGGCGCTGCCGCCGCGGCCTGCATTTATTCGCGGAATCGCAAGTCTATTTGATGGTGTCTGCGCCTACTTTGCAGGCGACGCCATCCTGCTGTCCGGTGCCGCCGCTGCAGCCGATGGCGCCGATCACCTTGCCATCGCGCATCAGCGGAAGGCCACCTTCCGACGCAACGACGCCGTGCAGAGATAAGACGCTGGGACCGCCCGAATTGGCCCGATCCTCGAACACCTTGGTCGGCCTGCGGAACTGTGCCGCCGCCTTCGCCTTGTCCATCGCGATCTGGACCGAGGCGAACTGGGTCTGGTCCATCTTGCTGAAGCTGACAAGGAATCCGCTGTTCGAAACCACCGCGACGGCCATCAGCCAGCCGTTCTTCTTGGCCTCCGCAACCGCGGCGGCGGCGGCCGCCTGGGCCTGCTCGAGAGTGACGCCGGGCTGCCCGTACTGGGGCGGCGGGGCCGGGGCCGGGGTTGTCGGCGCGGCCATTTCGGCATGCGCAGCCGCCATAAACAGGATGCTGGCAGCCGCCGCAATTGCAGTTCTACGCATTCGTCTCCTCCGCATAGCTTTTCGGCGCTCTGGCGCCTTGGTTGCATTTTGCGGGGGGAGCATAGTCTGCCGCTGGGCCGAGGGATACGGGTATCGTGGTGTTCGCGGACGCGTGATCAATGGACGCAAGAGGATTTTCGGGATGTGAATGCGGGAGACGCTTGCAGTGCTTATATTGGGGTCACGACACGGAGGATCTTGAATGTTCATGTTCAGAAAGAAGGTTGAGATGCCGACGGCCGCCGAGGCGCTCCCCGGCCGTCCCAATCCGATCCCGACCGCCGCGAGCCACTTCGTCCTGAAGCGCCCGCTGAAGGGTCCTTACCCGGACGGGTTCGAGACCGCGATCTTCGGGCTCGGCTGCTTCTGGGGCGCGGAGCGCATGTTCTGGAAGCTGGGCGACGGCATCTACACCACCGCGGTCGGCTACGCGGCGGGCCTTACGCCGAACCCGACCTACGAGGAGATCTGCTCGGGCCGCACCGGCCACAACGAGGTGGTGCTGGTGGTCTACGATCCGGCGAAGATCTCCTACGAGAAACTGCTCATGGCGTTCTGGGAGGGCCACGACCCGACCCAGGGGATGCGTCAGGGTAACGACGTCGGCACGCAGTATCGCTCCGGCATCTACGTGACGAGCCCGGCGCAGCGCAAAGCCGCCGAGGCGTCGAAGGCGATGTACGAGAAGGCCCTTGCGGCGGACCGCTACGGCGCGATCACGACCGAAATCGTCGACGCGGGGCCGTTTTATTTCGCCGAGGACTATCACCAGCAGTACCTCGCCAAGAATCCGGGCGGCTACTGCGGGCTCGGCGGCACAGGTGTGAGCTGCCCGATCGGGACCGGCGTTGCGGCCTGATTATTTGTCAGTTCAAGAAATGTCATGAGGGGCGCACGTTGCGCCCCTCATCTCTTTTGCGCATGGTGTTTGCGGGCCGGCATGCCATGCGCCAGAACATCATCGTTGTCTTGTTGGGATATCCCGGCTCGGGCAAGCTAACGATTGCGCGGCTGCTTGCGCCCCGCGTTGGCGCACTAGTTGTCGACAATCACTGGGTTTGCAATCCGATTTTCGGCTTGATCGACGCCGATGGCGTCACGCCGCTGCCTCACGCGGTGTGGGATCAGGTCGACAACGTTCAGCAAGCCGTTATGGAAACAATTGCTACGCTGGCGCCGCTGCACGCGAGCTTCATATTCACTGATTGTGCTTTCGAGGGCGACGATGGCGATCGAAAGAGCTACGAGTTGATGCGGACGACCGCAGAACGCCGCAAAGCACTATTCGTCCCGATACGCATCCTGTGTTCGGAGGAGGAGGTTGCCCGCCGGACGGTCTCGCATGGCCGCAAGGAGCAGCTCAAATCGATCGACGCTGTCGATGGCGCTCGGCTCGTACGAACGCGAGCAATCCTCGATCCGCACCACGAGAACCAGATGACACTGGACATTTCCACACTGTCAGCGGAGGAAAGCGCGCGCGGGATCGCGCGCCACATCGAGGCTGTGGGCTCGCGCCCGAGCTAGTCCTTCGCGCGCTCCACGTAGCTGCCGTCTGCCGTCATCACCACAACGCGCGTGCCGGTCGTGATGAACGGCGGCACGGCGGTGCGCACGCCGTTCGAGAGCACCGCCGGCTTATACGACGAGGAGGCGGTCTGCCCCTTGGTGGTCGGCTCGGTGTCGGTGACCTCCAGCGTGACCTTCTGCGGCAGCTCCAGCGAGATTGGCTTGCCTTCGTGCACGCTGAGCTTCACCTTCATCTCGGGCTGCAGATAGGCGCCCTGGTCTCCGACGTCGTCGGCTTGCAGCGCGACCTGGTCGTAGTTTTCGGTGTTCATGAAGTGAAAGCCGTCGCCGTCGTGATAGAGGAACTGGAATTCGCGCTCCTCGACCAGCGCGCGCTCGACCTGCTCGGTGGTCTTGTAGCGCTGCTGCGTCTTCACCCCGTCGCTGATGCGGCGCATGTCGATCTGCGTCGTCGGCGTTCCCTTGCCGGGAAAGAAGCTTTCGGCGTTGAGCACGACGTAAAGCCGTCCCTCGATATCAAGAACATTGCCCTTGCGGACCGAACTGGCGATGACTCTCACGTGATGTTTTCCACTTGTCTGGACGGCCGGGCCGGCCGAAATGTCGGGCGCACCATACTGATCCTGAGGATGTTCGCCAGTCCTTTCATGAAGGCCGATAAGGCCTTGCGGGGCGTGGGAAAATGACCTCATCCCCCTGGTGGGCGCCGCATGTCCATGCCGACAAGCGCCCGTTTCTCATCGCGCGCAACCGCATTTCGGCGGCGTTCCGGGCGTGGTTTGCGGCTCGAGATTTTGCTGAGGTCGAGACCGCGATCCTGCAGGTCTCTCCCGGCAATGAGGCGCATCTGCACGCGTTCGCGACCGAGCTGATCGCGCCGGACACGAGCCGGACGCCGATCTACCTGCACACCTCGCCGGAATTCGCCGCCAAGAAGCTGCTCACGGCCGGCGAGCCGCGGCTCTTTACGGTTGCGCGCGTCTTCCGCAATCGCGAGCGCACCGCGCTGCATCACCCCGAATTCACGATGCTCGAGTGGTATCGCGCCAACGAGCCTTACGGCAGGCTCGTCGAGGATTGCGCGGAGCTGATGTCTGCCGCCGCGGAAGCGGCCGGCACGCGGCGCTTTTCTTTTCGCGGCCGCGAGGCCGATCCGTTTGCCGCGCCGGAGCGGCTCACCGTGGCGGAGGCATTCCGCCGCTACGCCGCCATCGATCTGCTCGCGACCCTCGATGATCGCGATGCGCTCGCGGCCGCAGCGGCGGGGCAGGGCATGCGCGTTGCCGCCGACGACACCTGGGCCGACGTGTTCAGCCGCATCATCGTGGAGAAGATCGAGCCAAACCTCGGGATCGGGCGCGCCACGGTGCTCGACGAATACCCCGTCTCGGAAGCCGCGCTCGCGCGCCCGGCCGCGCACGATCCGCGCGTTGCGGAGCGCTTCGAGCTCTATGTCTGCGGCGTCGAGATTGCGAACGCGTTCGGCGAGCTGACCGATGCGGCCGAGCAGCGCCGCCGCTTCGAGGCCGAGATGGCCGAGAAGGAGCGCGTGCATGGCGAGCGCTACCCGCTCGATGAGGATTTTCTCGCCGCCCTCGCGCACATGCCGTCCGCCTGCGGCATCGCGCTCGGTTTCGACCGGCTGGTGATGCTCGCAACCGGCGCGCAGCGCATCGAACAGGTGCTGTGGACGCCGGTCGTCGAGTAGCTCGCCGTCATGGCCGGACTTGTTCCGGCCATCCACGGCTTACTTTGACTTGCGCAAGACGTGGATGCCCGGCACAAGGCCGGGCATGACGAAGCCGTTGCGTCTTCCCTCGGAACTGGTCGCCGCCGGCCTTGCGCCGCCGGAAAAGCTCGCCGATCTCATCCGCCTCGCCGAGCGCTACGCGGTCGCGATCACGCCCGCGGTCGCCGGTCTGATCGACCGGGCCGACCCGCACGACCCGATCGCGCGGCAGTTCGTGCCGGACATTGCCGAGCTGACGACCACTCCCGAGGAGCGCGCCGACCCGATCGGCGACAACGTGCACTCGCCGGTCGACGGCATCGTGCACCGCTATCCGGACCGCGTGCTGTTGAAGCTCGTGAACGTCTGCGCGGTCTATTGCCGCTTCTGTTTCCGCCGCGAGATGGTCGGGCCGGGCAAGCAGGCGCTCTCGGCCGAGCAGATCGAGGCCGCGCTCGGCTATATCGCGGCGTACAGGCAAATCTGGGAAGTGATCCTGACCGGCGGCGATCCGCTGGTGCTTTCGGCACGCCGCCTCGGCGAGGTCATCAAGCGCATTGCGGCGATCGAGCACGTGAAGATTGTCCGGCTGCACACACGCCTGCCGGTGGTCTCGCCCGAGAAGGTGACGCCTGCGCTGGTTCGCGCGCTCAAAGCGCCCGGCGCAACAACCTACGTCGCGCTGCACGCCAATCACCCCCGCGAACTGACGGCGGCAGTGCGCACAGCGTGCGCCCGGATCGTCGATGCCGGCATCGCGATGGTGAGCCAGTCGGTGCTGCTGCGCGGCGTGAACGACGACCCGACGACGCTTGAAGCGCTGATGCGCGCCTTCGTGGAATGCCGCATCAAGCCGTATTACCTGCATCACGCCGATCTCGCGCCCGGCACGTCGCACTTCCGCACCTCGATCGCGGAAGGCCAGGCGCTGATGCGCGCGCTGCGCGGCCGTGTGTCCGGCCTCGCGCAACCGGCCTACGTGCTCGATATCCCGGGCGGCCACGGCAAGGTGCCGGTGGGGCCGGCTTACGTCGACATGTGCGGGGAGGTCGGTGCGACGGTCGAGGACATCAACGGCCTGAAACACAACTATTCAGCAAATTCATGATCACGAGCGCGGGACCGGCATCGCGCCGGTCCGGCGGTCCGCCTAGATGCCCTGCGTCTGCATGCCGATCATCAAGGAGAGCCGCCATGCCGTTCGTTCGTATCGACCTCGCTCGGGGCAAGCCGGTCGAATACCGCAAGGCGATCGGCGAGATCGTCTATCAGGCGATGCGCGACATCATCGACGTGCCGGAGAATGACAAGTTTCAGATCATCACGGAGCATGAGTCGGGCGAGCTTAATCTCACCGAGAACTATCTCGGCAATCATTATAGTGGAGACGTCATCCTGATCCAGATCACGATGTCGTTCGGGCGTTCGGTCGAAAAGAAGCAGGCGTTCTACAAGCGACGACGTCGTGATCAATCTCGTCGAGGTCGCGAAGGAAAACTGGTCTTTTGGCGGCGGAATAGCGCAGTACGTGACGTGAGCCACCCGGCCGACGCCGCACGCTATTCGCATCCGGATTACGAGTCCGATGAACCACGCGATCAACCTGTCTCCGACTCTCTATCCGGCGCTCAACGCCGTGCTCGCTCACTTCGTGCAGCATGTGCGTACGCTGCTCGGCGCCAATTTCATCGGCGCCTATCTGCAGGGCTCGTTCGCACTGGGCAGTCACGATGAGGAGAGCGACGCGGATTTTCTTGTCGCGATAGAGCGCGACATCCACGACCACGAGGTGCCGGTACTCAACGCGCTGCATGGTGCCATCCACGATTTTCCCAAGCCTTGGGGGCATCGGCTGGAAGGCTCGTACGTACCGGCCGCGATTCTGCGGCGCTTTTCGATGAGCCCGCGCGATCCGCCAGGGGCGCCGCGTCCGCCGACCTGGATCGATCCCGGCACGGGCGGAACGGGACCGCGGGTCTATCCGCTCTGGTTCCTCGATCACGGCGCCAGAACGCTGGTGCGCTCGGAACACGACAATACGCAAGTGGTGCGCTGGATGACGCGGGAAAAAGGCATCGTGCTTGCCGGTCCTGATCCGCGCGGCCTGATCGACGAGGTCACCGCTGACGCGTTGCGCGGCGAGGCTCGCGAGACGGTCCGGCGCGCCACGGCGAAATGGCTCGCCGAACCGGTGTGGTCGCGCTGGCTGCAAGGCTACATGGTCGTGTTCTATTGCCGCGTCCTGCATACGCTGCAGACCGGCGAGGTGAGCTCCAAGCAGACCGCGGCCGCGTGGGCGCAGTCGACGCTCGATCCGCGCTGGCACAAGCTGATCGCCTCGAGCTTGGAGGTCGAGGCCGCCGCCTTTCAGGCGCAGGCTGCCGATAACGACGCGGTCGCCGAAACGCAGGACTTCATGCGCGACGCGCTACGCTGGGCGGAGAGCACCGGCAGATGAGGTCCGAGCTTAAGCCACCGCCTCGCCAACCGGCGCACTCGCTGCGCGGTCCTTCACCAGCTTCGCCACCCCCACCATGTCGATCTTGCCGGTGCCGAGCACGGGCACCTTCTCCAGATAGACCACCTCGGCCGGCACCATCAGGTCCGAGGCGCCCTTCGATTTCGCGAAAGCCTGGAACTCCGAGCGCGTCGCGCCCTTCTTCTGCGTCACCAGCACCAGCCGCTCGCCCTTGCGCGGATCGGGCGCGGTCGCGACTGCGGACAGCACATCCGGCCACAGCTGCGCGGCCAGCGACTCCACCGCCGCGAGCGAGATCATCTCGCCGCCGATCTTGGCGAAGCGCTTCGCGCGCCCCTTGATCGCGACGAACCCTTGCGCATCGATGGTCACGATATCGCCGGTGTCATGCCAGCCCTCGGGCGGCGGCTCGATCACGCCCGGATTGTCAGCCTTCAGATAGCCGAGCATCACGTTCGGTCCGCGCACGTAGAGCCGCCCGCCTTCGTCGACACCGGGCACGGGCTCGAGCCGCGCTTCCGTGCCCGGCATCAGCCGCCCGACGGTGCCGAACTTGTTGAACATCGGCGTGTTGAGTGCGAGCACCGGCGCAGTTTCGGTCACGCCGTAGCCTTCGAGAATGCGCAGGCCGAACTTTTCCATGTAGGTGCGCCGCGTCGATTCGCGCACCGGCTCGGCTCCGGCGAGAATGTAGCGCAGCGAGCGGAAGTCGTAAGGATGCGCGGCACGCGCGTAGCCGGCAAGGAACGTGTCGGTGCCGAACACGATTGTGGCGTTCACGCCGTAGATCAGCTCCGGCACGGTGCGATAGTGCAGCGGCGAGGGATAGAGGTAGATCGGCACGCCCGAGACGAGCGGCAGGATCGTGCCCGCGGTCAGGCCAAAGGAGTGGAACACCGGCAGCACGTTGAACAGCTTGTCCTGCCGGCCAAAGTCGATGCGCGCGGCGGCCTGCGCGCAGTTCGCAAGCTGGTTGCGGTGAGAGAGCACGACGCCCTTCGGCGTGCCTTCGGAGCCCGAAGTGAACAGGATCACGCCCGGATCGTCCGGCGTGCGCGCCACGATCGGTGTTTTGTAGGCGAGCAGGCCGCGCAGCTTGTCGCCGGTCGTCACGGTTTCCCGCACGTCTTCCAGATAGACAAGGGTCAATGATTGCGCGAGCTGCGCCACGACGGCGTCGAGCTTGCCCTTCTGGATGAAGGCGCGCGACGTCACGATGGTGGTCACATCCGCGGCCTTGCAGGCCGCAAGGATATTGGCGGCGCCGGCCGTGAAGTTGATCATCGCGGGCACGCGGCCCCCCGACATCACGCCGAGGATCGTGACGACCGCGCCGTTCGCGTTCGGCAGCATCACGCCGAGCGCCTTGCCTTCGGCGGCGAGCGGCATCAGTTTTTTGCCGAGAATATGCGCGCCGAGCAGCATGCGCTTGTAGCTGAGCGAGCCGGTCACGGGGTCTTCCACGGCGATGCGCTTCCAGCCATGCACCTCGGCGGCATCGACCGCGGCCTGAAACACGGTGCGGTCGGTCGAGGTGGTGCGGAACACGAGGTCCGACATGATCTCGTAGAGCGCCGCGCCGGCTGCCTGACGGCGCCAGCGGCCTTTCAGATTTTCATCGACCGCGAGCTTGACCGGCGGCAGCACCGTGATCGTCACCTTCGGAAACCAGCGCCGATGCACCTGCGTGCTTGACAGCCGCGAGAACGGAGTCGCTTCGAGCCCGTCGATCTTCACCGGCACGACCAGCGCGCCTGATTTGTCCGCGATCAGGCCGACGCCGTCATAGACCTTCATCAGCGAGCCGGTGACGGTGATGCGGCCTTCCGGGAAGATGACCAGCGGTTCGCCCGCCTTCACGGCATTGATCAGCGTGCGCGTCGCCATCGGCTTGGACGGATCGAGCGGCATCGCGCGCGTGAGCTTGAGGAACGGCTTCACCCACCAGCGCTGCGCGATGGCGTAGTCGATCGCGAACACCGGCTCCTTGTCCATCAGCGACAGCGCGACCGCGGCATCGAGGAAGCTGACGTGATTGAGCGCGATGATCGGATTGGGACCGGCCTTGTCGGGGTCGAGGTTCTCGGCGCCCTTCACCTCCATGCGGTACAACGCGCGCAACATGGTGGTGAGGAAGTCGCGCAGGCCGTTCGCCGGCATCGTGCGGGCGACAATGATCAGGGCCACAAGATTGGCGACGCCGAGTAGAATGAAAAGTTGCGGCAGCGTGATGCCGAACGCCTGCAGCGCCGCAACCACCAGTGTTCCGCCCACGATGAATGCCGCATTGAGCACATTGACGGCGGCGATCACGCGGGCGCGCTTGTCCGGACCGGCCCAGGACTGCACGGCGGCAAACGACGGCACGATGTAGAGACCGCCTGCAATCGCGAGTCCCGCGAGATCGATCGCGATGTGGAGGCCCTTCCAGGAGGTGAACACCTGGGAGACCGTCGCAGGCACGAACTGCACGGCGCCATACGTGGAGAAGCCGAGGTCGAGCGCGAAGAAGCCGAGCAGGGCGGCGCCGAGCAGCGTCGGAAACAGCACGATGCGGCCGTGCGCGATCCATGCCGCAAGACCCGAGCCGATCGCGATCGAGATCGAGAATACGGCGAGGTAGACGGTGACGACTTCTTCGGTCGCGCCGACGGCGGTCTTCACCAGCGGCGGCATCAGCGAGAGCGCGACGGCGCCGACGAGCCAGAACCAGCTCGTGGTCAGGCTGCCCCACCAGAGCCGCTTGTCGACCCAGAGGTCTTTCAAGAGCGAGCTTGTCGAGCGCGCGATGTTGGGATCGACATAGAGATTCGGCGCGCCCTGTCCGGTGCGCGGGATGAGCAGGCTCGAGCCCCAGCAGAGCGCCGCGAAGACCATGATCATCGCGCCGAACAAGGCCGGATGATTGCCTTCCTTGGCGGCGAGGCCGCCGACGATGGTGCCGAGCAGGATCGCCATGAAGGTCGCGCCCTCGACCAGCGCGTTGCCGGCGGGAAGTTCCTCCTTCTTCAGATGATCCGGGAGAATTCCGTACTTGATCGGTCCGAACAGCGTCGCGATCACGCCGAACAGCAACAAGGTCACGAACATGACCGGAATCGAATGCAGCCAGAAACCGACGACGCCGAGCGCCGAGACGGCAATCTCGGCGAGCTTCACATGCCGCGCCATGATCGACTTGTCGAAGCGGTCGGCGAGCTGGCCGCCGAGGCCGGAGAGGAAGAAGAATGGGCCGATGAACACCGCCGCGGTGAGCGTGATCAGCGCCTCGCGGCTGGTGACGCCGGGCGCGAACAGGATCAGGAACACCAGCGCATTCTTCAGGAAATTGTCATTGAACGCCGAGAAGAACTGGCACCAGAACAGCGGCGCAAAGCGCCTGGATCTCATCAGGTTGTCGGACATGCGGTGATTCCTCTCGGGCGCAAATCTAGCGGTTTTGTGTGCCGTAGGCGTGAATTTTTGAGCTGTATTTATGGCCATCCTTCGAGACGCTCGGCCATAGCGCGTCGCAGACGCGCGTAAACGCGCTTATGGCCTCGCTCCTCAGGATGAGGATCGCGCGCAGGCCTCATCCTGAGGAGCCGACCACGCAGCTTTCGCGTGGTCGGCGTCTCGCAGGAAGAGGCCGTTCACTCACTCCTTCCCGCGCTCGATGCCCATCAGCAGGCGCTCGGCGCGGGCATCCTCGATGCGGTTCACGAGCTTTCCGGACTCGTGCACGTCGCGCAGCGTCTTGGTCATGGTGATGCAGGACTGCACGAGCAGCGCCGCTCCCATCGCGAAATAGGCTTTGATCCACATGTCGATCGGCGCGAACAGGATGCCGAAGCCGACCATGGCGACGGATGCGAAGAACGACGCATAGGTGAAGGTGATCCAGGCGGCGGAATGGGTGTTGGCCTGTGCTTGGGGATTCATGACTGTCTCCGTTCTCTGTATGGTTGGGTGAGGTTCAGGTTCAGGTTCAGGCGGCCGGCGCCGGGGCGACGGTTTTCTGCTTCAGGCGCTCCAGCACGCTTGCGGCGGTCGGGCGGGTCCGCTTGCCGAAGCCTGCGGCCTCGAGGCGATCCGCGATCATCGCGGGGTTCGGCTCGTTATCGAGCGCCTCGTATGCATTCGTGGCTGCCGCATCCTCCGCCTGCTTTTCGCGCAGGCGGCGCAGCGTCGCCTCCGCGTCCGCTAGCGCGGTGCTGCCGCTCGGAGTCGCAAGCCCTGAGCCGGTCTTGAGCCGCCGCACCGACTCGGCAGCCTGCGCGATGCGCCGGCCGCGTTCGAGCTCGGCCAGGCGAAGGCCCGACTTGCGCACGGTTGCCT
>JBAVXH010000410.1:0-11754 GCA_049698215.1 Xanthobacteraceae bacterium | reverse complement strand
TGCACCTCCGGCTCGGCCGGCGCGAGCTCGGCGAGGATGCGCCCGAGCCGCAGCGCTTCTTCGCACAGCGCCGGTCTGATCCAGTCCTCGCCGGCGGTCGCCGCATAGCCCTCGTTGAAGATCAGGTAGATCACTTCCAGCACCGAGGAGAGCCGCTCGTCGAGCGCCGCGCCGCGCGGCACCTCGTACGGCACGCACGCCTCGGTGAGCGTGCGTTTCGCCCGCACGATGCGCTGCGCCACGGTTGCCTCCGGCGCCAGGAAGGCGCGCGCGATCTCTTCGGTGCTGAGCCCGCCGATCAGCCGCAGGGTGAGCGCGACGCGCGCCTCGGTCGAGAGCACCGGGTGGCACGAGGTGAAGATGAGCCGCAGCAGATCGTCGCCGATGTCGTCGTCGAGCGCCGCGTCGAGATCCGGCGTGTCGTGCTCGTCCATCTCGCGGCCGATCTCCTCATGCTTGCGCTCGATCAGCTTGGCGCGGCGCCGTTCATCGAGCGCGCGGTTCTTGGCCGTCGCCATCAGCCAGGCGGCGGGATTGTCCGGGATGCCCTGCTCGGGCCAGCGCTTGATCGCGGCGACCAGCGCATCCTGCGCGAGCTCTTCGGCGATACCGACGTCACGCGTGATGCGCGCGACGCCGGCGATGATCTTCGCCTGCTCGATGCGCCAGATCGCCTCGATCGCCTCGATCGCCTGGTGGGTGCCGGAAGCCACGGCTCCCGACTAGAGCAACTCGCCCGCGTCTCGCAAGCCCGGCGGCGGCCTCGTTCAGGCTGCTGCCGAGACGTCCGGCATCTGGCCGCAATTCGCCGGATCGAACATCGGGCGGATTTCCAGCTCGAGTTCGGTGACGCCGTGCTCGGCATGGATCTCCATCACGCGCCGCGCGCCCGCGATCGCGTCCTCGTGGCTCGCGTAGTTGAGGATCGCAAAGCCGCCGATCACTTCCTTGGTCTCGGCGAAGGGGCCGTCGGTGACGGTGATCTTTCCGCCCGTCATCTTGAGCCTGTGGCCCTGCGCGCTCGGCAGCAGCCCGCCGCCCATCTCAAAGATGCCGGCTTTCTGATTCTCTTCAGAGAGCTTGCCCATGGCGGCGATCAGTTCCGGGTTCGGCGGCCGACCTGCCTCGTAGTCCGCGGTGGCTTTGATGATGGCCATGAAGCGCATGTGTTTTCCTCGTGCCTTCGGGCGGAGAATTCCGCCTCTGGGATGATGACGAACGGGGTCTGAAAAGATCGACAGATCGGGAAAGAATTTCTGAATCGTAATCGTAGGGTGGGCAAAGGCGCGTGAAGCGCGCCGTGCCACGGGCTTCGGCGATGCGCAGGAATGACGTGGGCACGCGCCGCGGCGCGGCGCTTTGCCCACCCTACGAGCATGAGATCACCTCTCCCAGCACGGCCCGACTTCGCGCACCTCGATGGTGGCGTACTCGGCGGCGGGGCACTCGGCTGCGGCGGCGAGCGCCTCCTCCCGCGAGCAGTCGAGCATAAAGAAGCCGCCGACGATCTCTTTCGCCTCGGCGAACGGACCGTCGACCATGCTGCGCTTGCCATCGCGCATCTCGATGCGCACGCCTTTCGAAGTTGGGCCGAGCGAGTCGTAGAACTTGCCGATGCCGCGTGCCCTGAGATTCTCGCCGAACCGCGCCATGCGGTCGAACAGCACCTTGCCGTCCGGCACGGGCCGCGCTTCGCGCTGCCCCGCGGGCTCCATCACCAACAGCATGTACGGCATTCGCATCCTCCCGCGCGGCAGATTCTTGTGCATGACCTTGTCCGAAAGCCGCCGCCCGCCCCGCATCAAATGCAGGGCAGGCATTTCCGGATCCGGCACTATGTCTGGCTGACCATCACCATCCAGCTGACGCCGAACTTGTCCCGCACTATGCCGAACTTGGGAGAGAAGAACGACTCGATCAACGGCTGCTTTACCTGCCCGCCCTGCGCCAGCGCATTGAACACGCGATCAGCCTCCGCGGCGTCTCTTACCGCGAGCGACAGCGCAAAGCCCTGGAAGTTCGGGTTGCCCTTGGCCTCGCCGTCGGACGCCATCACGCGCTGGTCGCCGAGCTTGAAGCAAGAATGCATCACCTTGTCGAGGGCAGCAGGCCCGCACTCCTCCCTCGCCGGTTCAGGCGAATCCTTGAAGCGCATCAGCATCTCGACCTCCGCCCCCAGCGTTTTCTTGTAGAACTCGAGCGCCTCATCGGTGCGGCCTTCGAAGAACAGATAGATCTGGGTCTGCATCATTCCCTCATGCTTCTCGATCGGGACGACTGCGTTTACTTCTTCTGCGCCGCCAGCTGCTCGCCGAGCGCCTTATGCTGATCGACCGCCGGGCTCTCGCCGAAGTCCTCGAGCTCGAAGAACTGGCGGATCTCGATCTCGCCGTCCTCGTCATACGGGTTCGGGCAGCGCTTCATCCACTCGATCGCTTCGGCCTTGTTCTTCACCTGGATGATCCAGTAGCCGGCGATCAGCTCCTTGGTCTCGGCAAACGGCCCGTCGATCACGCTGCGCTTGCCGCCTTCGAAGCGGATGCGCGCGCCTTTCGCGCTCGTTTGCAGCCCGGCGCCGTCGAGCATGACGCCCGCCTTCACCAGCTCTTCGTTGAACTTGCCCATCGCGGCGAGCATGTCCTCGGTCGGCATCTTGCCGGCTTCGCTATCCTTGGTCGCCTTGACGATCACCATGAAACGCATCGGCCTTCTCCTCGTGTTCGAATTGACAGGATGATGTGGCGTGCGTTTGTCAGCGCACGGAATTGTTGGCGTGCAGCGCGCAGACCTTCTCGGCCGTGGCCGACTGGCGGCGCTGCGCCTCGGCAAAGCTCGCCCGGATGCCCGGATCGGCAATACGCACCGCCGGACCGCATTCGCCGGCGCGCCCGCCATTCGCCGGGGCGTAGAGCATGGCGAGCACGGTGAGCGCGATCGCCGGCAGGACAAAGAAGCGTGGCTTGAATTCGATCATGTGAGCCATCCCGTCGCTGGAAGCATCCTTCGAAAAGACGACGAACGGGGCGGTTCAAGATCGACACCAGCGGAGGGGAGAATCTTAGTGCCTTTTTCCATCACTTTGTGCCTTGACATGATACTTAATATAACTATAAGATTCATTATGAGTCTTGTATACAGAAGGAGATAACATGTTGACCGACCGCGCCCTTCCATCCCAGCTCTTGATCTCCTTGGATTGGTCCCGGTTGCCCAGCCCACTGCAGAAGCAATTGCTCGACGTGATGGGGGGCCGCGCGGGTGGCGAGGGCGATACGAAGACCAGCACGCAAAAGTTCGAAAGTTTTCCGCTCACGGTGCAGCAAGTCCGTCAGATGATGGAGCGGGTAAACCCCGCCACGGTGAGCTTGCTGCGCAAGATGGCCGAAAACTACGATCCATCTACGAATCGACTTTCTATCTCTTGGCCGGCCGCTCGTGAGATCACGCAGACCCGAAACTATGACCATTTCGCGCGAGGGCTTCTGGGTGGCCTTCACAAATCGTTGAGAAATGTGACCGACGACGGCAATGCGCGCTTGCTTTGGTCGAGTGATGAAACTGATTGGTCCTGGGACGAACAAAAGAACGACTACACCACAGGCACTGGATACATTGATGGGCCCGCTGCCAATGCGCTACGCGAATATTTTGGTATGAGTTGAAATCCGGTGCGACCTGAGCCGAAGCGATCGGCGAGTGCGGATTTCGCTGCGCTCCATCCGGGTTACGCCGCCTCTTCCTTCGGGAAGAACTTGAAATACGGCTCCGCCTCTTGCAGCGTGCGCGCATAGGACGGGCGCTGCTTCAACCGGTCGAGATAGGCGATGAGGTTGGGATAGATGCCGGCAAACGGCGCAACCTTGTCGGCATAGAACAGCGCGGGCGCCGCCGCGCAGTCCGCAAGCGTAAAGCTCTCGCCCGCCGCCCAGGTCGTGCTCGCCATCCTCTTCTCGGCGATGTCGAGCGCGGCCGCCATGCGCGTGCGCGCATCCGCAACGCCATGCGGGTCCTTGGCGCCGGGCGGGCGCAGACGGTCGCCGACGATTTTCTGAATGTGCAGATGAATGTGCAGATCGAAGAAGCGATCACGAGACCGCACGGTAAGCGCCTGCTCCGCGTCGGCCGGAATGAACTGCGTTTGGCCCGGATAGTTCTGGTCGAGATACTCGATAATGACGCTCGATTCCGGCACCGTCGCGCCGCGCGCATCATCCTGCAGCACCGGAAACTTCCCGACCGGCCACAGCGCGCGGAAGGCGGCGCGCTCGCCCTCGTCCTGCAAGTTGACGAGCTTCGGTATGAACGGCGTGCCGTTCTCGTACAGCGCGATCAGCACCTTGTGGCAAAACGAGGAGAGCGGATGGAAATGCAACGTCAGCATGGAGCCTCTCATTCAAGACATAGGACACGAAGGGATTCTCCGCTCGCCCGCCCGCGCCTTTTCGTGTATACAACTACAGCGTATATGCGCGGCGATTGCGGCCCGCGCAGAGCTCATGGCCATTTCGAACCCGCGAGCTCGTCATGCGGACCTCACGTCCCTCGCAGTCATGTTCGGCTTCGCGATATTGGCACTGACGGCATCAAGCCCCGCCCACGCGCAGCTCAAGACCTCCTACCAAGATCGCGAAGGTCATCAAGATCGAGCCCGACAAGCCGAGGGCGCAACCCGAAAAGCGCATCCCTGCCGAGCCGTTCGTCGCGCCGAAGCCGTAGAGGCTCGCATGGCACTGTAGGAACGATGCTTCCATCGGTCCATCGTATGAACGGGGCGCTCGAAGGCGCCCCGTTGCATTGCCTTTAAAGATCGATTGTTGGGCTGCGGGCCTACCTCGGATTGCCCTCTTCAACCGCCTTTATCATGTTCTCAGCGACCGGATCAGGAGGAAGCTTGGCGACCAAGGCTTCCACGGCCTTCACTGCGGCGTTGGCCAGCTCGGGGTCGATTCTGGCTGCTCTCAGGCCGGCCATCTGCGTTTTTACCGCGTAGGCAAACCAAGAGCCGCAATTCGACAGGCTGGGAGCAAACAAGGTCACACAGACGCGATCGCCACAGTTTGCCCTCACCACCTGTATGTGCGTCAGGCGGTTGCCGAACGATGGCCCGACCTGCCCCGGCGTGTGAGAGGCAAAAACCGAATAACAGCCGGGCGGAATTTCGATCTCCAGGTGCCCGCATTTTGCCGCGAGACCGGCGTACTTCCTGTCGCACCATACGAGGATCTTGCCGCTGCAATCGGTGATGTAGACGTAGTATTGCTCCTTGTCGTCAATGTGACAGGCGTCGCCGAAGCGCGTGATCCAAATGCAAAGTTTTGCCATGCAGTCGCTCATGATGCTTACTCCGTGTTGCAATAATTTTCACCCAGGCCTCTGTGTTTACTCCTGGTTGTTTCAATATACTCTTTTGGTTTGATAATGTAAATTTACAACTATCGATGATAGGCGGCCGGGAAGTCGCGAGCCCAAGCACGCGTCCAAATCTTGGATTATGCAATTGTAATATTTGAGATATTTATCTTACACCTTGAGCGCATGAAAGCCCAACCAGCGGCTTGGCTCACCCCAAACCAAAGGTTGTCAATTGGGGACCGAGCCCCCGCCAAAGATCAGGTTTGCGAGCACCCAGCCGGGTGACCGCCAGGTCACGCCTCCACGAACACCTTGAACCCGCCGTAAATCATGCGCTTGGCATCGAACGGCATGCTCTTCGGGTTCATCATCTTCGCGAGCCGCGGGTCTTTCATCACCCTGGCGATGCAGCGGTCGCGGTCGGCGCGCGACTTGTAGACGACATAGGAGAACACGACCGTCTCGTTCTTCTTCATCTTCACGCTGCGCGGAAACGAGGTCCACTTCCCCAGCTTCACGTCGTCGGCGATGCATTCCTTGTAGTCGAGCGCGCCGTGCTCGCGCCAAACCTTCCCGGCTTTCTTCGCCATCGTGCGATAGGCCTTCAGGTTCTTCTTCGGCAGCGGCACGATGAAACCGTCGACGTAGGGCATGTGTGTCTCCTCCCGGTGTGTGTAGCCCGCATGAAGCAGAGCGAATTGATGCTTCCTGATCAGCTCTTCGGCACCACCGTTTCGAGCCGGTACAGGCTTTGCGCCCAGCCGGCTTCCATGCCGGCCAGCATCGGACCGGCGACCGGTTGAAGCGCGACGGCTTTCTCGCGCACTGTCAGCCTGGTCTTGCCGCCCTCTTCCTCGAACGTCACGGTGACGACGCCTTCGAGCAGGGCACGGCCGTTGCGATCCTCCACGATGGCCGTGAACACCAGCCGCTCCGGCGCCACGATCTCGCGAAACGTGCCGGTCATCGGATAGACCGTGCCGTCGGGCGCGCGCATATGAATGAGGATCTTGCCTCCGACCCGCACGTCGAGTTCGCACACCGGGTTGGTGAAATCGCGCGGCCCCCACCATTTCGCGAGATGATGCGGCTCGGTCCAGATCTCGAAGACCAGCGCGCGCGGTGCGTCGAACACGCGGGTGAGGACGACTTCGCTTTCGGAAAGCGGCTTTGCGGCGGCTCTGGCGGTGGCGCTCATGGAGAGTTCCTTTCGTTTCGCCCTCAGGGCTTCAGATCGACCGCGGCCTTGAAGCTGCCGTCCATTTGGAACGGCACCGACGTGTGCTGGTGCGTGATCTTCCACGCGCCGCCGATCCGGCGCAGGATGACGGTGACGCGCACCCAGACGTCGGCCTTCTCGCCGCCCTTCTTGACCCCGGTCATGTGGCCAAGCCCGCGCGCGACGGCGAGATCGCCGTCGATCTCGACCTGCGTGTCGGTCATCGCCCACCCGATCGGACCGTCCCAGGTGCCGAACCAGGCCTGCATCGCCGCGCGGTTCGGGCCGATATGTTGCAGCGGCGGATCGAGATCGTAGGACACGAGGTCGTCGGCGAAATGCTTCACCGCGAGATCGACGACCTTGCCGAACAGCGCGTTGGTGCGGTCGCCGAAAATACCGAGGATCGCCGCTTGATCGCTCGCATCCTCGGCGCCGGTCTCGCGCGCCGCATGCACGGAGAGCTTGTCGAGGCTCTGCGACCAGCCCGCCTCCATGCCGGCGAGCATGTTCGCGGAGAAATCCGTAAAGCCGACCGCATTGGCGTTCACCGTGACCTTGGTCTTGCGGCCAACGTCCTGGAACGTGACCGTGCTGCGCGCTTCGAGCACGCGCTTGCCATCCGGCATGTCAACGAACGTCGTGAGCACGATGCGCTCGTGCGGCACGATCTCGTCGAACACGCCGCCCATCGGGTGCACGGTGCCGTCGGGGGCCTGCATGTGGATCAGGATCTTGCCGCCGGCACGCGGATCGGCCTCGGCTCTCGGATTGGTCCAGCCGTGCGGGCCCCACCACGCGGCGAGATGCTTCGCGTCGGTCCACATGCTGAAAACGAGCTTCCGCGGGGCATCGAACGTGCGCGTGATGGTGATGTCGCGTTGCGCCACGGGCGTGGCGGCTGCAACTTTGGTGGCGGCTGTCATGGCGGCCCTCCTTGTGTCTTGAGCAACGCTACTTCTCCGCCGCGGCCTTCATCGTCTCGAGCCCCGCCGCGAAGTCGTTGCCGACCATCTTGTCCACATCCATCACCATGTGCATGCCCTTGCCCATCAGCGGCACCGGTCCCTGCATCGCCCAAGTGACGTTCGTCGTGACGTTCGTCGCGTCGCCCCGCGGCTCGAGCGTGAACTCGGCGATGTTGTGCGCCTCGAACGGCGTCATGAAGTCGAGCTTGACGAGGATCTTGTTCGGCGGCGCGGTATCGATGATCTCCATCTCGCCGGAACCGACGTTCTTGTTGCCTTGCCAGGCATATTTCGCGCCCTTGCCGGATGCTGCGCCGCTGAAGGTGCGTTTCATGTCGGGATCGCGGTTCTCGTAGGGCGACCACTGCGGCCAGTTCCGGTAGTCGTTGATCAGGGAGAAGATTTTCTCCGGCGGTGCCTTGATGCTCGTCGAGCGCTGCACGCGGAACGTATCCGGCCGGGTCGAGGCGTAGGCGACCACGGCCGCGACCGCCACGATGAGCACCACCACGACAATGCCGACGATCTTGAGCATGACCTTCTCCTGATAGGCGGACGGCACAGGGCCGCCTCTCTTCAACAGCACGACGAACAGGGCGGCTGCGGATCGACAAGCGGGCGCGAAAAAATTCGTCCGCTGCCAACTGATTGCAATCGCTGGCTCTTTCGAGCCCGCGACGGAACCCTACAGCGCCAGATAGTCGGCCAGCTTGTCGAACGTGCCGCCATAGCCCTGGCGCATCGAGTCGGTATTGCCGGCGAACATCGCGGTCTCGTCCTCGGTCGCGTTGAGCGGGCTGGCGCGCAGCGTGAGCGTGGTCTCCCCGCCGAGTTCGGTCAGCCGCATGACGTTGAGCACTTCGAGCGGCCACTTGTCCTTGAGCTGCGGGAACGGCGCACGCGTGATGCCGCCTTCCGGATCGGAGAACGAGCTCACGAACACCAGCCGCTCCGGCGCGACGACCTCGCGATAGACGAAGCGGCCGTACATCTCGTGGCCCGGCTGGAACGCGAACGAATAATGAAACACGCCGCCCGGCCGCAGATCGAACGCGATCACGCGGAGGGTGGCGCCCTTCGGGCCCCACCACTGGCCGAGCGCCTCCGCGCTGGTCCACGCCTTCCAGACCAGATTGCGCGGCGCCGCGAAGGTGCGCACGCAGACGAAGTCCTGAGTGATTGCAAGGTCCATGAAAAATCTCCGTCAGGTCCTTAACGTTGCCAGATGTTCGGCGAGCAGGTCGAGGCACTCGCTCCAGCCTTCGCGATGCCCGTCGCGTTCGGCAGCCGAGGCAAAGCCGGTCTGTTCGAGCGTGACCCTGGTGCGGTTGCCCACCTCTTCGAAGCGCACCGTGATCAGCGTTTCGGGGCCGGGCTTGCCGTTCTCGTCATCCCAGGCGTGGGTCATCACCAGCCGCTTGTGCGGCACGACCTCGCGATAGACGCCGCCGAGCCACAGCTTCGTGCCGTCCGGTGCGCGCATGCAGCAGCGCCATTTGCCGCCGGCGCGAACATCGCCCTTGCCCGTCGTGACCGTGTAGCCGCGCGGCGCCGACCATTTGGCCAAATGCTCCTGCTCGGTGAAGCAGCGCCACACCAGATCGACCGGCGCATCGAACACGCCGGTGAGCACGAAGCCATCGGTTCGAGTTTGGGTCATGACCGTTCTCCGATTCGTAGGGTGGGCTGAGCGCAGCGAAGCCCACGCGGATTTCCTTCACTTACGATGGCGTGGGCTCGGCGCGGAGCCTGTCATCGGGCCGCGCTTCGCGCGGACCCGTTGGCGCCTTAGCCCACCCTACCGTTGCCCCCTACCCCACCGCCTTCTCGATCGCCGCGATGTCGATCTTCTTCATCTTGTACATCGCCTGCATGGCGCGCTTGGCGCGCTCCGGGTCCTTGTCGGAGACGTACTCGAGGAGCACGGTCGGCGCGATCTGCCAGCGCACGCCGTATTTGTCCTTGAGCCAGCTGCACTCGATTTCCTCTCCGCCATCGGAGGTGAGCGCGTTCCAGTATTTGTCGACCTCGGCCTGGTCCTTGCACTTCACCAGGAACGATACCGCGTGGGTGTACTCCATCTGCTGCCCGCCGTTGAGCGCCATGAACTCCTCGTCGTGCAGCGCGAACGTCATCATCAGCACCGTACCCTTCGGCAGCGGGCCGGCGTCGTTGTAGTAGGTGGTGCTGAGAATCTTGCCGCCGAACACCGCGACATAGAAATTCACCGCCTCTTCGATGCGGTTGTCGAACCAGAGACAGGGCGAAATCTTCTTGGTCGTAACGGTCATCGAGTCACTCCGTGTTTCGAGGTTTCTTCTTGCGCACCCGCTTTTTGCGTGTCTCCTTCGCCTGCACCTCGCGCAGATATTCATCGAGCCGGTCGAAGCTTGCCTCCCAGAAGCGGCGATAGCGCTCCAGCCATTCGTCAACGTTTTTCAGCGCGGCGGCTTCGATACGACAGGGGCGCCACTGCGCCTCGCGTCCGCGCGAGATCAGCCCGGCGCGCTCCAGCACCTTGAGATGCTTCGACACCGCCGGCATTGACATCTCGAACGGCGCGGCAAGCTCGGTCACCGAGGTTTCGCCGAGTGCGAGCCGCGCGAGGATCGCGCGCCGGGTCGGATCGGAGAGAGCCGCAAAGGTGGCGCTGAGCGGGTCCATGTGATGAACCTTACGGTTAAATAACCTGACGGTTCACTATGCCGGTTCAGCGCGCAAGTCAACCCGCGCGATGCCGCTCGGGAACTTTCGGCCGGGCGCGGCATTCTGAAGGCGGCGAACGCGTGAGGTTTCATGATGGACAACGAAGGCCGTTTTGCACCGCTGCTCGGACAAGCGGCGATTCACCTCTGGGCCGAATTGCCGCGCGACATTCAGGAAAAGCTGTTCGAGCACGCGGTTGTCATCGGCCACAAGGGCGAGCGGGACGAATCGCTGCGCGAGCAGCTCGCCAAATTCCTGCACGACCGCCACAAGCGCACGCAGATTGCGTGAGGCACGCCCCCGGCTAAGCTCGCCTCGCGAGCAGCATTGGGGGAACGCATGATCGGGTTTGTCGGGCTTGGCTTGATGGGCGAAGGCTTCACGCGCCGGCTCATCGAGAAGGGCCACGCGGTCACCGGCTTCGACATCGACGACGAGAAGACGCGCGCGGCAGCCGCATGGGGCGTGCAACCGGCGGCGAGCGCCGCGGAGGTCGCGCGATCCAGCGACATCGTGCTCCTCTGCGTGATCAACACGGCGGCGGTCGAGGACGTAACGCTCGGAGCCCGCGGCATCGCCGGCATGGACATCGCCGGCAAGGTGATCGTCGATCATTCGACCACCGAGCTCGATGCGACCAAGCGCATCGCCGGCGCACTTGCGGAGAAAGGCGCGCTGTTCGTCGATGCGCCGGTGTCGGGCGGGCCCGGCGCCGCGAAAGCCGGCACGCTCGCCATCATGGCGGGCGGCAGCGATGCGGCGATCAAGAGGATCTCAGCCCTGATGCGTGATCTCGGCACCATGACGCACATGGGCGCGACCGGCACCGGACAGGCGACCAAGCTGGTCAACCAGACGCTGGTGCTCACCAACTATTGCGTGCTCGCCGAGGCGTTGCGGCTGGCGCAGGCCTACGGCGTCGATGCCGCCAGGATCCCGCAAGCCCTCGCGGCGGGCCACGCCGGCTCAAACCTGCTCAACGCGCTCTTCCCGCGCATGATCGACGAAGACTTCGCGCCGCTCGGCTTCGCGCGCCAGGTGCTCAAAGACCTGGAGATGCTGCAAAGCGCCGCGCGCGAAAAGCATCTCGCGATGCCGATGGCGAGCCAGGCGCTGACGCTCTACCGGCTGCTGGTCGCCGCCGGCAAATCCGAGTTCGACGCGAGCGCGGTGGTGACGCTGTATCCGAAGCCCCACGCGTAGCCCGTATGGCGCAATAAGCATGCCCCCGCGAAGGCGGGGCGACGCGACGCGGAGCGCATTGCGCCGAGAGGAAGCGCGGAGGAGGCGGCGTAATGCGCTGGCGCTTATTGCGTCCGACGGCTCTCCGCTTGTGCGTACATAATCCTTGACCTAGGATCGGACTTATGTCATATGCGGCGCACCCTGCTCGCCGAGGGGCGCACTCATGAGGCGTCGTGATGGTGGAGCAGGCCGGAGGCGGGGCCGGAGAACAGGTCCTCAAATCCGGCAGCCGGCGCCCGGCAATTCCGGGCCTCGGACTGGGGC
>JBAVXH010000409.1:0-36673 GCA_049698215.1 Xanthobacteraceae bacterium | reverse complement strand
GGTTCGCATCGACCGCCTTGCCATCGTGTTTGATCGCGGCCTCGAACGCCTCGAGGGGGACCGGCATCCGGCCCGAGCCCGCGATTGCGCCGAGCATCACGGCATTGACGATCGCGCCCGCCTGTTTCGCCGCCGTCTCCATATCGAACAGGATGCTCTGCTGCGCATTCTGCTCGGCGGCTTTCAGCAGGCGCTCGCTGTCGTAGCGCCCGTCGCCCATCTGCATCTTCTCGACGGTCAGATAGACGCGGCTCACCGACGCGATCAGCAGCGTGCGGTCCGCGGTGACGAAACCGTTCGCGATGGCGCGGCCGGCCTCGAGCAGTTCGCTCGCCACCACCACGTCCACGTCGCCGACGCCGGGCGCGAGCGCGAGCACCGGGCGCTTGCCGCCAAGCTCGGCGAGCGGGGTGGGGAAGATCTCGACGTAATAGGTGGTCGCGCCGGTGCGCTGCGCGACGCCGGGAATCGAGGTCGACTGGACGGGGAGGCCGGCGCCTTCCGCCGCCGACACGATCCAGTCGGTGAGCACGCCGCCGCCCTCGCCGCCAAGCGCGGCAATGAGCAGAGTGAAGGGGCGGGCTGTGTCGGTCATGAGCGGACCTCGTGTCCCGGGCGCAATGCAGCACGAAGTGATGCATTGCGGACCCGGGATCGCCCGAAACTCGGAGCCTTGTGCGGTCCCGCATCTGCGGTGCACCGCTGACGCGCTGCACCGCGTGCGGGACACATGTGAGATGCGCTCACGCCGCCACCTGCTTGGGCGCAAGCCAGCCGATCACGGTCTGGCGCATGCGGTGCAGGAAGCGGTCCCAGCGAGAAGCATTCTGGATCACCTCGGCGCGATAGAACGAGGGGCAGAGCACCGCCGCGTGCGCGACCTCACCGCACAGGCCGCAGCCGACGCAGGACTCGATCACGGCGGCGACCGGATCGGTGCGCAACGGATCGGGCGATGGCTTCACGGTGAGCGACGGGCAGCCGGAGAGGCGGATGCAGGAATGGTCGCCGGTGCAGATCTCGTCGTCGACACCGAACTTCACCCGCACCACCCGCTCGCCGGCCTTCAGCTTCATGGCGTCCTCGGCACGCACGCGGCGCTGACGCGCGAGCTGGCATTCGCCGTCCGCGATGATGACCTTCAGCCCCTCGACCGGCGTGCGCATCGCCTCCTTCAGGGTCTTCACCATGGTGGCGACCGAGTAGGTGCGCACCTTGCGCAGCCATTTGACGCCGAACGAGCGCAGCGTCTGCTCGATGTCCATGCCGGGCGCAGCGCCCTGCCGGCTCGCGAGACTGGACGGCATGTATTGCTGGCCGGTCGCCGACGTGTAGCCGTTCTGCATCACGATCAGCACGCCGTCGTTCTTGTTGAACAGGTTGGAGGCGACGCCGGTGATCAACCCGTTGTGCCAGAAGCCGCCGTCGCCCATCACCGAGATGGGCCGCGACTTGACGTTGGGGGTCACCGCGGCCGCGGCGGCGAGCGACATGCCGTAGCCGAGGATCGAGTTGCCCATCGAGAACGGCGCGAAGGTCGCAAACGAGTGGCAGCCGATATCGGTCGAGATGTGGGTGCGGCCGATCTCGCGCTGGGTGAGCTTGAGCGCGGCGAACACCGGCCGCTCCGGGCAGCCGGTGCAGAAATTCGGCGGACGTGCCGGGATGTCACCGACGGATACGGCTGCGGCCGGCTTGTGGCCGAGCAGCTTGTCGGCCTTGGCGCCGATGTCGGCGGTATCGATGCCGGCGGGCTTGGCGGCGGAAAGGAAATTCGCGAGCCCGCGCAGCATCACCTCGCCGGTGTACTCGCCGACCTTGGGCAGGGCGCCCTTGCCGTGGATGCGCGTCTGGATGTCGGCGCGGCGCAGCTCGGTCGCGATCGCCTGCTCGACGAACTCGGGCGAGCCTTCCTCGACGATCAGCACGTGCTTCTTGCCGAGGCAGAAGGCCTTCAGCTCGTCGGGGATGAGCGGATAGGCGAGGTTGAGGCAGTAGATCGGCACGCGTGCATTGCCGAAGGCGTCCGCCAGCCCGAGGCGCGCGAGCGCACGCGACACCGTGTTGTAGAGGCCGCCCAGCACGATGATGCCGATGTCCTTCAGATCGCCATCGAAGAATTCATTGAGCTTGTGCTCGCGCGCGAAGGCCTGCGCGGCGGGGAGCCGCTCATCCACCTTGAGCCGCTCGTGCAGGAATGTGCTCGGCGGGTGCGAGAGGCGCCCGTAGTCGAAATTCGCCGGCGTCTCGGCGGGGTTAAGGCCGGACTGTGCCGAGGCGCGGTTGTTCTTGGCGGTGAATGCGCCGGTGACGTGGCAGGCGCGGATGCGCAGTTCGAGCATCACCGGCGCATGGCTCGCCTCGGAGAGCTCGAAGCCTTTCTCGACCATGCGCACGATGGTCGGCAGGTCGGGCCGCGGGTCCAAGAGCCACATCGAGCATTTCAGCGCATAGGCATACGAGCGCTCCTGGATGATGCTTGCGCCCTCGCCGTAGTCCTCGCCGATGATGATCATCGCGCCGCCCATCACGCCGGGCGAGGAAAGGTTCGAGAGCGCGTCGGCCGCCACATTGGTGCCGACGATCGACTTCCAGGTCACGGCGCCGCGCAGCGGATAGCTGATCGAGGCGCCGAGCATGGCGGCGGCGGAGGCCTCGTTGGTGCAGGTTTCCAGATGCACGCCGAGCTCGGCCATGATGTCTTCGGCATCGACCAGCACGTCGAGCAGGTGCGAGACCGGCGCGCCCTGGTAGCCGCCCACATAGGCGACGCCCGACTGCAACAGCGCCTTGGTCACCGCGAGGATGCCCTCGCCGCGAAAGGTCTCGCCGTCGCCGAGTTTCAGTGCCTCGACTTCCTTGCGAAATGAGCGTTCCGCCATTGCGGGTTCCTGCCGTTGTTCTGGAAGGGTTCTAGCAGAAGCGGGTGGGCCGATGCGAGCGCTGAACTCTCCCGCTCATTCCCGCGACAGCGGGAATCCAGAAAGGACTGGGTCCCCGCTTCCGCGGGGACGAGCGGAGTGATAGTCCACTTTCAACCCAAGAAAATCGGAGGAAAGCCAGTGATCCACGTCGTCGCCATCATCACCGCAAAGCCCGGCCAGCGCGCCGCCGTGCTCGAAGCATTCCAGGCGAACGTGCCGGCGGTGCACGCCGAGGCCGGCTGCATCGAATACGGCGCGGCAGTCGACGTGGAGAACATGGGCACCGCCGCCTATGGGCCGGACGCATTTGTGGTGATCGAGAAGTGGGAAAGCGAGGACCACCTCAAGGCGCACGCCGCCGCGCCGCACATGAAGGCCTACGGGGCGAAGACGAGGGATCTGCTGGCGAGCCGCACCATCCACGTGCTCAAGCCGGTATAGCCGGCGTGACCGACAGCTCGGTCGGGCGAAGCGTGAGCCGCACCCGTGCCGCCGCGGCGGCGGCGCGAGAAGTCCGGATAGCCGGGGAGCCATGATGCCCTACCTCACCAACGCCGTGTCCCGCCGCATCCAGTGGGGCGAATGCGATCCGGCCGGCATCGTGTTCTACCCGCGTTATTTCGAGATGTTCGACGGCGCGACCACCGCGATGTTCTCGGCGGGCACAGGGCTCACCAAGTACCAGATGTTCGAGACGTACAAATTCGCCGGCTACCCGATGGTCGACACGCGCGCGCGCTTCCTGATCCCGTGCCGCTTCGGCGACGATATTGTCATCGAGACCACGATGACCGAGGCGAAGCGCTCCAGCTTCAACATCACGCATCATCTCAAGAAGGACGGCGCGCTCGCCGTCGAGGCGTTTGAGACGCGCGTCTGGGTCGGCCGCGATCCGGCGGATGCCGCCAAGATCAAGTCTCAGCCGATCCCGGCCGAAGTGCTCGCGAAGCTTTCCCGTTCTTGACTCGGCGCGCGCTGTTGGGGGCGTGTCCGTCCACGATCTCCTGCAATAGGGCGACCAGCCGGTCGCGCCCGTCCTCGCCGACCCGCGCGATCATGCGGCTCTCATGCGCCTTGATGACGGGGCGCAGCTTGCGCATCAGCGCCGCGCCGTCTGCCGTCAGATAGAGCGCGTAGGAGCGCTTGTCGCGCGCCTGCCGCCGCTCCGCGAGGGAGCGCTTTTCCAGCTCGTCGAGCATGCCGACGAAATTGGTGCGCTTGATGCCGAGCGCTTCGGCGACCTGGGTCTGGGTCAGCCCCGGATTGCGCTCGATGATGGTCAGCACCGAAAACTGCGCCGGGCGGATGTCGAACGGCGCGAACGCCGCGAAGAAATCCTGGAACACGACCAACTGGGCACGGCGCAGCACATAGCCGATCAGCTCCGGCAGCGGCCCGAGATCGACGGTCCGGCGCTCGTTCATTGTCCTTCGGCCCGCATGGCATGAGCGCATAAGCGATGGGCCTCGGGCACACAAGCGGGATTCGCTGGAACGATTCCGGGCGCCGCCGGCAGTTGTCTCACCGGGCCCCGCTGGCTAGTGTCCGCCCAACGGCGACAAGCCATAATGAGGGAGGACTCATGCGAGGAAAGCTCATCGCGCTCAGCGCGGCCTTCAGCCTTGCGGCCGGCGTGGCCGCCGCGCAGGACAAGACCTTTGAACTGAAACTCGCGCACTGGGTGCCGCCGTCGCACCCGCTGCAGAAGGCGCTGGAGGACTGGGGCTCCTCGGTCGAGAAGGCCTCGGGCGGCACCATCAAGTACAAGGTCTATCCCTCGCAGCAGCTCGGCAAGGCCTTCGACCATTACGACATGGCGCGCGACGGCATCGCCGACCTCACCTACGTCAATCCCGGCTATCAGCCCGGCCGCTTCCCGATCATCGGCGCGGGCGAATTGCCGTTCCTGATCGCGAACGCCAAGGGCGGTTCGCAGGCGCTCGACGACTGGTACCGCAAGCACGCCGACAAGGAGATGAAGGACGTGAAGTTCTGCCTCGCCTTCGTGCACGATCCCGGCTCGTTTCATTCCAAAGCGAAGAAGATCACGGTGCCGGGCGACATCAAGGGCATGAAGATCCGCCCCGCGCATGCCACCATGGCGTCGTTTGTCACGCAGCTCGGCGGCACCAACGTGCAGTCGAGCGCGCCGGAAGTGCGCGACATTCTGGAAAAGGGCGTCGCCGAAGCCGTCACCTTCCCGTGGGGCTCGGTGCCGCTGTTCGGCATCGACAAGGTCACGAAGTACCACATGGAGGTCCCGCTCTACGCGACCACGTTCGCATTCGTGTTCAACAAAGCGGTGTACGGCCAGATGTCGGCCGCGCAGAAAAAAGTGATCGACGATCACTGCACCAACGAATGGGCCGGCAAGGTCGCGGGACCCTGGGCCGACTTCGAGCATGAGGGCGTGAAAAAGCTGAAGGCCGACAGCGCCCACGAGGTCTACACCATCACCGACGCGCAGCTTGCCGAGTGGAAGAAGGCGGCCGAGCCGCTGGAGAAGACCTGGGCCGACAACGTGAAGAAGGCCGGCGGCGACCCGGACGCGATCATGAAGGACCTCAAGGCGACGCTGGCGAAATACAGCGCGGCCTATTGAGCTTGGGCTGATTGACGGGACGGGCAGCGGCGGCGACATTCGCCGCCGTTGTTATGAGGGTAAGTTAGCCCTCACCCTGAGGTGCGAGCCGCGCTTGCGGCGAGCCTCGAAGGGCGAGGGTGTGCCCGGGGCCATCCTTCGAGACGCGGCCTTCGGCCGCTCCTCAGGATGAGGGCTGGGAGCAGGGGTGCTGGCTTGAACCCGCGCTACATGGACCGCTTCATCGACTCGATCGAGTGGATCGCGGCGGTCTTCGTCGGCGTGGTCGCGGCCGACGTGTTCATCACCATCTTCCTGCGCTACTTCTTCAACATCCAGATCCCCGACTCATACGATTTTGGCCAGCTCCTGCTCGGCATCCTGATCTTCTGGGGCATCGCGGCGACCTCCTACCGCGGCACGCACATCACGGTCGACCTCGTCTACGCCAACATCCCGCCACGCTGGCAGCGCGTGATGGACGTGTTCGCCACCTTGGTGCTGCTGTTCGTGGTGGTGGTGCAGACCTACACGCTGTTCGACAAGGTCGTATCGACACGCGACGCCAACCTCCAGACCTTCGACCTGCGGCTGCCGGTGTGGCCGTTCTACGCGGTCGCCTGGATCGGCGATGTCGCGGCGGTGCTGCTGATCGCGGTGCGCACCTGGCGGCTAATTTTTCATCCCGAGCTGATCAAGAAGCCTGACGAGCTTGCGAGACCGATCGAATGAGCACCGCGAGACCGGCCATGCCGCACGCGGCAGCGGTTGCCGTTTTTGCCCTCTCCCCTTGGGGGAGAGGGCGGCACCGAAAGCTCAACGCACTCGATTGGGTGAGGGGGCACTTTACCCCTCACCCGAACTTCCATGTTGAATCTCTGAGTAGCCCTCTCCCCCAAGGGGAGAGGGCACATTGGCGACCTTCGAGCCCGCGGCGAGGTCGCGAATGAGCACCGACGCGGTCGCCGTCCTCGGCTTCGTTGCCCTGTTCGTGCTGATGCTGTTGCGCGTGCCGGTCGGCATGGCGATGGGCCTCGTCGGTGTGACCGGCTTTGCCTACCTCACCTCGGGCGGCCCGGCGCTGAAGATCGTCGGCCACACCACGATGCGCACCGTGACCGACTTCAACTTCGCGGTGATTCCGCTGTTCCTGCTGATGGGCGCGTTCGCCACCACGTCCGGCATGAGCCGCGAGCTGTTCCGCGCCGCCAACGCCTTCCTCGGCCATCTGCGCGGCGGGCTCGGCATCGCCACCATCGCGGCGTGCGGCGGTTTTGCGGCGATCTGCGGTTCCTCGGTCGCGACCGCGGCAACTTTTTCCAAAGTTGCTTACCCGGAAATGCGGCGCTTCGGCTATCCGCAGTCGTTTGCGACCGGCGTGATCGCGGCCGGCGGCACGCTCGGCATCATGATCCCGCCCTCCACGGTGTTTGCGATCTACGGCCTGATCACCGAGCAGGACGTCGGCAAGCTGTTCATCGCCGGCATCCTGCCCGGCATCCTCGCCGTGTCGATGTACATGATCACCATCACGATCATCGGATACGCACGGCCAGGCTTCCTGCCGGCCGGGCAGAAGGCCGCGTGGAGCGAGCGGCTTGCCGCCATCAAGGACATCTGGGCGACGCTCTTGCTGTTCGCCTTCGTGATCGGCGGGCTTTACGGCGGGCTGTTCACCGCGACCGAGGCCGCCGGCGCTGGCGCGGGCGGCGCGTTCCTGATCGGCATCGCGCGGCGCAAGCTCTCCGGGCCCGACATCCTGCGCTCGCTGCTGGAAACCACGCGCACCACCGCCGCCGTGTTCACCATCCTGATCGGCGCGCTGCTGTTCGGCTATTTCCTCACCATCACGCAGACGCCGCAGAAGGTCACCGCGTTTCTCACCGGCCTCGGCATCGGCGCCTACGGCGTGCTCACGCTGATCATGCTGATGTATCTGGTGCTCGGCTGCCTCATGGACGCGCTCGCCATGATCATCCTCACCGTGCCGATCATCTTCCCGGTGATCAAGGAGCTCGGCTTCGACCCGATCTGGTTCGGCGTGATCATCGTGATGACGGTGGAGCTGGGGCTCATCCATCCGCCGGTCGGCATGAACATCTTCGTCATCAAGAGCGTGATCGAGGACGCGAAGATCTCGACCATCTTCTACGGCGTGATGCCGTTCATCATCACCGACATCCTGCGGCTGATCATCCTGATCGTGTTCCCGATCATCGCGCTGTTTCTGCCGTCAAGGATGTAGAACTCTCGATCGTCATGCGCGGGCTTGACCCGCGCATCCATCTGCAAAAGACTTCCCATGGATGGATTGCCGGGTCACGCCGCTGCGCAGCGCCCGGCAATGACGAGCTGGGAGAATGGTCATGAAATGGGTCGTTCCGATTGCGATGCTGGGGCTGATGATCGGGCCGGCCTTCGCCGACGCCGAGGCCAACAAGAAAGCCGTGCTCGAATTTTACGAGGCGGGCCTCAACAAGAAGGATTTCGAGGCGGCATCGAAATATTTCGGGCCCAAATACATCCAGCACAATCCGGGCGCGCCGGACGGCATCGAGGGCTTCAAGACCTTCGTCAATTTCCTGAAGGAGAAGTTCCCGAGCTCGCACAGCGAGATCAAGAAGGTGTTCGCCGAGGGCGATTTCGTGATCCTGCATGTGCATGCGGTGCGCGAGCCCGGCACGCGCGGCCGCGCCATCGTGGACATCTTCCGCCTCGAGAATGGCAAGATCGTCGAACACTGGGACGTCGCGCAGGACATTCCGGAGAAGATGCCGCACAACAACGGGATGTTTTGAGGCGCGTGAGGCCGACGCCGGCTAAGGTGTGATCTCGACGCTGTTTTCCGCTCCGCAATTAATGATATATGGCGGCTCCCGCTTGGTCAGAGTCGTCGCCTCCACCCGCGCAAGCTCGCCGCGCACCGGCTTGTGCTTGAATTCATCGCTGGCCTGAACCCAGTCTCTCCACTCGTGGAACCGGGCATGATCGCCCGGCTCGAGCGCCCACGCAACCGCCAACGTCCTTGCCGCCCTCTTGATGAGCCGGTCCAACCGGCTGTCGTACATCTGTTCGATGATCCGCAGGGGATCGTACGAAACCAGCGGCCGCAGGCTCTCGGGAAGCGTCGTCTCGCCGCGAGCGGCCCCGAAATATCGGCTTTTCAGCAGGCCATGCAGATACTCGTGCAGCTCGATACATTCCTTCAGGGCGTCATCCTGAGGACTTTTGAGAAAGGATGCAAAAACTGCGATGGTGTCGAGCACGGTATCGTCAATGCGCTGGAAATAATACATGCCCGAGAACGGACCGCTCGGCGCGTCCTGATGTGCTCCTGACCGCCCGGTCAGTTCCTCGAACACGCTGGCCAATGCGCTCTTGGATTGTCCCTCTCTCAGCACGTAGGTGTATTCGAGTTTGTCTGCGAACTTTCTCGCTCCGGTCTCCGTTTTCGTGAGATATGTGACGCATGAATTTGGGCCGCCGAATACCGTGTCATTGTCCAAGCACAGCTCGAGCTGTGTCAAAGCAACGGTTTTGCCTGTAAGAAGGCGCTGCGCCATCGTGACCGTCACCGGTGGCCGGGCGAGATCCGGTTGTGTCGTGAATTTCTGGATTTCCCGTATGCCCTTGTAATGGACAGTGGTGTCCCATCGTTCGCGCGGCATTACTTCTATTTTGACGGTTGCCTCGTCTCGGATGTGGGGACCTTCGCTGACCGACAGCTTTGCCTCGACATTGCACAATAGCGGCGTCGTAAAGGCCAATCTGTCGACCTGGTTTGGTGCGCGGGCCACGAAGCCGAAGCGCTTCTCCGGCGCCATCCAGTCGATCGGGTTCTTCATGAAATCATTCACGATGCCCTCGATGCCGGAACCCGTCATCACGGTCGGGTTCTGACAGTTCTCCTTCTCGCCCGTGATCTCCCAGCGCGCGTTGTCGAAGTCGCCTTGCGACCCCGATGCATCGAAGGTGACGAGGTCTCCTCGTTTTGGATCGAGTGTAATGATCATCGGGTTTGCGGCCGGCAAGCCGATCGTAAGATCGAATTCGACACGCTTTATCTCCCAGCCGCCCGTATCAATGGACGGATTTCTCAGTCCGTTCGGATTAAAGGATTTGCGAATTTCAATCTTCCCATTGAACGGAGGTTGAAACGTGTCAGGCAACGTGAACGTGACCAACGGCGCGCGCGGCTCGTTAGAGGCAAAGGTAGACTCTTGATGGAAGTTGTAAGGGCCGGGACAGTCAGTCCCTTCGGCGTCTGACGTTCGATTTCCTCGCCCATCGCTTTTCGGGAGTGCGCTGAGCATAACCTTCAGCTCCAACGGGATTGGCCCCGAGCTCGGCACCGCGCCGGAGAACGGAGGGAGAAGCTCGAATGGCCTGATCGGCCCCACTCCCTGAATGCCATCGCCATCGTATGCGATCTTGATCGTATCTTTCGAAGTTTCGTGAAAATTGCGCATGACCAGGTTAGGCCAATCCCGAGCGCAGGTGCGTTGAGACGCAGACTCCCGTTGGTCTTCTTTCGTCTGCTCATAGCGCAGCGATGGAGAAAGCTCCGTTCCCTTTATCCATCCGGGGCCGCTCATCGCGAAATTGAAAGTATTGTGGGCGAACTTGTATACCGCGGTTACTTTCTCGATCTTGTGGAAGACGGTCACCTTCGTGGAGCTATGCTCGCTTGTGATGACGCGCGGGCCTGGCGGAACGGATGTTTCAGATTGCATTTCGATCGTGATCGTACCGTCGACACGAAAGGCGTTGGCTGGGGGGAACGCGGCAAGAAAAGCGATGAACACAACTCCGGCCGTCGCAGTGGCCCGCACGAGCGTGCCGCTCTGGAATCGTGAAGCGATCATGGCTGTGTCCTCGTGCCCCTCGACCAGCGGACTGGCCAATACCTTTGGCCCTCTCACACATACTATCCTAGATTGGGGCGCTGGGTTGCGGAAGCAGCGTTTTGACGAGGTTCGATGCAGATTTCGGTAACGCCTTACGCGCAGAAAAAATTCGCCACCGTCAATGGCCGCCGCATGGCCTATCTCGACGAGGGCGCGGGCGACGCGATCGTTTTCCAGCACGGCAACCCGACCTCGTCCTATCTGTGGCGCAACGTGATGCCGCACTGCGCCGGGCTCGGGCGGCTGATCGCCTGCGATCTGATCGGCATGGGGGATAGCGAGAAGCTTCCGGACTCCGGCCCACAGCGTTACACCTATGCGGAGCAGCGCGAGTATTTGTTCGCGCTGTGGGACCAACTCGCGCTTGGCAACAGGATCGTCTTCGTGATTCACGACTGGGGCTCGGCGCTCGGCTTCGACTGGGCGAACCGCAACCGCGAGCGCGTCGCCGGCGTCGTCTACATGGAGGCGCTGGTCACGCCGGTCACCTGGGCCGACTGGCCCGAGAACGCGCGCCGCGCCTTCCAGGGTTTCCGCTCCGAGGGCGGCGAGGACATGATCCTCGCCAAGAACATGTTCGTCGAGCGCGTGCTGCCGGGCTCGGTGCTGCGCAAGCTGACCGACGAAGAGATGTCCGAATACCGCCGGCCGTTTATCGAGCCCGGCGAGAGCCGCCGCCCAACGCTCACCTGGCCGCGCCAGATTCCGGTCGAGGGCGAGCCCGCCGACGTCGTGACGGTGGTCGAGGATTATTCGGCCTGGCTCGCCACGTCCGACGTGCCGAAGCTCTTCATCAATGCCGAGCCCGGCTCGATCCTCGTCGGCCGCCAGCGCGAGGTCTGCCGCGCCTGGCGCAACCAGCAGGAAGTCACCGTGAAGGGCCTGCACTTCCTGCAGGAGGATTCGCCCGACGAGATCGGGCAGGCGGTGGCGGATTTCGTGCGGCGCGTGCGATAGGCCGCGTGCTGTCCTGCTCTGCAAGTCCGCTTAAGGGCGCCACAAGGAACAATCGGCAACAAACGGCTGGCGGAATGAGATTTCAGAAAAGACGATGCCGCCAACCAGAGCTCCCCGGCGCGCCTGGGTGGAGCAATAGCGCGCCGGGGCTGATCCGGGACAGCCTGTGAGAAGCCCGGATCAAAAACGAGATCGCCAACTCCGGGGCGCGTTCCTCAGAACTTGAGCACGGCGCTGTCAATGTTGCCGCAGGCCGGGCACTCAAAGGTGCGATTGTCATAGCCCGGCTCACCCGATGGTGCGATCCGGGCAAGCATCGTTGGCGCGCCACACTTGGTGCACGTCGGGCGGTAGTTCTGGAATTGATCGGTGTTGCTGGCTGCTAGCTGCATAGCGATCTCCCGTGACAGGCGGGAGCACTACCGAACTCTCAGCCACCGACGCCTATGAAGGGCCGTGCCGGTGATGTCGCGACATATGGTCTTCGGTGCGTTTGAAGTCCAGGTAATAATGAGGACTTGCTACGAACACTATTGGCGAGCGAATTGGCTCGGTCGGCATTTTCCGACCAACAGGATACCGGGCAAAGCTAACGCACGAGCGTGAACCTGCTCATGGGATCGGGGCAGAGGTGCTCTTGCCCGCTTCGCGCCTGTTCCATCCCGCATCCTGACGTACAATCGGGCCTCGTGACATCGAAACGAGGAAAACCGTGAGCACAACCCTGATCAAGAACGCCGGCTGGGCGATTGCCTGGGACGCGGGCGAACAGCGCCACGTCTATCGCAAGGGGATCGATGTGGCGTTCGGGCCCGCCGGCATCACCCACGTCGGGCCGGACTTCCGCGGCACAGCCGACACAACGATCGACGGCCGCGGCCTCATGGTGATGCCCGGCCTCGTCAACGTGCACTCGCATCTCGGCCACGAGCCCGTCTATCGCGGCATCCGCGAGGAGCACGGCGTTCCGAACATGTACATGACGAGCCTCTACGAACGCAGCCAGGCCTTCGACGTGTCCGACCCCGCGCTGCGGCGCGCCGCGCTCGAAGTCGCGCTCTGCGAGGTTCTCAAATCCGGCGTCACGACAGTGTGCGATATTTCGCCGATCTACGAGGGCTGGGCCGACATCGTCGGCAACAGCGGCATTCGCGGCTTTCTCGCGCCCGGCTTCGCGGATGCGCGCTGGAAGCTCTCCGACGATCACTCGCTCGGCTTCGATTGGGACGAGGCGCGCGGCGCTAAGGGCCTCGAGGCGGCGCTCTCGTTCATCGATGGGCTGTCGAAACATCCCTCGGGAATGCTCTCCGGCGTCGTGTCCCCGATGCAGATCGAGAATTGCTCGGACGCGCTGTTGCGCGACAGCTTCGATGCCGCACAGGAGCGGCGCGTTCCCTTCACGCTGCATGCCGCCCAGGGCGTGCTGGAGCACATCGAGATGGTGCGGCGCCACGGCACCACGTCGATCCGGCACGCGAGCGACATCGGCATTCTTTCCCCCACAACGGTCATCGGCCACGCGATCCTGCCCGACTCGCACTCCTGGATCCGCTGGCACACCAGGGACGACATCCGCCTGCTCGGCGAGGCCGGATGCTCGGTGGCGCACTGCCCGACCCCGTTCGCGCGCTACGGCATCATCCTGGAGAGCTTCGGCGACTACGTGCGCGCCGGCGTGAACATGGCGATGGGCACCGATACGACGCCGCACAACATGCTCGAGGAAATCCGCAAGGCCGGCACCTTCGCGCGCATCGCCTCGCGCCATGTCAACAACGTCTCGAGTAGCATGCTGCTGCACGCCGCGACCGTCGCCGGCGCGAAGGCGCTGATGCGCGACGATCTGGGCCGGCTTGCGGTCGGCGCGCAGGCCGACATTGTGCTGGTCGATGTGAATCACCCCGACATGATGCCGGCGCGCGACCCGCTTCGCTCGCTGGTGTTTCATGCGGCCGACCGCGCCGTGAAGGACGTTTACGTGGCCGGGCAGAAGGTGGTGTCGGACGGGCGGGTCGTCACGCTCGATCACGCCGGCGCTGCCGCGCGGCTCGCCGAGGCGCAGGACAAGATGATGCAGCTGACCCCGCAGCGCGACTATCTCAAGCGGAGCGCGGACGAGGTCGCGCCGCTGAGCCTTCCGGTGCAGTGATCGGCGGCGGCACCTCGCTTGTCCGGGATGGCCTTCGCATTCGCTCAGGTCACTTCGGCGCCATCCGCAGCGCGCCGTCGAGGCGGATTACCTCGCCGTTGAGATAGCGGTTCTCGACGATGTGGCGCGCGAGCGCGGCGTATTGCTCCGGCTTGCCGAGCACTTGCGGGAACGGGATCGAGGCGGCGAGGCCCTTGCGGATTTCCTCGGTCAGCCCCATCAGCATCGGCGTGTAGAAAATACCGGGCGCAATGGCGCAGACCCGGATACCGAACTGTGCGAGTTCGCGCGCCGCCGGCAAGGTCAGCGCCACGATGCCGCCCTTGGAGGACGAATACGACGCCTGCCCGATCTGCCCGTCATAGGCCGCGACCGAGGCCGTGTTGATCGCAACGCCGCGCTCGCCTTCATCGAGCGCCTCGGTCTTGGAGCAGTCCGCCGCGAACAGGCGCAGCGTGTTGAACGACCCGATCAGGTTCACCTTGATGACTTGCTCGTAGTTGCCGAGCGGCATCGGGCCCTCGCGGCCGACGATGCGGCCGGCCTTCCCGATGCCGGCGCAGTTGATCAGGATGCGCGCGACGCCGTTCTTGGCATTCGCCTCCTTGATGGCGGCTTCGGCGCTCGCGCTATCCGACACGTCGCATTTGATCGCGATCGCGCCGATCGCCTTGGCATGCGCGTTCGCCGCATCCATGTTGACGTCGAGCAGCGCAACCTTGGCGCCCGCCTTGGCCAGCTCCGCCGCGGTCGCGGCGCCGAGGCCGGAGCCGCCGCCGGTGACGATTGCGGCATGTCCCTTGATGTCCATCTAGTGTGTCCTCCCTTCGGGATTTTCGATGATCAGCGCGATCCCTTGCCCGCCGCCGATGCAGGCGGAGGCGACGCCGTAGCGCAGGCCGGAGCGCTTGAGTTCGCGCGCCAGCGTAACCGAGAGGCGGACCCCGGTCGCGCCGAGCGGATGGCCGATCGCGATCGCACCGCCGTTCACGTTGAGCTTGTCCTCGTCGAGGGAAAGCGCGCGCGAGCAAGCCATGACCTGCGCGCCGAACGCCTCGTTGATCTCGAAGCGGTCGATGTCGGCGAGTGTGAGACCCGCCTTCTCCACCGCCGCCTGGATCGCCGGCACCGGGCCGATGCCCATGATCTCGGGCGGCACGCCCACGGAAGCGCCCGCGACGAGGCGCGCGAGCGGTTTCTTGTTCTGCTTGCCGGAGTAGTCCGCGGAGGCGACGAGCGCTGCGGCCGCGCCGTCGACGATGGCGGAGGAGTTGCCGCCGGTCTGCACGCCGCCGAAAGCGGGGCGGATTTTGGCGAGCTGCTCGACCGACGACGGGCGCACGTGAGTGTCGTGATCGACCGGCTTTGCGTCGCGCGACAGGCGGATGCCGCGCGGATTGTAGCCCTCGCGTGCGAATTCCTCCGTCTTGACCGGCGCGATTTCGCCCGCGAGGAAGCCCGAGGTCTGCGCCGCCACCGCGCGCTCGAACGAACGCACCGCATAGGCGTCCACCTCGCCCCGCGTGATCTGATACTGTCGCGCGAGGTTCTCCGCCGTCGTACCCATGGTCACATCGCACGAGCCGTCGGCGAGCGCCTCCCAGAGGAAGTCCTTGAAGTCCACCTGTCCCATGCGGAAGCCGCCGCGGCTCGTATAGGACGCCACCGGGTTGCGGCTCATCGATTCGGTGCCGACGCAGAGCGCCAGGTCCACTTGCCTGTGCGTGACCGCGTCCGCCGCCTGCATCAACACCTCGATGCCGGTGCCGCAGACGCGCTGCACCATGTGGGCAGGCGTCTCGATCGGCACGCCCGCATAAAGCCCGATGTGGCGCGGCAGCAGGTAGGCGTCGAAGCTCGCCTGCGCCATGTTGCCGGTGATCACGGTGCCGACGTCCTGCGGCGACGCGCCCGAGCGGGCGAACACCTCGCGCGCCGCCTTGATGCCGAGATCGATCGGCGAGATCTGCGCCAGCGCGCCATTGTAATCGACGAACGGCGTGCGCACGCCATCGAGCAGCCAGACGTCTTGCCACGATGCGGTGAGCGCCTTGCCCATGAACTACCCTTCGTCGATCGCAATGACACGCGCGGATGGCGCGTCAGCATAAAGCTCGTCGACCAGCGCGGCGCGGTGCTTCAGCACCATGCGCTGGTTGATCGAGCCCTTGTCGGTCGCCTCGCCGGCATCGAGCGAAGGCGGCGTGTCGGCGAGCATCGCACGCACGATGCGGTTGGACGAGCCGGTCGCTTGCCGCGCAAGGCCGTTCAGCAGGTTACGGAATTCGCGCCGCACGCCCTCGTGCGCCACGATGTCGGCAGTGCTGGCGCTCGCCGGGAGTTCGGGCGCGAAGTGGCTGCAGACATCAAGATCGGGGAAGATCAAGGCCGTAAGATAATCACGGTCAGCGCCCGCGATCACGACGTCTTTCACGTACGGCGCGCAGCGCGCGATAACGGCCACGCGCAGCGGCCCGACGGTCACCCAGGTTCCGGTCGCAAGCTTGAAGTCCTCCGCGATGCGGCCCTCGAACAGCAGGCCCTTTTCGGGCCGCGCCGGTTCGCCGAAGCGCAGCGCGTCGCCGAGCTTGTAGAAGCCTTCCTCATCAAAGGCTTCCGCGGTGAGCCGCGGCTCGCGCCAGTAGCCGGGCGTGATGTTGGGGCCCTTGAGCCGCGCCTCGTACTTGCCCTCGCCAAGCGGCACCAGCTTCACATCGAGGCCAGGTGGCGGCAACCCGACGTTGGTGGCGTCTGGCGCGTCCCACATCCGCCCGAACGCATAGGGCGCGGTCTCGGTCGAGCCCAAGCCGGTGAGGAACAGGATGTCCTCGCCACAGGTGCGATACGCCATCTCCTTCCACTCGTCGAACACGTGCTGCGCGAGCCCCGCGCCCGCGAACCACAGCACCTTGAGCCGCGAGAAGAATGTTTCGCGCAAGGCCGCATCGGCGCGGAAGAACGGCAGCAGCGCCTCGTAGCCCTTCGGCACCGTGAAGTACCAGGTGGGCGCGATCTCGCGCAGGTTTCTGACCGTCTGCTCGATCGCGCCGGGCAGCGGCTTGCCGCCGTCGATGTAGAGCGTGCCGCCGTTGTTGATGACGAGCCCGACATCGTGATTGCCGCCCGCGGTGTGGTGCCACGGTGCCCAGTCGACGATCACCGGCGGCTCATCAACGAAGAACTGCAGGGCGCTCGCGATCATCGCCTGGTTCGAGCACCACATGCGCTGCGTGTTGATCACACCCTTCGGATTGCCGGTCGAGCCGGAGGTGAAGAGGAACTTGGCAATCGTATCGGGCGTGACATCCGCATGCGCGGCGTCGGCCGCCTCCGGCGCGGCATCGACCTTGTCGAGCGAGCCGACGACAACCTCCGTCCCGAGCGGCACCGCGGACGCAATGGCGCGCTGGTACTGCGCGTTGCAGGCGTAGACGAGGCCGGGCGTGAGCAAATTGCAGATATGCTTGAGCTTGCCGAAATCGGACGAGATCAGCGAATAAGCGGGCGAGATGGGCGCGTACGGGATGCCGACGTAATTCGCAGCGAGGCCGAGCAGCGCATGCTCCAGATCGTTACCCGAGAGGATGACGATCGGGCGCTCAGCGGAGAGATCGCGTGTGAGCAGCGCGGCGCCGATGCGGTGGATTTTGTCGAGAGTCTCCGCGTAGGTGATGGTGCGCCAGCCTCCATCGGGAGCGCGCTCCGCCATGAACACGCGCTCGGGCGTGACGCGCGCCCAGTGCGCCAGCCGGTCGGTCAGCTTTTCGGGATACGCGGGAAGCGTGCGGCCCGATTTGAGAAACACCGTGCCGTCCGCGCGGCGATCGACGAGGACTTCCGCTTCGCACAGGCGCACAGATCGTTGAGTCCGCTCATGCCCGCGGAAGCGGGCATCCAGCGCTTTGCCAAGAACTGGGTCCCCGCTTTCGCGGGGACGAGCGGGACGAGACATGCTCGGCTATCCTACTTCCTCTCCACCTTGGCGGCGCGCTTTTCAAGGAAAGCCTTGATGCGGTTCTTCGCCTCGTCGCTGCCTTGCGCGATGGCGGCGGTCAGGGATTCCATCACGAAGCCGCTGGCGCGGTCCTGCTCGGCGATGCGCGGCAGCACGTTCATGATCGCGAAGTTCGAGACCGGCGAATTGCCCGCGATGCGTTTCGCGATCTCGATGCCCTTCGCGAGGCCCTCGCCTTCGCCGACCAGATAATGCGACAGCCCGAGCGCCTGACCCTCCTCGGCGCCGTAGGTGCGCCCGGTGAGCATCAGGTCGATCATGCGCGAGACGCCGATCAGGCGCGGCAGACGCACCGAGCCGCCGCCGCCGACGAAAATGCCGCGCGAACCCTCGGGCAACGCGTAATATGCCGAGCGTTCCGCGACGCGGATGTGCGTCGCCGCCGCAAGCTCGAGCCCGCCGCCGATCACCGCGCCATGCATCACGGTGACAACCGGTACGCGCCCGAATTCTATCTTGTCAAAGATGCGGTGCCAGACGCGCGAGTGCGCGGCGCCGTCCTCGGTCGAGAGCACCTTGAGCTCGGAGAGGTCGAGGCCAGCGGAGAAGTGCTTTCCTTCAGCATTCAGCACCACTGCCTTCACGCCCGCCGGCAGCATATCGAAGAACGCCTCAAGCCCGAGCACGGTGGTGTCGTTGAGCGCATTCCGCTTCTCGGGCCGCGCGAGCGTCACGATCGCTATCGCGCCGCGCCGCGCAACCTTCAGCGATCTCGGTAGCCTAGGCTTGGCCATTTCCGTCCCGTGATGCAATTGTTATGCACCATCACATTTGCCCGCCGCGCGGGTCAAGGTTGCGGCTAGTGGTCCGATTCTAACATTCGCATCCATGTGCGGCGGGCTCTCTTGCGAATGTTAGAATCAAAGGACCACTAGCAAGTGTTGAATCCTAGTGGAGCTTTGGATTTGACATTCGCTTCGCGAGCCCGCGGCACGGTGGGTAGCGAATGTCAAATCCGCTCCACTAGGCCGCTGGCAAACATGCCAGCAGGCGCTACAATCCACCACGACACAAAGAAATCGGGAGGACCACGATGGATCAACTCAGGCTCTCGCGCCGTGCCCTGCTCGCCGGCAGCGCTGCCGCCGGCGCCGCCAGCTTTGCCGCAACCCCTGCTTTCTCGCAGGTGAACTGGAAGAAGTATTCGGGCACCAAGCTGGAGGCGATCCTCGCCAAGGGCCCGCGTGGCGACAACTTCCAGAAGCACATCAAGGAGTTCACCGAGCTGACCGGCATCCAGGTCGAGTCGGAGCAGATCCCCGAGCAGCAGCAGCGCCAGAAATGCGTGATCGAGCTTGCCTCGGGCAAGCCGAGCTTCGACATCGTGCACCTCTCCTATCACGTGCAGAAGCGGCAGTTCGAGAAGGCCGGCTGGCTCGCCGACATCACGCCGTTCATGAAGGACCCGACGCTGACCGCGCCCGATCTGGTCGAGAGCGACTTCTCGGCCGCAGGACTTTCGTACGCGAAGAACGACAAAGGGCAGATGCTCTCGCTGCCTTGGTCGGTCGACTATTTCATCCTCTATTACAACAAGGAGATTTTCGCGAAGGCCGGCGTGCAGCCGCCCAAGACTCTCGACGAGATGAACGCGCTCGCCGAGAAGCTCACCGACACGAAGGCCGGCATCTTCGGCTACGTCGGGCGCGGTCTGAAGAACGCCAACATGACACTGTGGACCAATTACTTCCTCAACTACGGCGGCGAATTCCTCGACAAGAACGGCAACATCCTGACCGACGGCCCGGAGGCTGTCGAGGCGACGAAGTCCTATGTGCGCTCCAACAAGTCCTCGCCTCCCGGTGTCGCAGGCTTCAACTGGATGGAATCGCTCGCCGCATTCGCGCAAGGGCGTGCCGCGATGTGGGTCGATGGCGTCGGCTGGGCACCGGGCGTCGAAAATCCCAACTCGTCGCGCGTTGTCGGCAAGGTCGGTTACGCGATGGTGCCGGCCGGGCCGAAGGGCCAGTATTCGGCGACCTACGGTGACGGCATCGGCATCCCCGCGGCCTGCACCAAGAAGGAAGCCGCCTACCTGCTCTGCCAGTGGGTCGTTTCCAAGACGCAAGGCGCGCGGCTGGTGCAGGCGGGCGGCGGCGTGTCGTTCCGCAACTCGGTCCTCAACGATCCGGACGTGCAGAAGGGTGTGACGCTACCGAAGGAATGGTTCCAGTCGGTGCTCGATGCCGGAAAGATCTCAAAGCTCGGCCTCCCGGTGATCATTCCGGTCGCCGAATTCCGCGATCTCGTGGGCGCGGCGGTCACCGCGACGCTCGCCGGCGCCGATCCGTCGGCCGAGTTGAAGAAAGCGCACGAGCAGTTCCGCCCGATCCTGGAGCGCAGCGAGAAGGCGTGAGGCAACACCGGGCGTCATCGCCCGCGAAGGCGGGCGATCCAGTAATCAACGAGAGAACGGTGTGTACTGGATGCCCCGCTTTCGCGGGGCATGACGACCGCGATGCGGCGCGAGCATGACCGACCAAGAACCCGAACTCCGCCCCCTCTCCTACTGGCCGTTCGTGCTGCCGGCGCTCGTCGTCGTGCTCGCCGTCATCGTGTTCCCGTGGGTCTTCACGATCTGGATGAGCCTGCACGAATGGAAGGTCGGCTCCCCGACCACCTTCGTTGGCCTGTCGAACTATCTGCGCATGCCGAAGGACCCGCGCTTCGTCGAGGCAGTGTGGCACACGCTCGTCTACACGGCGCTCTCGGTGATCCTGCCGCTGATCTTCGGCACCTTCGCGGCGGTCGTGTTCCACCAGAAATTTCCGCTGCGCGGCTTCCTGCGCGGCGTCTTCATCATGCCGATGATGGCAACGCCAGTCGCGATCGCGCTGGTGTGGACCATGATGTTCCACCCGCAGCTCGGCGTGCTCAACTATCTGCTCTCGCTCATCGGCCTGCCGGCGCAGCTCTGGGTGTTCGATCCCGGCACGGTGATCCCCTCGCTGGTGCTGGTCGAAACCTGGCAATGGACGCCCTTGGTGATGCTAATCGTGCTCGGCGGGCTCGCCGCGCTCCCCACCGAGCCCTACGAGAGCGCGCTGATCGACGGCGCGAGCTTCTGGCAGATGTTCCGCTACATCACGCTGCCGCTGATCACGCCTTTCCTGTTCATCGCCGCCATGATCCGCCTGATCGATGCGCTGAAAAGCTTCGACATCATCTTCGCGATCACGCAAGGCGGGCCGGGTTCGGCCTCGGAGACGATCAACCTTTATCTCTACAGCGTCGCGTTCGTTTACTACGATATCGGCTACGGCTCGGCGATCGCGCTCGTGTTCTTCGTGCTGATCGTGATGCTCGCCGCCGTCATGCTGTACTTCCGCCAGCGCATGCACTGGAACGAGGCGAGTGGCGTATGAGCGTCCGGCAGATCCTCAACAAGATCGGACTTGCGATCTGCGTGTTCCTGATCGTATCGCCGGCGATCTTCTTCTTTCTCTGGATGCTGTCGCTCTCGGTGAAATACGAGATCGACAATGCGGCCTATCCGCCGGTGTTCATCCCGGACCGCTTCGCCTGGCAGAACTATGTGGACGTTCTCACCTCGAATCGCTTCGCCACCTACTTCGTCAACACGCTGATCGTCACCGGCACCGCGACGCTCGCCGCGCTTCTGGTCGGCGTGCCGGCCGGCTACGGCATCGCGCGCATGCAGGCGCATCGCTCGGCGGTCGTGATCCTGATCGCGCGCATCACGCCCGGGCTCTCCTACCTGATCCCACTGTTCTTGCTCTTCCAGTGGCTCGGCCTGCTCGGCACGCTGGTCCCGCAGATCATCATTCATCTGGTCGTCACGGTGCCGATCGTGATCTGGATCATGATCGGCTATTTCGAGACCACGCCAATGGAGCTGGAAGAAGCCGCCGTGATCGACGGCGCGACGCGCTGGCAGGTTTTTCGCCATGTCGCGCTGCCGATCGCCAGGCCCGGCATCGCGGTTGCGTTCATCCTCGCGGTGATCTTCTCGTGGAACAATTTCGTGTTCGGCATCGTGCTCGCGGGCCGCGAGACGCGCACGCTCCCGGTTGCGGTCTACAACATGATCTCGTTCGACCAGCTCTCCTGGGGGCCTTTGGCGGCCGCCGCGCTGATCGTGACCTTGCCCGTGCTGCTGCTCACCGTGTTCGCGCAGCGCCAGATCGTGGCGGGGCTCACGGCGGGCGCGGTGAAGGGGGGGTAGTCACCCGCATGCGGCCATCCTTCGAGACGGCGCTTCGCGCCTCCTCAGGATGAGGTCTGTGTTTATTGAAGCCGCAGCACACAAAGACCTCATCCTGAGGAGCGGTCCGCAGGACCGCGTCTCGAAGGATGGCCGCGCGCTACAACACCTCATACACCTCCAACCTCACGGCATTCCTCTCCCGCGCGCCCTTCGCCAACGCCAGGATTCGGTTGAGCCATGCCGTGCTCGGATGCGCCGTCTCGAAACGCATCACGGTGCGGAAGTAGTAGAGCGAGGGATCGACGTCCTCGCCGCGTCCAAGCCGGGCCAGGATCTCCGGCGAAGCACAGCGCATCCCCTTCGACTCGACCTGGATGAGCGCGCCCGCATCGCTTTCCAGCGTGTAGCGCGCGTGGAGGTCGATGCAGCCGTCCGCCGCCACGATCTGCCAGTCCGCCCCGCCCGGCAGCACGCGGCCGCTCAACCTCTTGCCGGTCACCGGCCCACCCAGAATGTTCACGACGCGGCGATGGCCGAATGGCGCCACGCCGACGTCGAGAATGTCGGCCAGCTCGCAGCGGATGGAAAAGATCGGCTCGGGCGAAATCATGCCTCCCCCATGCGTTTATTCATGATCCCATGCGCCGGCGGCATGTTGTAAGCGCCACCCGCCTCGCGTAGGACAGTCCCACTATAACGAACCTTAAGGGATGAACGTGCAAGGCAGCGTCGAACGCAAGCCGATCGCGGGCGAAGTGTTCCTCCGCGCGCTCGCCGAGCACGGCGTCGACTTTTTCTTCGCCAATCCCGGCACGGACTTTCCGCCCATCGTCGAGGGCTTTTCGCGCGCGCGCGGCTCCAATGTGAAGCTGCCGCGGCCGATCCTGGTGCCGCACGAGAATCTCGCGGTCGCGATGGCGCACGGCGCCTACACGCAGACCGGTCGCGCGCAGGCCGTGATGGTGCATGTCAACGTCGGCACCGGGAACACGATCAACAACCTGATCAATCTCGCGCGCGACCGTGTGCCGCTGATCCTCGCGGCCGGCCGCACGCCGGTCACCGAGAAGGGCGCGTTCGGCTCGCGCTCGCGCCAGATCCACTGGGGCCAGGAGATGTTCGACCAGGCCGGCATGGTGCGGGAGATCGTGAAGTGGGATTATGAGCTGCGCATGCCGGGCCAGACCGCCGACGTGGTGGCGCGCGCGCACGAGATGACGATGACGGCCCCGCGCGGACCGGTCTATCTGGTACTTCCGCGCGAGCCATTGTCCGCATCGCTGAATGAAGAGCCGGCGATCGTGCCGCGCCCCGCTCCGCGTCCCGCGCATCCCGATCCGGCGGCGATCGAGGAACTGGCGGAATGGATCGCAACAGCCGAGCGGCCGCTGATCATCACGGCGGGGCCGGGCACGGATGACGCCGCCGTTGCGGCGCTCGCCAGGGTCGCGGAGCGCGCCGCCATTCCGGTGGTCTCGCACAATGCGCGCTCGGTGGCGCTGCCCTCGTCGCATCCGATGAACGCCGGATACGATTCCGGCCCGCTGGTCGCCGATGCTGACCTGATCATCGTGATCGAGAGCGATGCGCCCTGGTATCCGCGCGCCGAGCAGCCGGCGGCGGGCTGCCGCGTCGCGCATCTCGGCGAGGACCCGACCTTTGCGCGCTACCCCATGCGCTCGTTCCCGAGCGACCTCGCGATCGCCGCGCCCGTGTCCATCGTGCTCGCGGCGCTCGACGCGGCGCTGGCGAAAGGGAAGCTGAGCGTGGACGCGCGGCGCGCCAAGCTGATCGAGCGCCATCAGGCGCGACGTGCGAAAGCCGCGAAGGAGGCGAGCGCAAAGGCGCTCAATGCCGCGACTTTCAGCGCCGCGATCGGCGAGGCGGTCGGCACCGACGCCATCATCTTCAACGAATATCCACTGAGCCTCGAACACTGCGCGCGCGAAAAAGCCGGCACGTTCTACGGCCTCTCGGCGGCGGGCGGGCTCGGCTGGGGCCTTGGCGCCGCGATGGGCGCGAAGCTTGCCGCGCCGGAGAAGTTCGTGGTCGCGACGATCGGCGACGGCGCCTACATGTTCGCGAACCCGACGGTGTGCCACTGGGTCGCCGATAAGTTCGAAATTCCGGTGCTGACGGTCGTGTTCAACAACGCGCGCTACGGCGCGGTGCGGCGCGCGACGCTCTCGATGTTCAAGGACGGCGCGGCGGGAGAGGACGACGGCCAGTTCCTCGCCGACCTCTCGCCCTCACCGCCGTTCGAGGAGATCGTGCGCCTGCACGGCGGGCACGGCGAGCGCGTCGAGTCTCATGCCGAGCTTGCACCCGCGCTTGCACGCGCGCGCGACGCGGCGCGTGGTGGCAAGCAGGCGCTGGTCAACGTTCTCATTCCCAACTGACAGCCAAGCGGAGCAACAGGTCTCATGCGTATCGACGCGTACACGCATTTCTTCCCGGCGAGATATTTCCAGGCGCTCATGGACAGCAAGGTGCCGGACATCGGCAAGCGCGTATCCGAGGTGCCGTCGATCCATAACATCGACGTACGCCGCAAGGTGGTGGGCTCGTTCCCCGACTACAAGCAGATCCTCTCCGTCGCGCTGCCGCCGATCGGCACCTGGGCGCCGCCCGAGAAGGCTGAGGACATGGCGCGGCTCGCGAACGACGGTCTCAAGGAGCTGTGTGACAAGTATCCGGACGAGTTCGCGGGCTTCGTCGCCGAGGTGCCGCTGACCGCGCCGGATGCCGGCGTGCGCGAGAGCGAACGCGCCATCAACGAGCTCGGCGCCTGCGGCGTGCAGATCGTCACCAACGTGAACGGCAAGCCGCTTGACGCACCGGAGTTCGAGCCGTTCTTCGCCCGCATGGCGCAGATTGGCAAGCCAGTGTGGGTGCATCCGACGCGCACCGCGAAGACGCCGGACTACGCGAGCGAAGACAAATCCCTCTACGAGATCTGGTGGACCTTCGGCTGGTCCTACGACACCGCGGCCTTCATGGCGCGCATGGTGTTTTCCAAGACGCTCGATAAATATCCGAACCTGAAGATCATCGTGCACCACTTCGGCGGCATCGTGCCGATGCTCGAGGGCCGCATCGGCCCGGGCTGGGACCAGATCGGCGCACGCACCTCGGATGCGGACTACCAGGCGCTCATGAAGTCGCTGAAGAAGCGCCCGCTCGACTACTTCAAGCAGGACTTCTACGCCGACACCGCCGTATTCACCTCGGATGCCGCGACCGAGCTGGGCATGAAGTTCTACCCGCTGGAGAAGATCGTATTCGCGAGCGACTGCCCGTTCGACCCCGAGAAAGGCACGATGTACATCCGCGAGACGCTGCGCATCATCGACGCGCTGGATCTGACCAAGCAGCAGCGCGACCAGGTGTATTACGGGAATCTGGAGCGGATCACCGGGAAGGTGTTCGTCAAGTAGGAAGGCCGCTGCGTGCGCTGCGCTCGATCCGGGCCACTGGATTGCTTCGATCCGCTCAACCCCTGTTGCCGCCACAAGAATGAATTCCGGTCGAAGCCGTCTGCCATGAGCCGCGCTTCGTGCCATTCGAGTTCCTGCTGCCGCACGAGCGCGAGGTATTGCCGCGGCGGAGAGCCGAAACGCGCGCGGAACGCCCGGCTGAACTGGCTTGTGCCGCCAAAACCGCAGCACCTGGCGATTGCCTTGAGCGAGTGCTCGTCCGTGTTGTCTCCCAGCATGAGCCGCAGGGCCTCGTCGAACCGGCGCGTCAACAACACGGCGCGAATGCCGCCTTCCGCCGCCAGCAGCCGGTAGAGCGACGCGCGCGAGACATTGGCCGCATCGGCGATCTCGTCGGTCCCGAGCTGCGCGTTGCCAAGATGCGCGTCGATATACTTCAGCGCGGCCTTTCTCCTCGACTTCAAATGATTCGCTTCGTCGCCTGCCAGCCTTGCGCGCGCGCAGGCGGTCGTCAGCGCCACGATGCTCTCGATCGCCGCCTCGGCTTCGCTCACCGTCAGATGGTCGGCCTGCGTGTAAAATTCCTGCATCGCTGCGCCGATCAGGCGCGCCGCGCCGCTCCCGCGCGGAAAGACAAGGCCGTGCGGCTCGAGCGCCAGCAGTGCGGCGGGCACGCTATCGCGCGCAAGGTGAACGATCAGATTGACGTAGTCGGTCACCACGCTGTGGAACGGCCGCGCATAATCGAAGATCGCGACATCGCCGGCCTCGATCCGCCCGCGGCGTCCGGCGCAGTCGGTGTCCACCGAGCCTTCGCGCTGGAGCAGGATGAGCAGCTGGTCGGCGCCGCGCGCGACCGTTGCGGGGCTCCGGGTCATGATGAACCCCGTGCCCTGCGTGCGCATCAGGATCGCGCGGGGCGTCGGATAGGTGCGGGTTGAGAGGTTGAAGCGTGCTTCCTCCGACGGGTCCGACAGCGACACTGTGTAGAGGTGCGCGACGGTGTCGCGAAACGCCTGCCAGAGTCGCGGGCCGAAATGGCGTTGCGGATTGCCGTCCAGCCCTTGCAGCTTGGGCGACAAGCCGCTGCCTTTGTTCGCAGCCGACGGTAACGCGAGGACGTCCGCCTGCGAACCGTTAGCGCCGTTCCTGGCCATCAATCCTGCTCTTGGCTAATCCCACCCCTGGCTGCCGGACAAACCTTAGCACTCATGCCGTACAAGTGAAAGTTGTGTTTCGGATTGGAACCTTGGCGGGCGCGCGCTCTGGAGCAACGGTACCTGAAACCCTGGCCGCCGGTATTTCGCTTGGCGCGTCTTTGTCACGCGCAGTGTCAACCAGGGTTCGGCGGCCACAAGGCCGGCGCCCGCACGTGCACGCCACGTTCAGTTGACACTGGAGATCAATTCATTGACGCGGCGTCTCAATCGGCGTCGGCGAGCCGCAACAGAGCGGCTCCGCAATTGACAGCGTACAGCGTCAGTCAGATTGTCGCCATTGCACCGCTGTTGGTGGGCGCTCGGCATGCAGGACGGCGACCGGCTTGCTTGCGTTGAATAATCCGGAGGAGGGAGAGACAGATGGACGGCCTTTTTCGCCTTCAAACTACAAATGCAAATGGGTACTGGGTGACCAGCACAAACAACTGGGTTAACCTGACCAACGACGTCAATAACCGCCTCATTTTGTTTGATGGTAGCTTGGGATATCTTTACGCGCCCGGATGGCAGTGGGGCAACAAAATCAACGATCACGTACTCGATAACTGGAATAAAGGCGCATATTGGACCGACAATAGCTTCTTTCAAAAAGGAGTGCCAATCGTTTATTTACCGAACGGCCAAATAGCCTTTTCAGGCGACCATGGCCAGCGCTTGTCTCTTCGGGGCGCCAACAACAGTTTCCTCACCTGGGTATATTGGTCATTCACAGCTAACGACCCAAACACCCTTTATTTAACATTCAAGAAGGCACACCTAGCCGCCGAGGAAGCGAAAAGGATGGAAGCCAATCACCCTTCAGCGCTGATCCCGGTTGAAACGGCGTAGCCAGTAGCCCGTAGGATGGGTTGAGCGGAGCGAAACCCATCACTTTCCTCGCAGCCAAGCGAGGTCGAGCTTGGCTTTGGAAGTATCGATTCCGGCCGTCAGCGTGATAATATTTTCCATCCTCGTCGCCCCTGCCTTGTGAAAGGTGCTGGCGCGATCACGCGACAAGGCAGCCATTGGTGGTTCAGGGCGGGTCGATCCGATCACCCGCGGCCTGTCGCAGATGATCGTCCGCAATCTGACCGAGGTCAGAACCTATCAAATAGCCTGTACACACGGGCATTTGCTGCTGGCACGATTCAGACAGTCATTGTTGGCAAAGACGGGAAAGCCGAGTGCGCAGAGCATGCATCGCGTCGTGTAACGCGCTAAACTCTCTCCATTCGTTCCGGAGAGCCCCATGTTGTTGCGCCTCGCCTGTCTGTTTTCTCTCTTCGCCACCCCCGCGCTCGCCCAGCCCGCCGACCTCGTGCTGCGCGGCGGGAAAATCATCACCGTCGACAAGGACTGGCACGTTGCGCAGGCGGTCGCAGTGCGCGACGGCCGATTCGTGGCGATCGGCGACGATGAAGTGATGGTCCCGCACATCGGCCCGAACACGCAGGTGATCGAGCTCGCCGGCAAGACCGTGGTGCCGGGCCTGATCGACACCCACCTGCATCAGCTGTTCCACGCCCTGAACGGCCCGCAAGTGCAGCTCCTCGGCGCGAAGTCCGTCGCCGATGTGCAGAAGGCGGTCGCCGAGCGCGTCGCGCGCACAGAAACCGGCAAATGGGTGACGGCCTCGATGGGCTGGCACGAGAGCATCCTGGAAGAGGGCCGCATGCCGACGCGGCATGAGCTCGATCCGGTGTCGCCGGACAATCCGGTGTTCATCCCGCGCGGCGGTCATGTCGTCACGGTGAACACCAAGGCGCTGGAACTGGCCGGCATCACCAAGGACACGCCGAACCCCGAGGGCGGCATCATCGTGCGCGATGAGAAGGGCGAGGCAACCGGCATGCTGTTGCAGAATGCCGCGAACCTCGTGCGCCGCATCCTCCCTGCCCCGCCCGCCAACATGGCGGAGCTGCTCGTCGCCGCGATGCGCGATCTCAATTCCTACGGCATCGTCGGGGTGGTCGAGCCGGGCGTGAACGAGCCGCAGATGGCGCTCTATCGCTCGGTGCACGATGCGGGACAGATGACGGTGCGCACCGATGTGCTCTATCGCGCGATGCGCAAGGACGAGGTTGCGAAAGGCATCGCGGCGATCAAGGCGCAGAAGAACTCCGACATGCTGCGCTTTGCCGGCATCAAGTTTCCACTCGACGGCGGTGTCGAGGGCGGACGCATGACCTGGCCCTACCGCATCGTGCCGGGCGAGCAGACCAATGCGGCGTACCGCGGCGTGCTACTGCTGCCGCCCGGCGGCGAGGACGAGTATGTGGAGGGCCTCAAACTGATTGCAGATGCCGGCCTGCAGGCACAGACGCACGCGGTCGGCGACGAGACGATCGACCTGATCGTGCGCGCCTACGGGCGCGTGAATGCCGAGAAGCCGATCAAGCCGCTGAACTGGGCGATCATGCACCTGTTCCACCCCTCCGACGCGGCGCTGAAGACGATGGCCGAGCTCGGCATCGTGGCGACCATGCAGGATCATCCGGTGCTGCTCGGGCACAACCAGCGCCGCTGGTGGGGAGACGAGCACGCGGCCTATGCGATCCCGATCCGCAAGGCGATCGACGCCGGCGTGCTGGTCGGCGGCGGCACCGACGGGCCGGTGGTGCCGGTCGATCCGTACCTGTCGATGTGGTGGATGACGACGCGCCAGGTGCTCAAAGGCTACGCGCTCGGCAAGGAGCATGCGATCACCGCGAAGGAGGCGTTGACGCTCTACACCATCAACAATGCGCGCGTGATGGGTGTAGAGAACGAGCGCGGCTCGATCGAGGCCGGCAAGCTCGCGGACCTTGCGGTGCTATCACAAGACATTCTGTCGGTGCCGCCGGATACGATTCGCGACACCAAGGCGCTGATGACGGTGGTGGGCGGCATGGTGGTGTATCGGAATGGACTCTAAATCTCACCCGGGCTCATCGCACTCTGTACTCAGTCCTCATCCTGAGGAGGCGCGAAGCGCCGTCTCGAAGGATGGCGGCAGGCTCCGTATTTGTGGCCATCCTTCGAGACGCGTTGCTGCGCAACGCTCCTCAGGATGAGGGCTAGTTGAGACTCATCGCCAGCACGCGGGCGACATGCAGCGCCTCGCGCTCAGCGCCATCGTGGATCTGATGCCGGCAGGAGGTGCCGTCCGCAACAATAAGCGTGTCGGCATCGGCCTTGCGCACGGCCGGCAACAGCGACAGCTCGCCCATCGCAAGCGACACGTCGATCGTGTCGGCGCCATAGCCGAACGCGCCGGCCATCCCGCAGCAGCTTGAGTCGACGGTCTCGACCTTGAGATCGGGGACGAGCTTCAGGATGCGCTCGACTGCGCCCATCATGCCGAACGATTTCTGGTGACAATGGCCGTGCACAAGCGCGCGCTTGGCCAACGGCTTGAGCGGCAGGTTGAGCCGGCCCGCCGCCGCTTCGCGCACCAGAAACTCCTCAAACATCAGCGCATGCATCGAAAGCTGAGCCGCCGCCTCCGACTTGATCATCGCCGGCACTTCGTCGCGGAATCCGAGAATGCAGCTCGGCTCGAGCCCGACCACCGGCACGCCGCGCTTCACGAACGGCTCAACCGCCGCGATCACACGCCCGGCCTCGCGCCGTGCTTCATCCACGCGCCCGACCGAGAGAAACGTGCGGCCACAACAGAGCGGGCGCTTCGCGCCGTCCACGGGTTTGGCGACATGCACCTTGTAGCCGGCCGCATGCAGCACCGTGACCGCCGCGTCGAGGTTCTCGCGCTCGAAATAGCGGTTGAAGGTGTCGGCGAGCAGCACGACCTCGCGAGGCTCGTTGTCGTTCGCGCCTTCGCCCACATGCCCCGGCAGGTGCGGCAACGAAGCGAGCGTGTCGTCGAACACGTCCGCGCGCCATTGGGGCATCGTGCGGCGGCCGCTGAGGCCCGCAAGGCGCTCTGACAACGCCTTGAGCCACGGATACTTGTCGCGCGCGTTGGCGAGCGCCGGGAATCTCGCCGCATGCGGCGCATAGCGCGGCAGGTAGCCGATCAGCCGGTCGCGCAGCGAGAGCCCATGCTTTGCGGCGCACGCGGCTTGCACCTCGATCTTCATGCGCGCCATGTCGACGCCGGTCGGGCATTCGCGGCGGCAGGCCTTGCACGAGACGCAGAGTTTCAGCGTCTCGGCCATCTCGTCGGAGGTGAGCGCGTCAGGACCGAGCTGTCCCGTAATCGCAAGCCGCAGCGAGTTGGCGCGCCCGCGCGTGACGTCGCGCTCCTCGCGGGTGACACGATACGACGGGCACATGACGCCGCCATCGATCTTCCGGCAGGCGCCGTTGTTGTTGCACATCTCGATCGCGCCCTGGAATCCGCCGCCCGCGCCGGGCCAGGCCGACCAGTCGAGCTGTGTCTTCATCTCCTGGCCGCGATACTCGGGGCCGTAGCGGAAGTTCGCTCGGTCATCGAACTTCGGCGCGCGAACGATCTTTCCGGGATTGAAGACGCCCCTCGGGTCGAAGGTGTCCTTTACCTCCTCGAAGGCTTTCACGAGCTCTTTGCCGAACATGAACTCGTGGAATTCGGAGCGCACGATGCCGTCGCCGTGCTCGCCCGAATGCGAGCCCTTGTAGTCGCGCACCATCGCGAAGGCTTCCTCGGCGATGGCGCGCATCGCCTTCACATCTTTTTCTTGCCGGAGATTGAGCACCGGGCGCACGTGCAGGCACCCGACCGAGGCATGCGCGTACCAGGTGCCGCGCGTGCCATGCTTCTCGAACACTTGGCTGAGGCGCTGCGTATAGTCCGCAAGGTTGATCAGCGGCACCGCGCAATCCTCGACGAAGGAGATCGGCTTCCCTTGCTCCTTCATCGACATCATGATGTTGAGGCCCGAGGTGCGCACGTCCGCGATCGCAGCCTGCAGCCCCGCATCGGTCACCTCGACCACGCCACCCCATTTGGCGCCGTGCTTGTCGAAGCCGACCCCGAGGTCGCCCATCATGGCGGCGAGCTCTTTCAGCCGCCGCTGGTTTTCCACGTCGCCCTCGTCGAACTCGACCAGCAGGATCGCCTCGGGCTCGCCATGCACGAAGGCCTTGAGCGTCGGGCGGAACATGGCGATCTCGCTCGCCAGCTCCAGCATGGTGCGGTCGACCAGCTCGACGGCGATCGGCTTCAACTTGACCAGATGCTGCGCGGAGTTCATCGCCTCGTAGAACGAGCCGAAGTGACACGCCCCGATCACGCGCTTGCCCAGCACCGGTGAGAGCTTCAGCTCGATGCGCGTGGAAAATGCGAGCGTGCCCTCCGAGCCGAGCAGGATGTGCGCCAGATTGTACTGCGGCGCGTTCGGCGCGAAGGCATCGAGATTGTAACCGCCGACCCGGCGCTGCACTTTCGGAAAGTGCATTTCGATCTCGTCGGCTTCGCGCAACCCGATGTCGAGCAGCGTGCGCGCGAGCGGCCGCAGCGGCGAACCGGCCGGTAGGTTCGAGAGGCCGGCATCCACTGGGCCGAAATGCGCGTTGGTACCGTCGGCGAGCACCGCGTCGATCGAGCGCACGTTGTCGCGCATCGTGCCGTAGCGCAGCGAGCGCCCGCCGCAGGAGTTGTTCGCCGTCATGCCGCCGATTGTTGCGCGCGAGGCGGTCGAGACATCGACCGGGAACCAGAGTCCGTAAGGCTTGAGCGCGCGGTTCAGGTCATCGAGCACGATGCCGGGCTCGACCGTGCAGCGCCTCTCGCCCACGTCGATTTCATATATCTTGGTCAGGTACTTGGAGCAGTCGATCACCAGCGACTGGTTGACGGTCTGGCCGGACTGCGAGGTGCCGCCACCACGCGGCAGCACGGTAACCCCCTCCTCTCGCGCAAGTGCCAGCGCGCGCTCGGTTTCCGCGACGGTGCGTGGCGCGACCACGCCAAGTGGCGTCATCTGGTAATGCGAGGCGTCTGTCGCATAGCGGCCGCGGCTGAAGCGGTCGAACATCACGTCGCCGGTGATCTCGGCCTTCAGCTTGCGTTCCAGCCCCGGCAGCAGTTGCGCGGCCATCAGCTCTCTCCCGTCCAGGGAGCGCGGCGTAAGTCGCGGACGTGAAGGATCACGACTTCATCATTCAGGATGCGATAGTACGCCTTGGAGGGATACCGAAGGATGGTCAATCCGCGGATGCCGGGCAACTCCGTAACAGGTGCCATGAGAGAATAATCCGCCAACCGTTCGATGCGATTTCGAATTCGTTTCAGGACGGCCGACGCGGCGGCCGGAGAGCGTTCATTGAGGTAGGAGTGAATCTTGTCGAGGTCGCTGCGAGCGCGCGGCGTGTAGCGTACTCTCATGCGCCCCGTTGCCGGAAGAACGCGGCCATCTCATCGTCGCTCACGAACTCCCCGCGCTCTGCCTGCGCCAATCCTTCAAGGATCGCCGCACGTGTCTCCTCGTCCAGCTTCTCAGGCTCGGATTGCTTTTCAGCCAATGCAAACAGGAAATCGGCCGCCAAATCCTGATCGGCTTCCGGGAGTTCGCGTACCTTGGCGATGGCTTGTTCAAGCGCCTTTGTCATAGGGCAAAATATAGCATAGTCGTCTGCCGCGTCACGGTATCGTATAGTCGACCGCTCTCGCCCTGAAGGTTCCCCATGGTTCAAAACTCCGCCCGCACCGCCGGCCGCCATTTCCTGCAGATCCCCGGACCCACGCCAGTGCCCGACCGCATCCTGCGCGCCATGGACATGCCGGTGATCGACCACCGCGGGCCGGAGTTCGGCAAGCTCGGCAAGCGCGTCCTCGACGGCATCAAGACGATCTTCAAGTGCGCCGGGCCGGTGATCATTTACCCGGCGTCAGGGACCGGAGCCTGGGAGGCGGCGCTCGCCAACACCATGTCGCCCGGCGACAAGGTGTTGATGGTCGAGACCGGGCACTTCGCCTCGCTGTGGAAGGCGATGGCGGTGAAGCTCGGCCTCGACCCGGAGTTCATCGCATCGGATTGGCGCGCCGGCGCCGACCCCACGAAGATCGAGGCCAGGCTCAAGGAAGACAAGGCGCGCGAGATCAAGGCGGTGTGCGTCGTGCACAACGAGACCTCGACTGGCTGCGTCACGCTGATCAACGAGGTGCGCCGCGCGATCGATGCGGCCGGTCACCCGGCGCTCTTGATGGTCGACACCATCTCGTCGCTCGGCTCGATCGATTACCGGCACGATGAGTGGGGCGTCGACGTGACCGTCGGCGGCTCACAGAAGGGCCTGATGCTGCCGCCCGGGCTGTCGTTCAACGCACTCGGCGAAAAGGCGTTGGCCGCCACGAAGAATTCGAAGATGACGAAGTCCTATTGGGGCTGGGAGGAGATGATCGCCGCGAACAAGACCGGCTTCTTTCCTTACACGCCCGGGACCAACATGCTCTACGCGCTCGGCGAAGCGATCGACATGCTGCACGAGGAAGGGCTCGAGAACGTGTTCGCGCGCCACGACCGCCATGCCGAGGCGACGCGGCGCGCCGCGCGCGCCTGGGGCCTCGAGATCCTCTGCAAAGAGCCGCGGCATTATTCGTCGTCGCTCACCGCAATCCTGATGCCGGCCGGGCATGACGCGGATAATTTCCGCAAGGTGGCGCTTGAGCATTTCGACGTGTCGCTCGGCACCGGGCTCTCGAAGGTCGCCGGCAAGGTGTTCCGCATCGGCCATCTCGGCGACACCAACGACCTGACGATCGTCGGCGCACTGGCGGGCGTCGAGATGGGCCTGGCCCTTGCCGCCGTGCCGCACAAAAAGGGTGGCGTGCAGGCCGCGATGGATTACTTCAGCGCGGCCGCAAGCCCCGCGCGGGCCGCTGCGGAGTAGCCCCTTACTTCGTGATAAATTCGCGAATCAGCGCGAGCCCGCGTTCGGGCTGATCCGTGATCACGCCGTGCCCGCAGTCCGAAAACCGCTCGAAGCGCACGAGATGTTTCGGCAATGCGGCCGCGATATCGGCCTGAGCCTCGATTGGCGTCATCGGATCATCGTCGCCACCCATCACCAGCGTCGGGCATTGGATGCGGTGAAGCTCCGGCAAGAAGTTGAACCTGTGCCCTTCCCCGTCTCCCGGGCGGGTGAACCAGTGTAGGACGTCCTGCCGGACGATCCCGCGGCCCATCCCCTCAACGCGCGACCTGCGGGTGTAATGCGGCATCGCCAGTGTACGCCAGGCCGCGACCGCCGCCTCATCCATCTGACCTTTGACCTCCAGAAAGCGCCGTCGCGCGAGCGCGCCGACCTCCGGCCCACCGAAGCGCTCGAACAACTCCACGCGCTTTTCGAGATACGAGTCGCCCTTCGCCTCGGTGGTGATGAGGATGAGCTTGGCCGGATGATCCGGGTGGCGCGTCGCATAGGCCATCGCCACCATGCCGCCGAACGAAACGCCGAGCACGATCGGCTTTTCGATGCCAAGCGCATCGCAGAATGCGCGCACGTCGTCGCCCCACTGCGCCAGCGTCCACGACTCTTTCGGCCCGGCGTCGCTGCGGCCATTGCCGCGATGGTCGAGATAGATCACTTGCGCGATGTCGGCCAAAGCCGAATAGGCGGGCTTGTAGCTCGTGTGGTCGAAACCCGGCCCGCCATGCAGCAGGATGAGCGTTGGCTTCTCGCGCATGACCGGGCCGTCCGGTACGAGCTTCGCGCCCTCGACATCGAAGAACAACCGCACGCCGTTGACCAGAACATGCATTGCGATTCCCCGTCGCCCGGCTCGATGAAGGTGGTAAGTTAGCCGCAAGGAATACAGCAGGCGTCGATGACTTCCGAGGGCAACACGGGCGATTTTCCGATCGTCGATCCGCATCAGCATTTCTGGGATCTGTCGCGCAACTATTACCCGTGGCTGTGCGATCCGAAGCCGGTCCACTTCCGCTACGGCGATTACTCCTCGCTCAAGCGAAACTACTTGCTGCCCGACTATCGGCGCGACGCGGGTCCACTGAACATCGTCAAGACTGTGCATATCCAGGCCAATTGGGACCCCACCGACCCGGCCGGCGAGACGCGCTGGCTCGACGAGGTCGCGCGCGAATACGGCTATCCGCATGCCCTGGTCGGGGCGGCGTATCCCGCGCGCGACGACATCGAGCGGGTTCTTGCCGGGCACGCCAAGAGCAAGCTGACGCGCGGCGTGCGCAATTTCCCGACCGCGGCCGCCAAGCCCGGCGATGCAAAGCGCGGCGAGGCCGGGTCGATGGACGATCCGAAATGGCGGCGCGGTTACGCGCTGCTGGAGAAGCACGGCTTCTCCTTCGACGTGCAGACGCCATGGTGGCATCTCGACGCGCTTGCGGAGCTCGCGCGCGACTTTCCTAATACGCAGATCGTCATCGTCCACACCGCGCTGCCAGTCGACCGCAGCGACGAGGCGCTCGCCGCCTGGCGCGCCGCGCTGGAGCTCGCCGCCGCGCAGCCGAATGTCGCGATCAAGGTTTCCGGCCTCGGCCGGCCCGGCCTGCCGTGGACCTTGACGGCCAACGGCCCGATCATCCGCGACACCATCAACATCTTCGGGCCGGAACGCTGCATGTTCGCCAGCAACTTTCCGGTCGACGGACTGACCGGCTCGTTTCAGGTGATCTACGGAGGCTTCCGTGCCGCCGTGTCGAACCGGCCGGTCGAGGAGCGGCGCATGCTGTTCCACGACAACGCCGTGCGGATTTATCGATTGTGAAAAGGGGAGAACGCCGTGGACCAGAAGCTGTACGACAAGGGGATGGAGCTGCGCCGCGCCGTGATGGGCACGGCCTATGTGGACCGCGCGCTCGCCGCCAACCAGGACGACATCGGCAAGCCGATCCAGGACTTCATCACCGAGCACGGCTGGGGCGCGGTGTGGGGGCGCGAGGGCTTGAGCCGCAAGACGCGCAGCATGCTCAACCTGGCGATGCTCGCAATCCTGAACCGCCAACACGAGCTGCGCGGCCACGTGCGTGGCGCGGTCAACAACGGCGTCACGCGTGAGGAGATCCGCGAGATTTTCCTGCACGTCGGGCTCTATGCCGGCGCGCCGGTCATGCTCGACTCGGTGCGGACGGCGAAGGAGGTGCTGGCAGAGATGGAGAAGGGGTGAGCGTCATTCTGAAAAACACTCCGGCATTCTTCGGGATCGTGCTCCAGCCAACGCTGCGCCGCCCGGTTCTTGGATGTTCGGGCCCGGGTGCGCCCGCCGTGTCCCGCTTGTCCTTATTCCCCGCATGGGGAATGGAGCGCCGGGAGACGCCTGGGGGAGTGCGAATCCCCCCGTGGGGCAATCTTAGGATTGCGAGTCCCGCCCCTGGCCGTAGCCGCGCGCCAGGCAGGACGGGATTGCGAGTTCCGTCCGCAGACGCGCCCTCGGGAA
>JBAVXH010000408.1:0-32469 GCA_049698215.1 Xanthobacteraceae bacterium | reverse complement strand
CACGGCGACCTTCTGCGCCGGCAGCGGCTCGGCTGCGGGACCGCGCGGTGCCACAGGGGCTGCCGCAATCGGGTGGACGACCGAGGGCTTGATCGCCGGCGGCATCGGTCCGAACTGCGGCACCTTCGGGGGCTTCGGCGCCTCGGCGGCGATCTTCTTCATCGCCTCGTCGTGCACCTGCTGCAGCTTCTGCTGCTCGGCCGGCGCCGCCGCTTGTCGCTGCCCATTCTGCACCTCGTACCAGTCGCGCGTGAGCTGGCAGAAGGTGAGCCGCTCGGTCACGCGCTTCTTCATCGTCTCGACGCCGATCTTGGTGACGTCGCCCGGCAGGAACTGCATCGCGCCCGTACGCACCTTCGCGATCTCGGCGTCGGCGTCGAGCGCGGAGGCCTTCGGATCGGCTTTGGCGCGGTAGGTGAGCAGGTCGGCGGCGCGCCCACGATAGTCCGCGATCAGTCTGTCGAGTTCGTCCTTCGGCGCGGGAAGGGCGCGGCCCTCGTCGCGGATCGCGGTGAGCTGGCCGGCGCAGATAACGAAGCGCGCCCAGAACGGCACCTTGTCGCTGACGAGATCGTAATGCGGCTCGACCGTCGCGGTCGCGGCGGTGCGCGCCTTCACCAGGAACGCCGGGTCGGGATCGAGCTTCTTGTCGGCGAGCGCAGGCGCCGTCGCCAAAGTAACGACCAGCAATGAAAGACAGATGCGCATCGGCCCCGCGCCCCGATTCAACGGACAAGCACTGTGCGGGACCCATGCAATGGCGGTCAAGCAGCCGGGCGCCGAGCGCGCATTCTTGGCGCTGCGCTTTGCTATACAATCGGCCTAACGGCGGCCGAGACCGCCAAAGGGAGGCGATACATGCGGATCAGGCGCCGGACGTTTCTGGCAGGAGGGCTGGCGATGGCGGCAACACCGGGCTTCGCCCAGCACAATGTTCCAAACTCCGAGGGCACCGAGGCGCCGAAGCTGAAGGCGCCCGCGGGCGCCTGCGACTGCCACATGCACATCTACGACGGCGACCGCTTCCCGCCGGCACGGCCTGGTCCGCAGTCGCGCATGCAGGCGAACGCCGCGGTCGCGCAGTATCGGCTGCTGCAGCAGCGCCTCGGCACCACGCGCACCGTGATCGTGACGCCCGCCGCCTACGTGACCGACAACCGCGTCACGCTCGATGGGATCGAGCAACTCGGAAAAGGCCGGACGCGCGGCGTCGCGGTGGTGCATCCGACCGTGACCGACACCGAGCTGAAACAGATGGCCGATGGCGGCATCCGCGGCATCCGCTTCACGGTGTTCGATCCGCGCTCGGCCGCGGTCTCGATCGACATGATCGAGCCGCTCGGCAAGCGCGTCGCCGATCTCGGCTGGCACATCCAGATCCACATGCGCGCGGACCAGATCGTGGAGAACGCGGCGCTGCTCGAAGGCTTGCCGACCATCGTGGTGTTCGACCATCTCGGCCGCCTGCCGCAGCCCGCGCCGCTGGAGCACGCGGCGTTTGGCATCATCCGCCGCATGATGGACAAGGGCAAAACCTGGATGAAGCTATCCGGCGCCTACATGGACACGAATTCCGGCGGGCCGACCTATGCCGATAAGGTTGCGGTGGCGCAGGCCTACATCAAGATCGCGCCCGAGCGCGTGGTGTGGGGCTCGGACTGGCCGCACCCGACCGAGAAGCCCGAGCACAAGCCGAACGACGCCACGCTGTTCGACCTGCTCACCGCATGGGCGCCCGACGAGGCGCAGCGCCAGCGCATCCTGGTGAGCAATCCGGAGGCGCTGTACGGGTTTGCAAAAAGCGCGGCCTGAGAAAATAGTCGTCACACACTCCGCTCATTCCCGCGCAAGCGGGAATCCAGGGCCAAAGAACTGGTCCCCGCTTTCGCGGGGACGAGCGGGAAAGAGGGAGGAGAAAATGTCGAGGATCGCACTCGCCGCAGCCGCGGCGTTGACCGCCAGCGCCGCGCTCGCGCAGCCCGCCGTACAGCCGCCGATGGCGGCGCCGCCGCTGATCGACTGGGCCAAAGTCGAGATCAAGATCACGGATCTCGGCAACAAGACCTACATGCTGACCGGCGCGGGCGGAAATATCACCTTCGCGGTTGGCAGCGACGCGATCATCATGGTGGACGGGCAGTACGCGCCCCTCTCCGACCGCATCAAGGCGGCGATCAAGGAGGTCTCGCCGTTGCCGATCAAGTACATGGTCAACACGCATTTCCACGGCGACCATACCGGCGGCAACGACAACTTCGCCAAGGACGGCGTCACCATCGTGGCGCATGACAACCTCCGCGTACGGCTGGCCGCCGGCACGGTGTCGGGCATGACCGGTGTGCGCGCGGCGCCGCGCGCCGCCGAGGCGCTGCCGAAGGAGACCTACGTCGGCGGTTCGTTCGCGGTCGAAGCCGGCGGACGCAAGGCGCAGCTCACGCACATCGCGAACGCGCATACCGACGGCGACACCTGGGTCTATTTCGCCGACGCCAATGTGCTGTCGACCGGCGACACCTTCAACACTCTCAAGCGCTACCAGAACATCGATTACGTGAACGGCGGCGATGTGCGCGGCATGATCCGCGCGCTCGATACCTACATTAAGGCGGCGAACGATCAGACCAAGATCGTACCCGGCCACGGCCCGCTCGCCACCAAGGCGGATCTCGTCGTGTTCCACGAGATGCTGGTCACCTCGCACGACCGCATCAAGAAGCTCTACGACGAGGGCAAGAGCGAGGAAGAAGTCATCGCCGCAAAGCCGCTCGCCGATCTCGACGCAACCTGGGCCAACAATCCCGGCCATGCGGCGGGCCACACCAAGAACGTCTACAATTCGTTCAAGCGGTTGTAGGCGAAATCTCGGAGTTTCTTGATGACTGAAGGACAGGCGCTGCGCGGCGCCGACATCGTGGCGCGCTCGCTGGCGCGGCTCGGTGCGACGCGGGTGTTCACGCTTTCCGGCAATCACATCATGTCGATCTTCGATGCCGCGATCGAGGCGAGGCTCGATCTCGTGCATGTGCGCCACGAGGCAGCGGCCGTGCATATGGCGGACGCGTGGGGCCGGCTCACCGGCAAGCCAGGCATCGCGATGGTGACCGGCGGGCCGGGTCATGCCAACGCGGTGGGCGCGCTCTACACCGCGCTGGGCGCGGAGTCTCCGATGGTGCTGCTGTCGGGCCACGCCGCGACCTGGGAGCTTGGCCGCGGCGGATTTCAGGAGATCCGCCAGGCCGACATGGCGGCGCCGGTCAGCAAGGCGTCGTTTACCGCCACGTCAGCAGCGACGCTCGGGCGCGATGTCGGTGAAGCCATTCGCATCGCCGCCTCGGGCCGGCCGGGGCCGGTGCACCTGAGCCTGCCGTCCGACTTGCTGGAAGAACGCGTCGAGAGCAATGCGATCGTGTGGCCGGATGCGCGGCAGGCCGCGATGCCAGCCCTCAGCGACGCGGTGGCGGACGCCACGCTCGCGGCGATCTCATCCGCGGCGCGGCCGATCATCTTCGCTGGCCCGCAGCTGTCCAATGTGACCGGCCGCGCGCTGCTCGCGCGGCTCGAAGCCGCCGCGCAGACGCCCGCCGTGATCCTGGAAAGCCCGCGTGGCATCGCGGACGCAACGCTTGGCGCATTCTCCGATCTGGTGCGCCGCGCGGACCTGATCGTGCTGCTCGGCAAGGCGCTCGATTTCACTACGCGGTGGCTAAGCGGTTCGTCGTTCGATCCGGCGGTGCGGCTGATCTCGATCGATCCCGAGGCGGCGCTGGTCGAGCGCGCCGCGAAGGAGATGGATGGGCGACTTGTGCTCGGCAGCATCGCGGATGTGCGCGGTGCCGCCGAGACCCTGATCCGGCGTGCCGCCGCGATGAAAGCGCGCGATGGCGGCTGGCTGAAGGAGGTGCGCGCCGCGCTCGACAACCGGCCAGCCACCTGGGCGAGCATCGTGTCGCAGACGCCCGGCCGCCTGCATCCCGCCCAGGTGTTCCGCGCGCTGCGGCCCTATGTCGAGCGCGATCCCGACGCGGTGCTGATCTGCGACGGCGGCGAGTTCGCCCAATGGGGCCAGAGCATGCTTCCGGTGGGGCGCCGCATGATCAACGGCGTTGCCGGCTCGATCGGCGGCTCGCTCTCGTTCGCCAACGCCGCACGACTCGCCGAGCCGAACGCGCCGGTCTTCGTGGTGCTCGGAGACGGCACCATCGGCTTCCATCTCTCGGAGTTCGAGACTGCCGTGCGGCGCAAGCTGCCGTTCGTCGCGGTGCTCGGCAACGATGCGCTGTGGAATGCCGAGAGCCAGATCCAGCTGCGCGAATACGGCCACGAGCGGATGCACGGCTGCGACCTGACCCCCGCGCGCTACGACCTCGCGGTCGCGGCGCTCGGCGGCCACGGCGAGTATGTCGAGCGTGCCGAGGATCTCGCGCCCGCGATCGAACGCGCGCTCGCCAGCGGCAAGCCCGCCTGCATCAACGTTATGATCGAGAGCATCGCGGCGCCGGTCATTGAGCTTGGGTAGCGCGCGCTACTGAGCCTGGATGTTTGCCCGCACGATGATGTCGCGGTAGCGCTCGATCTCCTGCCGAATGAAATCGCGGAATTGGTCGGGCGTCTGCTCGACCATCTCGACGCCCTGATCGACCATGCGCGTCTTGATGTCCGGCCGTTGCAGAAAGCGGATCGTCTCGGCGTGAATGCGCTTGACCGCCTCCGGCGGCATGCCGGCCGGGCCGACGAGCCCGAACCATTCGTAGATTTCGAGATCGGGCACGCCCGCCTCCGCCATGGTCGGAACGTCGGGGAGGATCGGCGAGCGCTTCGCGCCGGTGATCGCGAGTGCGCGGAATTTGCCGGCCTGGACCAGCGGCAAGGTCGACGCGAAGGCGTTGAACATCATGGCGATCTGGCCGGCGACGAGATCGTTCATGGCGGGACCGCCGCCGCGATAGGGGACGTGGACGAGATCGGCCTGCGTCTTCAGCTTGAGCAATTCGCCGGCGATCTGGTTGCCCATGCCGGCCCCCGACGAGCCGTACTGGATCGAGCCCGGCGTGGACTTCGACAGAGCCACGAGCTCCTGCACGGTGTTCGCCTTTACGCCCGGATGCACCACCAGCAGCAGGCTGGTGCGCCCGACCAGCGTCATGGGCTGGATGTCGGAGATGGGATTGAACGGCAGGTTCTTCGCCAGCGTCGCGTTCGACGCGTGCGGGCTCGCGATCAGGCCGATCGTGTATCCGTCCGGCGCCGAGCGGATCAGCATCTCGGTCGCGATCAGCGTTCCGGCGCCACCGCGATTCTCGATCACCACCGGCTGGCCGAGCGCGTCGGAGAGATGCTGCCCGAGCAATCGTCCCAGCAGGTCGGCGGTGCCACCTGGCGGGAACGGAACGATCAGCCGCATCGGACGGGTCGGCGCCCACTCCTGCGCCGCGCCAGCATTCGCAAACAGGGAAACGAACGCGAAAAGCGCAAGCGCGGCTGCGCGATGCCCGACCATGCGGAGTCCCATCGTTTCCTCCCGGCGCGTGACCCTCATGATAGTTCGGCATGACACGGCGCTGCAAAACTCTTTATGGTGACGCACACCCGCCAAGACCAAAATCATGCACGACTTTCAATTGAAGTTGTCCGAGCTCACCTTCACGGGCTCCGCCCTCGACCGGCCCGAATGCGTGCTCGCAACCGCCGCCGGCGATCTCTTCACCAGCGATGCGCGCGGCGGCGTCATGCACATCCGCCCCAACGGCACACAACAGTTGATCGTCGGCAAGGTCCCGGGCGGCGGGCAGTTGCATCCGAACGGCTTTGCGATGCTGCGCGACGGCTCGTTTCTCATTGCCAATCGCGGCGACGGGCGGGAAGGGGGCGTGTGGCGGCTGCACCGCAACGGGCAGGTCGAGCCGTTCCTTCTCGAGGTGGACGGCATCACGCTGCCGCGCACGAATTTCGTGCTGCTCGACGATCAGGACCGCGTGTGGGTCTCGATCAGCACGGTGCACAAGCCGGACTACGAGTTCAGCCCAACTCGCGACGACGGCTTCATCGCGCTGGTGGACAAGCGCGGCGCGCGCATCGCGGGCGGCGGCATCGTGTGGACCAACGAGTGCCGCATCAATCCGGCCGGCACGCACATGTATTTCAACGAGACGTGGGCGCAGCGGGTCTCGCGGTTTCGTCTCGCGCCAGACGGCAGCCTGTCGAACAAGGAAATCGTCGCGGAGCTGGGGCCGGGCAACTATTCCGACGGCCTCACCTTCGACGTGGAGGGCGGGGCCTGGATCACCTGCGTCGTCTCCAATCGGCTGATCCGCGTGGCGCAAGATGGCCGGATGCAGACCATCGTGGAGGACTCCGAGCCCGATCATCTGGCGCGCGCCATCGCCGCCAATGCGAACGGCAAGCTGGTGCGCACGCTGGTGCACGAGAACCACCACCGCACGCTCGGCAACATCTCGAGTCTTGCATTTGCCGGACCGGATCTGCGCACCGCGCACATGGGCTCGATCCTCAGTCCGCACCTTGTCACGTTCCGCTCGCCGGTCGCGGGCGTGCCGCCAGCGCATTGGAATTTTTGAGAGGCAACGACTCATGAACCTGCGCGAACGGATCGGCATCGATCTCGGCCAGAAGAACCGCATCGAGGATGGCCTTGCGGCCGCGATCGAGCATGGGGTGCGCTATCTCGATCTCAAGATCGACGTCGCGCCGAACGCGATCGAGACGCTGACCGACGAGCGCGTCGCCAACATCCGTGGCATCTGCGATCAGCATGGTATCCATGTCGGCATCCATACGCTCTCGGCCGTCAATGTGGCGGAGGTCGCGCCGCATGTGCGCGACGGCGTCGACGCTACCTGTTCGGCCACATGGAAGCCTGCAAGCGGCTCGGCGGCGAGTGGATGGTGGTGCATGCCGGCTACCACTTTACCGCCGATGTTGCGATGCGCCGCGAAGCGGCGCGGGATCGCCTTGCACGCATGAGCGAGCATGCCGAGAAGATCGGACTTACTCTGCTTCTGGAAAACATGAACTGGGAGCCGGACGATGCCGAGGTGCACTATCTCGGCCACAATCTCGCGGAGTGCCATTATTTCTTCGATGCGCTGAAATCGCCGCGCCTGCGCTGGGCCTTCACGGTGAACCATGCGCATCTGGTACCGGAAGGGATCGAGGGCTTCCTCACGCGGATGGATTTGTCGCGATGCGACGAGGTGCGGCTCGCGGACTGCTGGGGCACCAAGGAGGAGCACCTGCGGCTGGGTGAAGGCAACATCGACTTCGCCATGGTGTTTCGCCGGCTCGACGAACTCGGCTTCAAGGGCCACTACATGAACGCGTTCGGCTCTCTGCAGGACATGATCGAGGGGCGGGAATATCTGGGGAAGTGCGGCGGCGTGGCCGGTAGAAACTGAACCGCGATCACCGCCGCGCTGCCGCGAGGCCCTTGCGCCATTTCGTCCAGTCGAGCGCCGCGACCTCTTCTCTGAGCCAGTTCCGGAACGCCTGAACCGCCGGGCGGTCGCGGTCTTGCTTTGGGCAGACGAAATTGTAGGCCCGCCCAGTGCGCAGAGTCAGCGCAAACGGGATCACCAGCCGCCCGGTGCGCAGGTCGTCGTAGGCGAGCACGTCGTGCGCGAGCAGGACGCCTCCACCCTCGACCGTCGCATCGAGCGCATGATCCGCGCCGTTGAAGCGCAGGCCGCGGCTCACGTCCGCGTCCTTCACGCCCGCCGCCGCGAACCAGTCGATCCACGTCGGCACGCTGACCCGGTTTACCATTGTGTCGTCGTGGATCAGCGCCAGGCGCGCGAGCGCGTCCGGCTTCCTGAACGGCCCGTGGACCTTGAGCAGCTTCGGGCTGCATACCGGCGTCAGGCATAGTTCGAGCAACGGCTCGACCAGCAGCGCGGGATCGTGCGCGGCATCCATCGGCATATTGCGTACCGCGACGTCGACGCCATCGGTGATGAAGTTGGCGGCCGCCATCGAGGAGGTGATGCGCGTGTCGATCTCGGGGTTCTCGGCGGCGAAGCGATAGAGCCGCGGCGCGAGCCATTTGGAGGTGAGGCCGGGCGGCGTGCTGATCACCAGCATGCGTTCCTCGCCCGCGGCGCTAAGTCCCGCCACGGCGTCGCGAAGGTGGACGAATCCCGTTTGCAGGCCGGGATAGAGCCGCCGGCCGGCCGCCGTCAGCGCGATCGAGCGCACGCCACGCTCGAACAGTTTCACGCCGAGGAGGTCTTCGAGACCGCGGATCTGGTGGCTCAGCGCGCCCGCCGTCACGCTCAGCTCGGCGGCCGCCTTGGTGAGGCTCAGATGCCGCGCGGCCGCCTCGAAGGCGCGCAGTGCGTTGAGCGGGGGCATGGGCCTATGCACGAGAAAATCTCAATCGTCGGGCGAGACAATATCCTTTGTCATGCAAATGGGAAAGGATCAAGTGTATCGGCAATCAAACGGACGGATGAGAAACGCTCAAACGCCTCAATTACTCAGACAGGAGGCTGCCATGGCCTACGCAAGCGACCACTTCGGCTTCTTCACCCATCACGCCCCGGCCGCCCGCAACGCTCGCGGCATTCTGCGGCGCATGGTCGACGGGATGTTCGAGACGCGCCAGCGCAAGGCCGAGCGCGACATCGCGGCCTACATCGCCCATTCGGGCGGCCGCCTCACCGACAGCATCGAGCGCGAACTGATGGAGCGTTATTCGAACGCGACATTCGGCGAGCCACGTACCTAGGGCGTGACCCGTACAGGAGGGGCTCCCATGAGCACACGAACCATGCCGGCGATGGCGGACGGACTAGCCGCCCGCCTTGCTGCCTTCGAACAGGCGGCGGCGGAAACGATCCGCTCGCAGTGGATGGCGCTCCGCGAAAGGCTCGCGCGCATCTCGGCGCGCCGCCGCCTCGCGCGCAGCATCGCGCATCTCGACGACCGGCTGCTCGCCGACGCGGGTCTTGCACCGGATGATCGCGGGTTGGGCGACCGGCTGGTCCGTCATGTCTCGGCGATGAGCCAGATCGGGAGCAGGGCCAGCGGAGTCGATCGGCCATGAGCAGTTGTACTACTACTATCTCGCCGGGATGATCGGCATCTCACTGGTGGTGTACCTCATCATGCGCGACACCAAGGCCGACTCCGCGATGCACCGGCACGTGTAGCTCGAATCGAGTCTTCGGCGATGCAATCTCCGTCAGCTAACATGCTGAACGATTCGGCTGGGCGATAGCGCGCAGCCTCATCAAACCGGCGCTTCAAATGGCTGCAAGCAACTTCATGTCTGCCTACGATCACATCGTGGTTGTGGTCGAGGAAAATCATTCGGCAAGCGAGATCATCGGCAATCCGCAGGCGCCTTACATAAACGCGCTCGCGAGCGGCGGCGCGCTGCTGACCAACTATCATGCCGTCACGCATCCCAGTCAGCCGAACTACTTCGCGCTCTACGCCGGCAGCACATTTGGCGTTCAGGACAGCGGCGACCACACCCTTCCGGACCCCACGCTCGCGACCATTCTTCAGGACTCCGGCAGGAATTTCATCGGCTACGTCGATCCGGGAAGCCCGCGACGGCACAATCCATGGGAGTCGTTTCCGGAAGGCTTTACGGTGGAACGCAACATCGGCGCTTTCCCGAGCGATTTCTCCCAGCTCCCGGACGTGGCCTTTGTCATTCCCAATCTGATCCATGACATGCACGACGGCACGGTCGCACAGGCGGACCAGTGGCTCAGCGACACCATCGGCGCCTACGCCGTGTGGGCACCGGCTCACCATTCACTGCTTGTCGTCGTCTGGGACGAGGACGACCTCACGGAAGGAAACCGTGTCCCGGCGATCCTCTATGGCGCGAACATCAATTCGGGCACCTACAACACCAGCTATAATCACTACGACATCCTCGCCTCGCTGGCGGGCTCATTCGCGTTGACGGCGCCGAACAATGGCGCAACGGCGGCCGGCTTGAGCGGCGGGATTTTCAGGACAAGCCTCGCGCAGTGGTCGGCGAGCGTCGATGTCGGGCTGCATCCCGCGGGCTATGTGCCCGCGCTCGTCGGCGACTTCAACCGTGACGGCACGAGCGATCTCATCTGGTACAACGCATCGACTCGCGACGTGGACCTGTGGAAGCTCGTGAACGGGCAGTTGGCGGGCGGCGTGGATGTCGGCTCGCATCCGGCAGGCTGGACGCCTCTGGCGAGCGGCGACTTCAACCGCGATGGCACAAGCGACGTTCTGTGGTTCAACGCCGCGACGAACGGTGTCGATCTCTGGAAGCTCGTGAACGGGCGGTGGGCCGGGAGCGTGGGTACCGGCACACATCCGGCCGGATACCAGCCGGTGGGCGCCGGCGACTTCAACCGCGACGGAACGAGCGATGTGCTGTGGTTCAATCCATCCACGGGCGATGTCGATTTGTGGAAGATTTCGAACGGGCAGTGGGCCGGAAGCGTCGACATCGGAGTTCACCCGGCGGGTTACCAGCCGGTTGGCATTGGCGATTTCAACCATGACGGCACAAGTGACATCCTCTGGTTCAACGCCAGCACGCGCGATGTCGATATCTGGCTGATCCAGGGTGGTCGGTGGGCGGCCAGCGTCGGTGTTGGCACGCACCCGGCCGGCTGGAGCATCGCGGGCGTCGGCGATTTCAACCGCGATGGCACGAGCGACGTGCTTTGGTTCAACTCCACGACCGATGGCGTCGAGATCTGGGAGATCCGAAATGGCCACTGGGCCGCAAGTGTCGATCTCGGTGCGCATCCGGGCTGGAGCATCGCCGGTATCGGCGATCTCAATCACGACGGCGCGAGCGATATCCTGTGGCAGGACAGCGCAACCGGCCGCATCGAGAACTGGCTGCTTGCGGCGGCGTGAGACGTGCGTCTCAGGGCGTCCTTGGGTGGCGGCTCGCGATACTGTGCGGGCGTTCGCTGCATTCCAGCATTGCGCGCCGTCGTTTAGAAACCGAAGTAGGTTCGTAGATACCATTTTACACAAACCCGATTTGCCGGGACGGCGATATTCCATACACTGACACAAAGCGGTTGCGGCTGGGGCGTGGGGACTGGACGGGCCGCCCAATGTGAATGGCGCCGCATGGAGTGGGCCATCTGCGGCTTTCGCTGCAGGCGGCACAGGGGACGGTGATGTCGTCTGATCAGTCGGACCGGGTCATAGCTGTGCATTCGCCGGAGCAGAGCGCGCACGCCCAGTCGCCCGCGCTACAGCTCATCTACGAAACCGCCCCGATCGGCCTCGCGTTCCTCTCTCCCGATTGCCGCTATCTGCACATCAATCAGCACCTCACTGAGATCTGCGGCATTTCGGTCGCCGATCACATCGGGCGAAGCGTGCGCGAAACGGTGCCCACGCTTGCCGATGCGGTCGAAAACATCGTCGCGTCGATCATGCAGACCGGCGAGCCCGTCATTGGCGTTGAGGTGGCGGGCCTGCGCCCGGACCACGCCGGCGGTGAACGGCACTGGGTCACCTATTGGCATCCGCTGCGCGGGCCCGACGGCAAGATTTCCGGCGTGAACGTCGCCGCCGAGGAGATCACGCAGCGCAAGCGCGCCGAAGCCGAGTTGCGCGAGCGCGAAGAGCACATTCAGGTCATCCTCGGCGAGCTCGCGCACCGCACCAAGAATCTGCTCGTGCTGGTGATGGCCCTGGCGCGGCAGACCGCGCGAACCGCCACGGACGTCCAGCAGTATCAGGCGCTTTTCACGAAGCGGCTCCAGGGTCTCGCGCACTCGCACGATTTGCTGCTCAAGGGGCACTGGCAGGGCGCGTCGTTTGCCGATCTGGTGGCGACGCAGATGCAGCCGTTCCGGGAGGGCGAAGACCGGATTCAGGCGACCGGACCTGCCATCATGCTGCAGCCGGATGCGGTGCAAAATCTCGGACTCGTGTTGCATGAGCTTGCGACCAATGCGTCGAAGCACGGCGCGTTGTCGGTGCCGAGCGGCGTGGTCTCGATCGCGTGGTCCGCGCCGGCGACGGGCGAGCGCATCCAGGTGAGCTGGCAGGAGAGCGGCGGACCGCCGGTCCAGCCGCCGCAGCGGCGCGGTTTCGGACAGGAGCTGATCGAGCGCATCGTACCGCAGGTGCTCAAGGGCACCGGCGCGCTGCGCTTTGCCCCGAGCGGCGTGAGCTGGAATTTCGAATTTCCGGCGGCGAGGTGAGGGGACCGCGCTAATCCGCGAGCCCGAACACAAACGCCATCGCAATCCCGAGCCGGGCGATGTCCTGGCTGCCGAGACGCCCGATCGTCTGCCCGACCCGGTCGCGCCTGATGGTGACCGGCTTGTCGGCCATCACCTGCGATGTGCGGCGCAATCCATTTTCAGGCTTGGGCTCGATGGTGACGCGAAAATCGGGAGCGTCCACCAGATCGGATGTCAGCTGGCAGACCACCACCAAGGCATGGCTCGCGGGAAAAAGCGTCAGTCTGCACGATGACGGCGGGACGCGGCTGCAGTAATCGCCGGCCCGCCGCAACGGTCACCACATCACCGCGGCGCATCTGTGTCGAACTCGGAGACCGCCTCGGTCCATTGCAGCGCGTCGCGCTCGCGATCCGGGTCGAGGCGAGCGACCTCGCTCGCCACGCGTGCTCGCACCGCCCGCGAGCGGGCATCGGCAACGACGAGGCGCACTTCGCGCAGCCCCCGCGCGCGCCGCCGTTGCCGCATCGCCTTCATCCTTTAGCCTAGCCAGTTCTCGACTTTCAGCCCGCGGACGCGTTTGAATTCCTCGGCATTGGCGGTGACAATTGTCGCGCCGGTCGCATGAGCGTGAGCCGCAATCAACAAATCGTTGCTTCCGATCGGTCTTCCGCGGGCCTCGAGCTCAGCGCGGATCATCCCGTATTCTGCGTCGGCTGGAATATCGAACGGCAGAACGTTGATTTCGCCGAGCAGGTCTTCGACGGCCTTGCGCAAGCGGGCTGAGCCGCTCTTCGCGCACCCGTAACGCAATTCGGCCGCCACGATGATGCTCGTGCAGATATTATCCTCACCCATTCGGGTGATCCGCTTTGCCGCCCTGCCATGCGGATTCCTGATCAGGTCGGAAATGATATTCGTGTCCAGCATGTAGAGAGTCAAAGCAGCTGCTCCGGCATTGTCGGGGCATCGTCGATCTCGGGAAAATCCTCGTTCAGTGGCTTCATCGTCTTGAGCAAGGCGATCAGCCCGCGCTTGCGCACCGGCTCGATCACGAGGCGATCGCCGTCGCGGTGCATGATGGCCTCATCGCCCGGCAGTTCGAACTCGACGGGGATGCGGACTGCCTGATTGCGGCCATTGCGGAATAATTTGACGTGCCTCGGTTCGGGCATCGGGTCCGTCTCCCCTAGCATATGCCACAGACATATGCCATCCCATGACCGACATCAAGCGAGAATGAGGACAGCCCTCGGTTAGACTGATCGGATTCAAGTGAGACCAGTTCTGAAGAACCGAACCGCTACGTGGCCCCAACGCGCCAACCGCATTCCTCGGCCGCCGAACAACGCAGCGATCCGCTCTGATCACCCGCGCGAACAAAAAAAGCTCGGCGTCATTCCACGCCGAGCTTCAATCCTTCTATGAGCAGGCGGGCACTACATCAATGCATCGCCAGCTGCGGCTGTGTCGGCGGGCTCTCCATCGCGGCGACACGGTTCTTCACCGCCTTCTGCACCTTCTCGAAGGCGCGCACCTCGATCTGCCGCACGCGCTCGCGTGACACGCCGAATTCCTCGGCGAGCTCCTCGAGCGTGATCGGATCCTCAGCCAGGCGCCGCGCCTCGAAGATGCGCCGCTCGCGATCGTTGAGCACCGACATCGCATCGCGCAGCGCCTTGTGGCGGTTGTCGGCCTGCTCTTCGGCGACGAGGCGCGATTCCTGGCTCACGCTGTCATCCACCAGCCAGTCCTGCCATTCGCCGGCGTCGCCATCCTCGCGGATCGGCGCGTTGAGCGAGGCATCGCCGCTGAGCCGGCGGTTCATGTCGATCACGTCCTGCTCCGGCACGCCGAGGCGCTTGGCGATCAGCTTGACCTGATCGGGACGCATGTCGCCTTCATCGAGCGCGGAGATCTTGCTCTTCGCCTTGCGCAGGTTGAAGAACAGCTTCTTCTGGTTCGCGGTGGTGCCCATCTTCACGAGCGACCACGAACGCAGGATGTATTCCTGGATCGACGCCTTGATCCACCACATCGCGTAGGTGGCGAGGCGAAAGCCCTTCTCGGGCTCGAAGCGCTTCACGGCCTGCATCAGCCCGACATTGCCTTCCGAGATCACCTCGGAGATCGGCAAGCCATAGCCGCGGTAGCCCATGGCGATCTTGGCGACGAGCCGGAGATGGCTGGTGACCAGGCGGTGTGCGGCGTCCCGGTCGCCATGCTCGCGCCAGCTCTTGGCGAGCATGTACTCTTCCTGCGGTTCCAGCATCGGGAACCGCCGGATTTCCTCCAGGTACCGGGATAGGCCGGATTCGGCAGAGATAATGGGTAAGGCCGTTGCACGGGCCATGGTAGCGCCCTTTCACAGATTGCCCCCATTTCGGCGGGCCGTTCGGCCACCCCTCCCCCGAGAGCTGGCGGCCGGAACGCATTAAGTGCAACTGCGAAGCTCGATCGCAGTTGCAGCAGACATTACATGGTTTTGTCGCCTGGACGAAGTTACGGTTCGGTCACTTCGCCTTGATGGTATTGTGATTTCAGCCGAAATTCCCCCGCAAAGGCTTGGATTCGTTCGCCTATCCACCTGCGTCAATCGGGCGGGCGGCGCTGCGTCGCACCCAAAAGTAGGGTACTGCGCAGCCGCGCCAGATCGTCCGGCAGGCGGGACTTGAAGCTCACGATTTCGCGGGTTTCGGGGTGTTGGAAGCCCAATATATGGGCGTGCAGCGCCTGTCTGCCAAGGGCCACGAGCGCTTCCCGGGCGTTTTCCGGCAAAAGGGCGGATTTGGTCTTGAAGCCGGAGCCGTAGACGGCGTCCCCCAGCAGCGGATGCCCGCTATGGGCGAGATGCACCCGGATCTGGTGCGTCCGGCCGGTCTCGAGGCGGCAGGCGAGGAAGGCGGCGACCGGCTTTCCATCGGTTCCGGTGTAGGCTTCCAGGAGCCGCCAGTGCGTGATCGCCTCGCGGCCTCCGTCCCGAACGGCCTGTTTGTCGCGCGCTTTGGGATGGCGGTCGAGCGGGGCATTAATCGTGCCCCTCGGCCGGCCCGGCGTGCCCCAGACAAAGGCGAGATATTCGCGTTCGAGCTCGCCGGTCCGGCCATGATCGGCGAATTGGCGGGCCAGCGCCTTGTGGGCGCGGTCGTTCTTGGCGACCACCATCAGTCCGGTCGTATCCTTGTCGAGCCGATGCACGATGCCGGGCCGCTTCACCCCGCCGATCCCCGACAGGTTGGCGCCGCAATGAGCGATCAGCGCGTTGACCAGCGTTCCGGACGGGTTCCCGGCGGCCGGATGCACCACCAGACCCTTCGGTTTGTCGATCACGATCAACGCATCGTCCTCGTAGACAATATTGAGCGGGATATCCTCCGGCGCAGGCTCGGCCGGCTGAGGTGGCGGCAAGATCAGCGTGATGGCGTCTCCCGCATTGACCCGGTGACCTGGATCGCGGACTGTGGTTTTGTCGATTGTCGTAGCGCCAGCCAGGATCAGGGCTTTCAGGCGCGAACGCGAGAATGCGGTAAGGCGCTGTGCCAGCACGCGGTCGAGCCGCTCGCCCTTCTCGGCGACGCTGATGTGGACGGTGTGAACGTTGTCGGTCATGAATACGAACGAAAGACATTCTTCTTTGGATCGGACGCTCGGCGCAAACAAGCCGGTCGACCCGGCAACCCGGCTCTCCGAACTGCTCGCCCAGTCGCTCGAGGAGCTGACGCGGCCGTTCGATCCGGCGCATCCGCATTCGGCCCCGGCCCGCGACACCGCACAATCCCAGCGGTCGGATGAGCCGGTGGCGCCCGAGCAGACACCTGAGGAATCCCGCATCGACGCCGACAAGGCGCTCGCCGAACTGGAAGCCGAACTGTTCGCGGCCGCCAAACAGGTCGACCGCGAGACGCCCGCCGAGGCCGCGGAGGCCCCCGCGGAGCACGGCGAGGAGGCGGTCGCCGCACCGGAGCCGGAAGGGCGGGCGCCTTCAGCGGATCACCCGGAAGCCGTCCACATGGTGGGTGCTGACGCGGCGACTGATGCCGAAAAGCCGGCTGACGCCCCCAACGAGGCTGACATCGCGCCGGCGCCGCTCGTGCCGGACGCGCCGGCTCCGCAAGACGAGGGCGCCGCGGCGGTGATTGCCCGCGTCCGCAAGCTGATGCTCGTCTCGATGGCGGTGACCATCGTGGCGGTCGGCTCGGTGTTTGGCTTCATTGGCTACCGCATCTTCAAGGGCGAGGGCACGACCGCAAAGACCGCCGACAAGCTGCCTCCGGCCTCCGCCATTCCGACCGACATCACACTGTCACTGCCGCGCGGCGCGCGTGTGATCCAGGCCGCGGTCGCGGCCGAGCGCCTCGTCGTTACGCTCGAAACCGACGGCAAGGTCGAGGTGCGCACCTTCGACGTGAGAACGTTGCAACCGGCCGGCCGCATCAATTTCAGCGGCACGCCGTGAGGCTTGCGGCGGGCCGCCAAGCTTGCGCGCCTTGCCGATCAGGGCTATCTCAAGGCCCCTCACGCTCCCTTCGTCTAGCGGTCTAGGACGCGGCCCTCTCAAGGCTGAAACACGGGTTCGATTCCCGTAGGGAGCGCCAGGTTCGCCAACATTCGCCCATCTGGCGGTATGCATCTCGCGGCACCCGTCGCTCTCGAGCGTCAACCCGGCTTGCTGGCAGGCTCGGATCGGCGATGCCCATGGTCCGGTCACGACGCTGTTGTTCAACAGCAGGGAAATCCCGGCCGCGTTTTGCAGACACCATGGTGACGCAACCGAGAGAGCGGCCAAACGCTCGTACACTAGAAGAGTATTGAGCGCGGAAAGTGACGGACGCGATGCCGTCCGATTATTTTACCGTGCGTCTCCGCCTGGCAACTTCGCGTCAAAGGGGTAAAGGCATGGCGACACAGCACTTGAAGAGTCAGCAACTTGCTCTCCAGGGTACCGACGGACAAATCACCGCACCTCGAGGCCTACAGGCCTTGCGTCCTTTGTTGGAGGACCGATCCGCGTTTTTTGTAGCCATGACCGTGGCGGCGGCGCTCGGCTTGATCTTCCAGGTCGGCCATTTCGCGGAGCACGCTTTCCAATTTGCCGTGTGGGTTCTGGGAGACCTGTCCAACATCTGTGGCAGAGACACGCCCTGGATGTCGCCGTGGGTCACCGAGCTCGTGCGCCAGACCGGCCTCTTCCTTTTCCCAGCCGCGGACCCTGCACGCCGCATGATGATGGGAATGGAAATTCTGCACCTCGTCGGCAACAGCATATTTCTCTGCGGGCTTGCATGTCTCTACTATTGCGCTCCATCGAAGTGGGTACGCTGGGCGATCTATATCGAGGGATTTCACCTGTACGAACACATCATGCTCACAGCGACTGCACTCTTTGTTGGAAAGCCGATCGGTTTAAGCACGCTGTTTGGAGCGGTCACCGGTTTCGATCGTGAGGTCGCCGTAGGCTGCCGCGTCACCTGGCACTTCGTCATGAATTTGCTGCCGATGCCGTTTGCGATGATCGGACTGATGGAATACTGGGCCGAGAAGCGGGCCGCCGCTGCCTAGTCTTGGGCCGCACATTGCGACGCGCGCAAGGTGCCGACAAACGCGTGACAGCTAGGCATCGGCCGGCTGCAAGGCGGTCCGCTCGTAGTAGGGTCGGACGCATGTGTCGTCCGGCCGTCCGAATTGTATCGGAAGGGCAGCAAGAATCGGCGGGTCAAGCGCAGAGGGTGGCGCAAGCGTGATCTCGCCATCGCCGTGCCACCGCCCGTTCGCCACGATGATGGGACTGCTGCGTCCCCGCAGGCAGGCTCTTAGCGTCAAGAGATCGATCGCGGGCGATGTCCACGGTACAGCCACCGAGAGGACGCGCCAGACTCCATCCTCGGGCATAGGCAGCGCATAGTTGGATTCGTTGCAGACAAGCGCGCACGAGGTCGGCTGTCCCTCCGGCAAGGCGCGCCGGAACAACCCCGCGAACACCAAGCCGGGTTCGCCTTCCTGCTTGATGGATCCGGTGATAACGCCCGGATAATCTGGATCGTGGCGGGAGGGGGAAGGCAATTGAATATCCGCGAGATCAGCGCCCGCGATCCTGCGTGCCAAGCGGCGGAACGCGCTTGGCGATAGACCGACCAACTCGTTAAAGCGGGTTATGAAGGTGCCGAGACTGTTGTATCCGACGTCGAAGCAGATTTCCGTTATTCTGAGATCCGTCTCGATCAGCAATTCCTTCGCGCGAGCGATGCGCAGCGCATAGTGAAATTGAATCGGCGGAATACCCGTCACGCGACGAAACAGCCGATTGAAATGGCATGGGCTGAAGCAGGCGATATCCGCCATTTGTTCATTGCTTATCGCGACGTCGAGCCGGCCGGCGATGAGCGAGATGACACGCTGGATGCTGCGCAAATGGAGGTCGTGATTGCGGCCGAGGTCACAGTCTTGCACTCGCATGACGCTACCGCCCGTTTTCTAAAGCGAGATCCGACACCCGTCCGCGCCGAGGCACTGGACCATTGGGCATCCTTCTCTCTTCTCTGCATCCCTCACGTTGTGGCTTGAGGTTACAGAACCCGGCCCAGCACGGTGTCGCGATTGCGTAAGAAGACAATTCCTTGAAGCTCTGAACGCACTCTCACGACTCTCACGCCACGCTCTCTTTCGCGTCTGTGCACACGAACATCCGCGACCGGAAGCCAAAAGAGGCGCGGGCGCGAAGGCAACAACGTTAAGCGCGTCGCGATCCCAACTTTGTCAATTTCAGAGAAGAACAGCGCCGTCGCACGCCGCTACTATGCGGATGGCTATTCGCGAATTCGGATCGCGGTTCACAGGGAGCGGATCATGGCGATTGATCTTTGCAACAAGGGAATTCTGCTACAAAGCTTCGCCGCTGGCGCTCAAGGCCTTGACTATCGGGTTGTTGGCGTAGATCGGGGCGTGATCCCGTTCAGCCAACTGAGCCCGCATCAGCAGGAAGCCTATTCGGTTCAAACCAAGACGACTCTTGGACAAGCCGACCCGCGCTACATCGCGGGTGACCCCGCGGCCTGGTCCAGCGATTTCGGCTACGCTCTCGATCGCGTCGCGATCAGACTTGATTCTCGTGCGAGCGACGACCTCTCTGAGGCAGCCCTCAAGCATCCGGATCCCGTGATGCGTGAGCAGGCGCTCTATGAGTACGTCGACCGCAACGAACCCGACGCGATTGAACTCCTGTCCGAGGTGGTGCGGACCGACAAAGATCGCGAAGTGCGTTGGGACGCGCTTTGGGCGATGGAGAAGCTCGGCGGGCTCAGCGGCGTGCAGGGATTGCGCGCTTTCGTCAACGATCCTGATCCTGAGATTGCCGAATGGGCGCAGCTCTTCGCCAGTGAATTGACGACCGGCGATCCGGCCTTCGACAAACGTGATTGCGTCTACACCAAGGGCCGCACGTTCGACGAAACGATCTACCTGCTGATCCACTGCGATCTCTACATCCGGCTCGACCCTGAGAACAAAGTGTGGGGCAAGCTGTCGCTCGGACCGCAGGGCCTGGCGCGGGTCTATGGACAGGCGCATGCCTGCCCGAACGTTGCTACACGCGAGCGCCAGCTCGTCATCGCGAAACAGATCGATGGCCTGCACAAGGACGGCTCGCCGCATGTCGACAACTATCTATTCCGCGGCTTCACCGAACGCACGCGCCCGGACCGTGGCAACTTCTACTTCGAATCCGCGGTGCCGCGCACTTTCTTCCTGTCAGGCCACGCCGATGACGCGTCGAAGGGTACCGAGGACGTGACCATCAGCTTCATGCGGTCGGGCTGCTGGCATCTCGAACCGCGGTTCAAGATCCATGGCCAGGATGCGATCCGGTATGTGCGCGGCCGGTTCCAGGGCTGGGGCTACTTCGACCTGGACCGTGTGGCAGGCAAGCAGCTGGATGAGATCCTGCGACCAGGCAATGCGATCCTGTCGACGCTGCATCACCCGGTCGCGGGTCCGATGTCGAACGTCTTCATCGCCGGCACCTTCAAGGGCAAGCTCAACGATTGGGACGGCGACGGAAAGATCGACCTCAACTCTCGCAAGGTCTACTCGACTGTGGATGGCGAGCTCGACATGAACATGGACGGTGTCGCCGACAAGCCGGGCGTCACCTGCTGCACGCGCCGCGCAAATCTGACGTAATAGGAGGATCAACACATGCCGACCCTCATCACTACAGAAGGCAAGATCAGCTCAGGCGTTCCGATCGATCACCCGCGCCTGGAGAATCTGTACGGCCCGCGTCGGGTCGAGCCGTTCACGCCGCCACCGACCGGGATCGATAATCTCGGCATTACGTCGAAGGATACCTTCTACGTTGCCGGTATCGGCGAATTTACGGTGGACTTTTCGGGCTACGTGCGGGTGGCGCGCTCGCAACCGACGTGTGCGGATTGGGTCAATTCTGAGGTGTACACCAATCTGATCGAGATGCGCATGGTCGGCAAGACGGAGACGATGGGCGATATCATCGTCACGCTCAACCCCGAATATCTGTCTGCTGGTCAGCTGCGCACTCCGTTCGAGGATCTCGACAAGTCGCAGCCCGAGAAAGCTTGTCGGATGGCGGTCGGCGCGATCTTCGAGGCACCGGCGCTCGGCAAGTGCTTCTTCAACAAGGAGCCGATCGAGCTCACGATCGACAACGTGCGCGCCATTCCGCCGGCAGGGAATCCGGGCGTCGGCCGCATCTACCGCAACCTGCCACTCTACGACATGAATGATCCGCAGGGACCGGTGGTAGCCTACCTCACCGCACTGACCTTCGTGATGGGAACATATCTCACCGAGGAACAGCTCGGGGACATGCGCGACGCCGGCGCACGCCGCAAGGCGCTGTCCTGACGCAGCGGCCTGAGCAGTAACAAGTTGCCGGCGCCCGCCGAGGCGGCGCCGGCAACGTGCGTTGCACCAGCGAACTTGGAGATGGCCGTGGCGGACCACGAGACGGCGATGCAGGATCCAGGTGGAGGTGGCGCCGGCTCATTTCCGTTTGCGCCGCCGCCGCCGCGTCAAGGGCTCGAGCACTTCAACCTGCGCGAGGGCAATCGTACGCTGCCAAGCCTGCATGGCATGGGCGCGATGACGGTCGCACGCGAGCGCTGGGAGCGTCTCGAATCGGTCATCATGCTTCCCTATCCGGTGGATCGGGTTTGGCGCGCACTGGTCGAGCCGGAACGGCTCGCCAAATGGCTGGGGATCAGCGTCGGTTCGTTTTTGGCCACCGATCGCGACATGGTGCTCGACTTCGAGGACGGCGAATTCTTCCTGGTCCGTCCGATCGAAGTCGAAGCGCCACGCAAGCTACGCTACTACGCGCGCTGGCTCGGGCTCGGCCAAGTCACTTGCGTGACCTGGCAATTGCAGGATGCCGGGGTCGGAACGCGTGTGACGGTAGTCGAGGAGGCGACCAATCCGCCGTGGGATTGGCAGACCTGGAACGGTGGCGGCTGGCCTGGCATTCTTGAGCAGCTCGGCGCGCATCTGCGCACTGGTTTGAACTGGCGTTGGCCGTGGCGGCGCATGGGGCCTTACGTGCAGGTCGAGCTGCCGATGCCGGTGTATCCCGCTTGGGACGCTCTGTTCAGTGCGAATGCGCTCAAATACTGGCTGATCGCGCGCAGCGGCGAGCTGCAGGCCGGGAGTCAGATTCCAATCATGATGGGCGACGCGAGTGGCGCTCTCGAAATGACGGTCGACAAGGTCGTCGGGCCCGGCGAACTCCCACCGTCATTCCTGCCCTCGATCGACTATCGACTGCGCCGGCCGGCCTGGAACTGCGATGTCAGCGGCCGGATTTGGCTCGAACCCGCCGGTTGGGGCAAGTGCCTGCTTCAGGCCTTCCATTACAATTGGGAGGCGCTGCCGGGCGACCTGCAAAAATCCGAGCGACGCATCCTGACCGGCTATTGGGCCGAGAGCGGACGCCGGGCGCAGCAACTCTTCATGATGAATGCGCGCCAAAGCGCGCCGCATAACTGGTGAAGTCACCGCGACGGAGCACCGCCATGCAGACCTCGGCTGCCAGCGCGTCGGCAAAGTCCTGGCCCGCGCCGAAAGGCGAGGTTTTGGGCGGAGGCGCGGTGCGGGTTTCGGTCCTGGTTCCCGGCACGCCCGCGGATGCGTGGCGTGCCCTGACCGAGCGCGACAGCGTGGCGCGTTGGTTCGGCGACCTGTCCGAGACGTTGCGCCCTGGCGGCACGCACCGGCTCGACTTCGGGGACGGTGACTTCTTTGCGATCAGCAAAGTCCGCCTCGGTCCGCCGCACAGCATCGCGTATGACTGGCGCTTCCTCGGGACCAGTCCGACCGACGCGATCGCGTGGTCGATCGCCGCGGAGGATGGCGCCTGCCGCGTGACCGTGACCGACACCGAGCCAAGCCGAACGCCGTCTGGCTGCGACGAGATGATCGAAGGTTGGACCGATTTCCTGCAGCGCCTGCAGGGTCATCGAGTCACGGGGCGCAACACGCGCTATGCCTGGCGAAAGGAATTCAGCGGATCGATCGAGCTTGCGCTCGAGCCTGCGGCGGCGTTCGCGCAGCTTCTTTCATCGGAGGGCCAGGGCCGGTGGTTACCCTGGACCGGCGGCGCCATTGCTTCTGGTGCGACATTGCTCATGACTGATGGCGGCGCGCCGGAACGGTTGCACGTCAGTGGCGTTCAGAAGGAGAGTGCGAGCCTGCACTTCAAGTTGAGCGCACCGAGATGGCGTGTTGCCACCGACTGTCGCATCGCGTTGCAGCCATGGCCGTCGGGTGCGCTGCTCGTCGTGACCCATGACGGGTGGCCTGCGATCGACCCGCTCCCCACCGAGCAGGCCGTGCAGCGCACCCGCTTTGGGACCCTTTGGACGAAAGCCTTGCACGATGCGAAAGCGCTGGTTGCAGGCTGACCGGAGAGAGGTCGCAGCGCCGTGGCGCTATTCACATACGACATCCACCTGGAGAAGACGCTGCCGGATCCGCCGGCGGACGTCTGGCGCGCGCTCACCGACCCGCAGATCCTTGCCCGCTGGTTGATGCGCAACGATTTCAAGCCAGAGGAGGGGCATCAGTTCGAATTTCGCGACAAGCCGCGCTTCGCCTGGGACGGTATCGTGAAATGCAAAGTGCTTGACGTTGTGCCGCGTGAGCGCCTCGCGATGGCCTGGATCGGCGCGCCGGACATGCCTCCCACCTTGGTCACGTTCTTGCTGCGGCCCGCGGGCGAGGGGACGACCCTCACGTTCTCGCAAGCGGGGTTCCGCGGCCTGAAGTATTCTCTGATCGGACGGTTTCTCAAGCGCGGCTGGCAAGACATGATCGGCAACAAGCTGCCCAAAGCAATTGAAAGGGCAGAGCCGGCCCCGGTATGATCCCCCCGTTGGACGGCAACGCTAGGGGATTTCCAGTGCCGCTTGGCCCGCGCGACATGATGAAGGCGATCGCCGCGAACCTCCCGGAAAAGACCGGTAAGTCGCTGCAGCAGTGGATCGCGCTGACGAAAAAGGAGGGTCCCGCCGGATCGACCGAGCGGGTGCGCTGGCTCAAGAGCGTGCACGAGCTCGGTCACGTTACGGCTCAGATCATCGCGGCCCAGGCCAAAGACGACGGCAGTGCGTATGACGACGAGGCCGCGCTCGTCGACAACCTGTTCCGCCGCCGAACCGCGCAGCGCAAGATCTACGAAAATGTGTTGCGCGCCGTTAAGGCGTTGCCCGACGCGAGGCCGCGGGCCTGCAAGACCTACGTGCCGTTTTGGCGGCGGCGCCAGTTTGCGCTGATCAGGCCGGCGGGGCGGGAGAAGGTCGAGCTGTATTTCGCGTTCGATGGCGCCGCGCCGAAGAGCTCGCGACTGCGCGTTGCTCCTGCGCGCGGCGGGCGCATGTCACATTTCATGTCGTTGTCGGCGCCCGAGGAGGTCGATGCGGAGGTGCAGGGGTGGCTGAAGCGAGCCTACGCGACCGCAGCGTAGCGTACCCATCCGGTCAGGTTGAGCCGATGACCGCCGCGGTGCCCACGGTCGACCTTGGCGGCGCGTCTCGCGCAAGTGCGAAGAAGTCTGTGCTCCGGCGGGGGCGTTAGCATCGTCATCCACCCGGGTGTCGTAGTGAGGTGGCCCATGCCTACGCAACCGCAACTCGATCCGCGCTATGAAGCTCCCGAGCCGCCGCTGCAGCTCGACAAGATGTTCAAGTTCCAGCAGCGCATCTTCTTCGATATGAGCGCGGCGCTTGGTGCTCTCGCCGGCTATCTCGGTGACAAGCTCGGGTTGCTAAAAGCACTCTCCGCTCTTGGTCCGGTGTCAGCCGCTGAGTTCGCGCGCCGCCAACAGCTGTGTCCCGAGATGACCGCGGAATGGCTGCGCGTAATGACGTGCGCCGGTTACCTCGAACGCGATCACGACGGGAAATACAGCCTGCCGCCCGAGCACGCCATGATCGTCGCCAACGACGGAGGTCCAATGTGCTTTGCCGGCGGGCTGCAGCAGATCGGAAGCTTCGCGGATCAGTTGCCGAGGCTGCTCGACGCCTTCCGCAATGGCGGCGGCGTGCCGCAGGCAGCCTATTCGTCTGACTTGCGCGAGGGGATGGAGCGGCTGAGCGCGACCTGGTTCGAGCATGAGCTGGTCGAGCACTGGCTGGCTTCGCTGCCGCTTGCCAGCCGGCTCCACGCCGGCGCCACCGTAGCCGATGTCGGGTGCGGTGCCGGGCGCGCTGTGATCGCAATGGCGAAGGCGTTTCCGGCGTCGCGCTTCACCGGCTTCGACGCCTTCGCGCCGTCGATTGAGCGCGCAACGCGGAACGCGGCGGCGGCGGGAGTTGCCGAGCGGGTCAGCTTCGAGGTGCGCGATGTGACGAAGGGGCTGTCCAGCCAGTTCGATCTCGTCACCGCCTTTGACTCGCTGCATGACATGCCTGACCCCGTCGAGGGCCTGGCGGCATTCGCGCGCGGCCTGAAGAAGGACGGCACGCTGTTGGTGCTCGAGATCGGCGCTGGCGACGATTCGACGGACGAAGCGGGGCCCGTCGGCGTGGTGCTGCATGCGACCAAGTTGTTCTACAATCTGCCGGTCGGCCTTGCGTCATCCGGCTCCGCACTCGGCAACACGAGCTTTTCCGAGAGCCATATGAAGTCGCTGTGTCGCACGGCCGGCCTGACATTCGAGCGCACGCTCCCGGTGCGCAATCCGCTGCACAAGCTCTATGTGATCAGAAAGAGCGGCTGGACCGGATAGCGGCGAAAAGACGCCTCCGCGGGGTGCAGCTCGCCGATCCGAGACCGCAAGATGCGGTCTCGGTGTGAATCAATAACAAGGGCGTGACAACGTCACCTGATCGGACGAGACGCCGGATCCCGGCCACGTGAGCCGTTGAGCTTCATCAGATTCGCAAGCGGGTCGGGGGCGCGGCGCGCGGCGCGGCGGTTATCGAGCATCTGCCGAAGCTTGCTATCGCGATCGGTCGGCTTGGCGCCCTCCGACCGTTTCGGCGCCTGCGCGGCACGATGCTCATGGATGGTCGTGACCACCGAATCCCACAGTTTGACCCGGGACCTGATCCCGAAGATAGCGGCCTCCTGGGCCTGCTCCCACTTGCGCGCGTCGTCTCCGCAGAGACGGGCGATCATGTCGAAAGCCATCGGGCCGTGCACATCGGTATCGACCGCAATATGACGGTCGAGGTAGTAAATGAAGCGGTCGAGTTGGGCGCGGTTGCTCTTGCGCATCTCGACCACGATGTTGCGGAACATGTCGGGGACGACATCCTCGCGGCCGAATGTGAAACAGGCTGCGATCCGGTGGAGATCGCCGGTATTGATGATCGAAAAGGTCGTCTCTACGAAGCGCCGCGCACCGGACGGTGCGCCACAACGGTCGAGTGCATGCTCGACGCGTTCCTTCCGCCGCATGCGTGCAACGAAATCGTCGATCGCGGCGGTGTCAGCTCCAACCTGCTGCATCGCGCCGAGATAGAGCTCGAAATGGCTGCTAAAGCCGCCGTTGCCAGCCTCGTCGGTCTCCTCGGACATGACGATGTCGTTCACCAGGCGCCGGGTGTGAGGATCTCCGACGGGCACCCAGGGAACCTCAACACAAGACAGCATCCGCTGCAGCGACTTGAGCAGGGACATGAAATCCCAAACCGCGAACACGTGATGCTGCATGAAGATGTACAGCTCATCGACCGAGCGGATATTGTTGTAGACGGGATGTGCCACCAGGGCTTTGCGCTCGGTCTCGATGTTTTGAATCAGACTCTTGACCGGATCATCGAGTTTCCCGGCGGCCCGATTTCGGTCTGCGGTCCAAAAACTCATCGATTACCCTCCAAAGGTCAATAAGACGCAGCCTCCCGCGGGCGCTTGCCATCGTGAAGCCGAGATGATGCTGCGGCAGCTGGGCCGTGGCCTGCCGCACATTCGTGGGCGCAGGGCTCACGGATCGAATCCTGATGACATCGATCCGTGACCCAACGCCTGCCAGGCTGCAGGGATGCTATGAAATCGCTGCTCCTATTACAACTTTAGGAGCACCAACGCCCGCTATTTGATGATATCCGCGATCGCTGCAGGTCCCCAGCCGGTGTGCTGATGAATCTCGCAGAAATGCGAACCGTCTTTCGCTTCATTGAGGCAGCGGCGCAGGTTGGTCTCGAGCAGCGCCTCACAGCGCCGCAAGGGTTCCGCCGCAGACTTCGCGATCTGGAATTCGCGAGCTTCGATCGTGCTGTCGGTAAGGGCGGAATAAAGCTGCGACCGAGTAGCGGACGAAATCGTGTTTCCGCCCTGTTCGGCACGAGTTTCCATCACATTCTCGGCGCCCACGATGTGTTCTTCGAAGAACGAGGTGAACGGGAACTGGCCGGTCTTGTATTCGATGATACGGTCATCGTCATCGAAGGTGACGATGTCGATATAGGTGGCGGCGAGCTGGCGACCGGTCGCCTGGCGGCCGAGGAACGCCTTCTCCTGGGTGCCGCGGCCGGTATGGCGAATCACCATCTGATTCTTCTCGGTCGGGACAAGCTCGTCGAGCGTCTCCTTCCAGTCCGGGAAGGTCTCAAACATTCCGGCGAACATTCGCAACTTCGAATCGCGGTCGATCGCCTCGTGCCCGAAAAAGGTGCGATCAACGTGCTTTTCGGCAAAGAACGATCGCAAGGTTTTGAGGTCGCGCGCGTTGAAGGCGGCCATGAAGTCAACGGTCCGCTGGATTTGGGTACGCTGGCGCTTGGAGGGCCCCTCACCGAAGAGACGAGATCTGATGTCCGACATGTTCTGCTCCCGCAGGATTGAATGGACTCGACGCGAGTACTGATGGATTGCTTGAACTATGCGCTTGGGCGCGGCCGGCAAACTTCTCCCATCTTGACCATTTGGGTCGCGCAGCCCCCTAGGCTGCGGCCGATTCGGCGCTGATCGGGGCCGAAACCGGGCACCGCGTCGCATAACGGACGATGCAGGGCGGCTTGGGACGGGTGACGCTGAGCGCATAGTCCGGCTGCGGATATGGCGTCGTCAGGCGCAGCGTGAATCGGCGCAGAAATGTCGTGAGCAGGATGGAAATTTCCGCAAGGGTGAAGTCCGCGCCCAGACAACCATGTTGCCCGCCCCCGAACGTCACGAAATTGTGACGATCGCCGCAGGACGGATCGTTCTGGAACCGATCCGCACGGAACACATCGGGTTCCGGGAACAGGTCGGGCAACCGGTGGGCCGCGCCCGGGCAGATCATCACCAGGCTTCCGACGGGAATCGTATATGGCCCCGCCGTGACCGACTTGGCTGCGTAGCGGCAGACGACCGTCGCGGCCGGGCGGAGCCGCATGGTTTCTTGAATGCAGGAACGCAGCAAGACCAGCTTGTCGAGGGCCTCCGCTGTCAGCGTCCCGTCGCCACCGAGCACGATTTGCTGCTCGCGCAGCACATCGTCGAGGAGCTGGGGTCGCACGATCAGGTCGATGAGGCACCAGCAGGCCTGTGCGGCGACCGTCTCGTAGGCGCCGTGGACCATGATCATGGCAAGGCCCGCAACCGTTTCAGGCCGCAATGGCGATCCGTCCGCACCCTGCGCATCGACGAAATGCTGGAACAGATCGTCGATGGCCCCGCCTGGCCGGCGCCGTCGTTCGACCAGCTGACCGATGTGGTCTACGAGTTTGCGTCGCGCGGCGTTTCGACGCAGAAATCTGGGCAAGGGTAGATTGGACGGCAGGATGTAATCCATGCCTCCCGCGATATCGCGAAACAGCGTGCAGAAATCCGCCCCCGGCTCTTTCCAGAAGTCCGCCCCCAGCACGGCTTTCGCCGCGATGGTCAGAGCGAGATGTTCGGCCGCCTGCCACAACTCGAACTCACCGCTTTGGCCGAGCGCCTCGGCAAAGGCTTCGGTTTCCCGGAGCATCACCTCGACATGCCGATCGAGAACGTCCCTTGCGAAGAATCGGCTGATCGCCCGGCGTTGCGCCTTGTAGTCGTGAAACGGGCAGGCTCCGAGCACTTCGCCGAACATCGGGGTGAGGAAGTAATAGACCTCCGGAGTCGTCAGGCTGCGGTCACTCTCCTTGAAAAACAGCCGGTGGTACTCCGGCCCGATCATGACGACGACCTGCTTCGGGCCCAGGCGCAGGGCGAAGATCGGACCGAGCCGGGAATAGGCCGCACGTATGCATGCCACGGGATCCCTGCGGAACTCGAGCATGTTGCCGAGGATCGGCAGTCCTGGAAGCGACGGCGGGAGCATGTCTCACATGGGTGGAAGCCGCGCGCTTGCGGCTTCTCGCGTATTGATCAACTGGCGGCCTGCGCCCTTGGCCGCGTACTGGCCAGATCTCTGTCCGCGCCGGCGGCGTGAGGTGGCCGGATCGGCGACTCGCTCGGGTGCGCTTTGAAATAATTGGCGCGCAAGCCGCGATACAGCAATTCGGCCCGATCGGAGGCGATCAAGACCTCTGCGCGTGGATCGTCCGGGATCCGGTTGGGTTTCTGCCGCAGGAGAATGGGCATATCCTCGGCAAGAATTATTCGGTTGAGCTGCAGCGTCAGCTGGCTGAGCAGCCAGGACAGGACGGGGACACCGGTAAACCAACACCGTGCGGTATACTGATATAACCGCGTTCGGCCGCGCTCGATCGGCACGGAAAAAAGCCCAAGCACCATTCCGCTCTGAACGACTCTAAACACGTTGGGCATTTCGAAATGGATTCCAGCCATCAGAGCATCGCTTGCTCCGATGCGGCTGTTCCAGCGCTTGTTCAGTATCCAAGTTGGAACGTCGTTGCCGTACTTGATTCTGAAACCTTGCGGCGAGGACGTAACCTCCCATTGTTCCCAGTCCTTCGGTCCCATGTTGCGGCCAAAAGTGCCGCGATGCACGAATCCGAAATGTACCAGGTCGACGTTCTGCTCGACGAGGCGCGTGTAGTCGGTCTCGACGTCATGATAGCGACGCGCGATCGCCCATCCGGGTTCATCGAACTCGGGCGGGAGGGGGAGCGGCGGCAGCGTGTCGGTCTTCTCGCCGAGGTAAACCCAGACATAGCCACCTGCCTCCCGGGCGGGGTATGCCCGCACTGTCGCTCGCCGTGGTATCGGGCAATCGTCGGGCAGTGAGGGGATCGCAACGCAGCGTCCGCTGCGGTCGAAGGTCCAGCCGTGGAACGGGCATTGGATGTTGTCGCCCTGAACACGTCCGCGAGACAGCGGCGCGCCACGATGCGCGCAATATTCCTGCAAGGCATTGACGCCGCCATTACGGTCGCGCCACAGAACGAGGTCGGTTCCGAGTAGCCGTCGTGCAATCGGCTTGCCGGCCGCGAGCTCGCCGCTTTGCCCCGCAATGTACCAGTATTCGCGCAGCACGCTCGGCTCCGACTATGCCCATTTTCTGGGCCCGCTCCCGGCCGCGCCGAGGTGCAAGCCTCGATACGACCATGTCTGACCCGAAATCGCGGAGCAAAGCTTCTTCGCTTTTGCGGTTAGAGCGGTATCACTTGGCCACTTTTCCGGCGGCCGGCCGGCCCGATGCGACCCGGTGCCTCAGGTCGAACTCCGGCGCTAGACCCAGCCATAAGGCGCAGAGAGAATGCGGTGAGAGTTGCGTAGTGACTGTCGTATACAAGTTAAGGTATTAACCATCGTTGGTTGTGAGAATATGCTGGAAGAACCGGCGTCGGTCTGCCCCCGCCGTTTGCGCGGTGCAGCCAGTCGGCACTGCGTCGTATGTGGCGGAGGCGTTCATGTTCTCAGTGCGGATGCTGGGGGTCCTGACGATCTCGGTGGATGGGAGGCGCATTGCGGATGACCTCGGGCCGAGCGGCCGCACGCTAACAGCTTTCTTGTTTGAATCGATCGGCCGTTCGCATCGGCGAGAACGTCTCGCCGACCAGTTCTGGGGACATCTTGATCCCGAGCGCGCCCGTGCGGCCCTGAACACGGCACTCTGGCGTTTCCGCAAGCTTCTCGCGCTCGATCCGCGCAGCGACGGCGGCAAGATCCTCCACACCAACGGGTCTGACGTGATTCTGGAGCAGGCGCCGTGGCTCGATATCGACACCGTTCGGTTCAGCGCAGCAATGAAGCGATTGCTCGATCGTCACGCCCGGCAGAAGCTGGAGCCCGATGCGTTCATGAGCGAGCTTAAAGCGGCGATCGACGACTACACCGGACCATTCCTTGACGGCGAGGACGCGGATTGGATTCTGGAGGAACGCGAGCGCCTGCATTCCCTGTTCATCCGGGCCGCGACCGAACTCGTGCGCCATTACGGGAGCCTCAACCTGTACGAGGATGCCATCGCAGTCGCCCGGCGCATTCTGGCCGTCGATCCGTTTCGTGAATCAGTCCATCGCGATCTTGTGATCCTGTTGCTCCTGAACGGTCAGCGCGGCGAAGCGCTGCGTCAGCACGATCGCTGGCGCGTTCGCTTGCAGGAAGAGCTTGGTATCGGTCCTATTCCCCAAACCACGCGTCTCGTCGATGACATTCGTTCCGGCAAAATCTTCGAGCGGATCGAGGCACTTCGGCTTGAGCATTTCACCACAGCGGTAGTCACATCCGCGACGCCAACGAGCCCGGCCGCGCCGCGGCTTGCCTTCACCTCGGACCGCACGATGTCGAGGAGCGCAGCGGGCTCGCCCTCCGACAAGCTGGTGTTCGACGGCGGCAACAGTGCCGCCGCCGACAGATGAGACAGCCAGTACCTTCCTGACACAACAGCCCGATCTCCATAGCGCTGCGAAGTCGCTCGAACCGAGCGGCTTTGAGTCCACGCGTATTTGCAGACCGCGCGCACAGCGCGGCGCAGCCGCGCTCAGGAGCTAATTTTTGCACGAAGATCATTTCGTGCGCCGGCATCAAGCTGCCGGCTACCGCCCGGAGAGTGTTCAGGGAGCGGAATGAAAGATCATGTCCGTAAGCTTGGCCCCAAGGGAGATAACTCCAGCATGGCCGCGCGTTTGGACGCCGTGGATCACGTCTTCGTGCTGCGTTTTTGGCGGGAGCCGTCGGCAGACCGGACCCGTCCCTTGGATTGGCGCGCGCGGATTCGAGAGGTCAATACCCGGCGCGAGTTCCATGCGACCGGCATCGACGCCGTCTGCAACATCGTCCGGGCCTGCCTGTTGTCCGAGGCTGACAAGGCGGATGGGGGGCAATGATGTCCGCAGCGCTCCATCCGGCCGCAGCCGTTCGAGCCGATGCACGACGCGGCGCGTTCGCCACGGCCGGGCGCCGATTCCGCGGCCTCTTCAAGATCAATCCAAAAGAGGCAAGTTTTCAGGCACGCGGCTTTGCGGCCTGCGTTGATGCACGCAGGCGGCTAGAAGGCATCGGCGAGACGTTCCTGTTCGGCTTCAACCATGCGCTGATCGAGGACGACCTTGAGGCGCTGCAGCGCGCGATTGAGCCTATCGACCTGGATCGCCGCGGCTTTGCCGTGGAAGGCGCCGCGATGGGAGCGGCGGTCGCAGATGCCTTGATGCTCGGAGGTTCGCGGCTTGCGTCCTGGATGCGATACAGCAACTCCGCCTATACCTATCTTGCCCATGTCGGGGCCGGATGGGCGCTCGCGCGTGTGCCGTGGCGGCGTGCCAGCATCTTGCGATCATGCGATGCCGTTCACGGTTGGCTCGTCTTCGACGGCCTCGGATTTCATGATGTCTATTTCACGTCGGAGAAGATTTTCGGCGGCTGGCGCCGACTCAAGCATCAGTATGCGGCGCGCGCCTACGACCAGGGCGTAGGCCGCGCGCTCTGGTTCGCCGCTGGTGCAGACATCGAC